>JAEUVK010000149.1 GCA_016787135.1 Chitinophagaceae bacterium | reverse complement strand
TAGCCCCTTGCCAGAACCAGCTGAAGAAGTATCTGTCGCTTTTGTATCTGCTATCACATTATCATTACGGTTGGCAACTAGTGGACGTTCATCGTATATCAGCTTATCCGGCTCAGTAGTGTATCGCATGAATTTCCAGCCGTCATTGATACTAATGCGTTCACGGCTTTGTGAGAGGCAATTCAACGAAAAAAAGACCGCTGCTAAAACAAGAAGTTTTCTTTTACAATAAATAGCTCGCAACGGGATCATATCAGGAATGAATTGCATAAAAGATAAACTACGCGGTGCGCTCAGAAGCTAAATAATGCCTGTTTTCAAAGAGAGAGGTGAAGTACACCTCTCTCGCTTACATTTCTATCGAAAAATAAAATAATATTAGTTATAACCCGGGTTTTGCGTGATTACCGCTTCTCTATTTGCCTCTATTACTGATTGAGGAATAGGCCAAAGATTATACTTGGGATCTGCCTGTGCAGCGTAATAGGAATTACATTTTATAATCCTGTCATACCATTTTCCCAAACGCATGAGAGTAAGCAATCTTTTTTCTTCTATACCCAGTTCCCTCATTCTTTCATCAAGGATATAATCAATATTTACGTTGGCAGCTGTGATGGGATCAGCGCTGGAACGGGCCCGGACTGTATTGATATCTGCAGCAGCCAAGGCTGTATTGTTTAATCCCAGATATGCTTCCGCCCTGAGAAGATAGGTTTCAGCAAGCCTGAACATATATTCATCCCGGAATGTAAATGCAGCGCCATCTTTTAATGAATAGGGCCAGGGACGGTTTACCGGATCCATCAATTCTTGTGGATGCTGATAAGGAGTAGTGGCTTTTGCCTGGAAAGCATATAAAGCCCTGCTTGGTTTACCCGATACAAGCACTGCATTACTCGTTCCTCTTGTACCGGCAGGCAGATTATAATAATCGAGGTCTTGCCCAAACATTGGGTTTGCCGGATTGGTAACCTTAAATTTTCTGACAAAATTGTGATTAGCATTCCTGATATCAGTACCAGAGTTTCTCCATACACTGTCCTGGAACCAGAATGAAGGTCCCATAAAACCTACGCCTCTTCCACCGGAACTATAATCACCAGCAGGCCATTTGAAATAGGCAACGCCATTAAGATTCGCATCACGGGTTAATGGCACATGCACCCTTTCCATACAATATCCGCCTGCATTGGCAAAACCTAAGTTGGTGGCGCCGGCACCACCCAGATTATTTGCTTCAATCTGAATAACAAGAATACCTTCTCTGTTACCAGAACTTCTGTTCTGATTTTTAACACGGAACATATCTGAATAAACATCTCCAGGAACTGTTGATGCCATGCTGCCAAAGCGACCAGTCATTAGATTCAGATTACCACTGGTAATTACTGCCGTAGCAGCATCAACTGCTTTTTGAAATTGACCGGCTGCGAGATATACTTCAGATAAAAGATGATTAGCCGCCTCTTTAGATAAATCGCCATCTTTATAAGATGAAAGTCCTATACTAGGTATATTTGCTGCTGCAAATTCCAAATCCAGGATACATTGGGCAAGCACTTCTGCTTTTGTTGCCCTTACAAAATCAACCCGTGGAGCTGTTGTTTCTTCAAGTGATAAGGGCACACCTCCCCATATATACGCCAACGTTCTGTATCCTAAAGCACGGAAAAATCGTCCCTTACCTTCGAATATTTTTTTGTCGGCGTCTGTCATGTCTGAAGAAGGAACACGGCTGATCACTGTATTTGCCTCAGCTATTATCTTGTATAGTCTTGTCCAGTGCCCGGTGCGGTTACCATTAGTTGGGGTTAAATCACCTACCAGGTTTGGAACAGCTGCAGCCGCATCAATTGCCAGATCTGTCCTGTATTGGAAATCATACGTTGTATTATCATTCAATGTATAAAACTCCTCTCTTACCAATCTGAACATATTATACACAGATGCATTGAAATCTGCTGTAGTTTTGAAAGCATTAGATGTACTCAAAAAGTCAAGTGGAGTCTCATCCAGAAAACTTTTTTTGCATGAGATTCCTCCGGCAAAGAGTACAAGCACAAGCAAATAAATTTTTATCTTTTTCATATAATTTTTTTTAACAGGTTATCACGTTAGAATGTAATATGAGCACCGATAGTAATAGCTCTTAATACGGGTCTGCCATCTGTCCTCATGCCGTTTGGTTCATCTGTAGTCACACCATTAGCAAAAATTGGAACAAGTGCTTCGGGGTCCCAACCTTCCCACTTTGTCCAGGTAATAAGATTTTTACCACTCACGTAAATATTGATAGCCTGTGCTTTTATTTTATCCAGGATGTTTTTTGGAAGAGTATAGCTAATTGAAGCATCTTGCAGCCTTACAAAGCTTCTTGATTCATATAATGGGGGATTATCTATAAGAGGACGGGTTCCACCGGTTATACGTGGATATTTTGCATCAGGATTTGCCGGTGTCCAGAATTCTACCCCCCGAAGTTCATTATTTCTTATACCATTGTCATCACGGAAATACTGACGGGCATTGTTCTCCAGGTATCCGTTTTTACCACCCTGAACAGAATTAAGCATAAAACTAAATGTTATCCCTTTGTAAGAAACACTGTTGTACAGACTCATACTGTAAGCAGGAAGTTTTGAGCCAATAAACACACGGTCTGCAGCAGTAATAGTACCACTTTTGTCCACATCGACCACACTTCTGCTACCTACAAAAAATCCGGGCAACGGGGTTTCACCTAACTGATAAATAGGCCCTGACAGGTAGTTAAAAATGGTATTGGCTCCAACCGGACGTCCAATAAACAAGTTACTTGCTACAAGATCATCTTCTATTCCATCACCGTTTGCGTCTACTCCTGTAAGATGAATGATTTTATTGGTATTTCTCCAGATGTTAAAGGATGACGTCCAACTAAAATCTTTATTTCTTATAATTTTCCCAGTTAATCCTATTTCCCATCCTTTATTATTGATTTCACCAAGGTTGGTTCTGAATGTAGTAAAGCCGGTTACGTCAGGAATTTGCACATTAAATAACAGGTCAGTCGTTTTATTGTTATAATAATCAAAATTACCAGTCAGGCGATCGTTAAGAATAGCAAAATCAATTCCTATATCAATACCTTTGGTACGTTCCCATTTCAGGTTAGCATTACCTAAAGATGCTACCTGCTGACCAAACAGTACAGTGGCATTATCACCAAATACATAAGAACTATTTGTATTAACTGTTGCAATAGAATAATAACGCTGTGTCTGGTTACCAATCACTCCATAACCAGCTCTCAGTTTAAGATAATCAACCAATCGTATATTTTTCATGAAATCCTCACTGGAGATGACCCAGCCTGCAGAAACAGATGGGAAAACTCCATATTTAAAATTTTCAGCAAAGCCCGAAAAACCATCTCTTCTCACAATTGCCTGTAATAAATATTTGTCATCATAAGAGTAGTTTAATTTACCCATTTGGTAATTCAGTGCTTCTGAGTATGCATTGGTAGTAATATTTCTTTGATCTGCGCCTCCAATACCATTATAACTTAAATTAAGCCTTGAGAAGCCGGTTCCTTCAGCAAAGGTTCTTTCATATTTTCTTTCTATTGCGCCGTATAAAGCCGTAAGTTCTAAACCGTGTTGCTTGAATCTTGTTTTGTAAGTAAGTATGTTATCAAAAGTATAATCGTATAAACTTTGGTTTTCTTTATATGCCCTTCCATTCAGATTAGCATCAAAACGGCTCGCATAGAAATGCTGATCGTTACGCAAATTCTGACCAAAGTTCATACGATAGTGCAACCCTTTAATCCCGGGAATATCAATATCTGTATATAAAACCCCTGTATAATACTGGTGCCTGTCACGATCATCCACGAAATAACTTGTCATTGGATTACCTAACACTGTGTTCGTAGGACTGGGTATTACGTTGCCAAGTGAATCATAAGGACTATATAAAGGGCTGAAAATATTTATTCCTCCAAAACCCGGTTCAGCGCCATCCTGGTCAACAAAAGAACCATACGCTTGCAAACCCACTTTCCACCACTCTAAAGCTTTGATCTCTAAATTGGCCCGGAGGTTTTTCCTGTTAAACTTATCATTGATGATCCAGCCTTTTTGGTTAACAAAGCCGCCAGATAATAAATAAGTAACTCTATCACCACCACCTGATACAGAAAGATTGTTTTCAAAAATTGCCCCGGTATTTGTCGCCTCTTCATACCAGTTAAAATCTCTTCCATTATCATAGCCGGGCCTTGCCGTTGGATCAATCTTGGTTCTTACATCAAAAGCAGGATTAAGTTGCGTATAATCCGGCCCGATATAAGACTCCTGCCAAAAAGCATCCCTGACCCCATCAAGATACTGTTGCCTGTTTTTAGGTTTCAGATCGTCACCAACACTTGGCTTTTGGCTTGTGTATGCTGTTGAAAAGCTTATTTTAGGTTTTTGATTGAATTTTCCTTTTTTAGTTGTTATCAGAATTACTCCATTTGCTCCCTGCGCACCATACACTGCTGTAGCACTGGCATCTTTTAAAATGTCAATACTGGCAATATCATCAGGGTTTATTGAGGATAGAGAACTGGAATATTGAATTCCATCGACAATGATAACAGCAGTCTGGCTACCATTGATCGTAACTCTGCCCCGAATGTTTATCGGAGGTGT
The DNA here is from genome assembly GCA_016787135.1 of Chitinophagaceae bacterium. GTDB lineage: Bacteria > Bacteroidota > Bacteroidia > Chitinophagales > Chitinophagaceae > VBAT01. Next base: position 650 of record JAEUVK010000149.1, on the reverse strand, counting down.
ACCGCCAGCAAAAGTTGATAGTCCCACGTTTAAACCCGGTACAGTGCCCTGCAAATACTGCCCGATGTTTGTATTAGGCGCATTTCCCATTGTTTCAAGGTTCACACTGGCAATAGAACCTGTTACATTTCTTTTACTTTGTGTTCCATAACCGACAACTATTACTTCACTTTCTGTTTTTTCCTGAGTTACAAGGGTTATGTCCGCAGTTTGCCGGTTGTTGATACTTACTTCCTGCGTGGCAAAATTTACCGCAGAAATAACCAGCGTACCATTTGACGGGGCAGTGATTTCATAATTACCATTGTCATCGGCAGTTGTGCCGTTAGAAGTGCCCTTGACAATAATGGAGGCCTTTGCAATGGCCTGGCCATTTTCACCTGTAACTCTTCCTTTTACCCTGATATTGTTTTGCGCCAATACGGGTAGAGAGAAAAGCATGGCAAGAAAAACAGGGAATGCAAAAGAGAGGATCTTTTTCACCGGGCAGTATAGCCCATAGGAGATCGTTCGCTGAACTTGTCGCAATGAAGATTTCATAAACAGCAGTTTTTAATTTTTAAGTTTTGAAAGCTGGTGACCAGCTTTTTTTCAGGCTGCCGGGCAGCCGCATGTTTTCACAAGGTTTAGAAAAAGAGGCTTCAGGTGTT
>JAEUVK010000143.1 GCA_016787135.1 Chitinophagaceae bacterium | reverse complement strand
GATAAAGCCAGTTTGAATTTTACTTTATCATCGCCTAATTGTTTGATCTGTTTGGCGACACCGGCGGTAGAAACCGTGATACGTCTGGGACTCATTCCCAGGCCATCCGGCGAAGTGATCCATTCAATGGCTCTCAATACGTTTTTATAATTCAATAAAGGTTCGCCCATGCCCATGAAAACAATATTGGTCAGCTTTTTATTATACACTCTTTCGCATTGCTGGTTGATCAGCACCACTTCATCGTAGATCTCATCAAAAGAAAGATTTCGCTTGCGATCAATATAACCGGTGGCGCAAAACTTACAACTAAGTGAGCAACCGATTTGCGAAGAAACGCAGGCTGTATATCTTTCGGCAGTAGGGATAAGCACCCCTTCCACTAAATGTCCATCCCATGTTTTGAAACGGCTTTTGATAGTACCATCAGCGCTGTATTGCGTGGCATCAATATGTAAAGCGGGCAATGTGAATTCTTCACCTAACTTCTGGCGAAGATCTTTGCTCAGGTTGGTCATGTCGGCAAAGCTCATAGCCTGTTTCTGCCACAGCCATTCATAGACCTGTTTGGCCCTGAATTTTTTTTCACCTATTGTTTCGAAATACTCTTCCAGTTGCTGCAAACTCAGTTCACGTATGTTCCTGTTTTCTTTCATCGGTCTGCAAAGGTAATGAAAACGCAACCGCAACCGCTGATAGTAGAGAAAGGTATCCCGATAGGCAGATAGGCTATTTATTTAGCAATATTTTCTCAAGTCGTTCCAGCCTTGCTTTAAGATCGGTGTTTTCAGTCTGTAATTTTTCTATTTGCAGCTGCTGTTCCTGTATGCCTTTGGTAAGAACAGGAATAAAGTACTGATAGCACATCGCTTTGATATTGCCAACTGATGTTACAAAATCCGGAAAGAGCTCCTGTACATCCTGGGCAATAAAACCGTAGCTTCTGGCACTGGAATCTTCTTCAGCCATCATATTATAGCTTACTGGTTTCAGCAGAATTATTTTGCTGATAATTTGCTCATCTGCCAGGTAATGAACATTCTTTTTTAAACTTCTGTCCGAAACATTGAAATAAGCACCTGTTGTCGCACTGATTGAAGCCCTGAAATTACCATTGTTGGCAAACCCAAGACTACCTCCTGTATGATAGATATTGAAATAAGAAGTGCCGGGATATTCAATACGCAATCCGTAATCAAGACCTGTGCTGCCGAACCCCGGATCAGCGTGAACTATATTAATTTCACTACCCGGCAGATTAGTACCTACACCTAACCTGCCATTTTGAATAAACACATTGGAAACAGGATTCAATAAAGGACCATTCACTGCGTTGACACGGGGTGAAAAATTGGTAAATATAATTGCACCTCCTGATGCGCCGATCGTTTGGTCAACAGCAATTTGTGCTCCGTATCCGATACCGATGGCCCGGTGAGTTGAGCCATCATACCAATGATTTAATCCTATCGCAGGCCAGTCCCTCTGAAAAGAAACTCCGGTTCCTTCTCCTCCAAAGATCGCTGCCGTATTTCCAACCACTCCATTTTGTTCCAGCCCTGCTCTTGAAGGAGTACTCATGCCAATACCCACCCGGCCACCGGAAATATCATTGATGATAACATTGGCATTATTCTTTCCGCCACGGATATAAGTATCCTCATTGGCTCCATAATAAAAATGACTGAAGTTTGTGCTGCCGCCTATCCTGAATTCACCGTTTTGATACAATGTGAGATTTTGCCTGAAACCTGATATAGGACCAAAATCAGCATTGGACTGGTTACCATTAAAATTGCCAATATAAAACTCACCCGTTAAGGGGTTCATTCCTGAAACAGAGGCATAACCGGTCTTTATTGTCTTAGCGCCTCCGTTAAAAAAGTAATTAAACCCAATCTCAGGATTATCGGCCTCAATGGTTACTCCGTATTTGTCGGCGCCAAACATTGCAACTGCGGCGCCTACACTTCCATTTACCTGTAGCCTGGCCAGCGTAGGTGAAGGAGTTCCGATACCCACATTTTGGGCGCGGGCAAAGGAAAAAATAATAAGCATGGAGATCATTACTGTCAAAAGGTTCTTTTTCATGTCTGGCTTTTTTGGTAGGTTCCCTATCAAAGTAATAAATATTTTTAGCAAGCCGTCAGTCATAATAATATTTTTTATGTGATGACCGGACCTTCAGGCCGTTTTTGATCTGTCTTAGTATGCCGGTGTGTGCTTTTTAGCTGGCCATTTTCGGGTAAATACACTTTTTCTCTTCGTGTAAAGACTTCTTCCGGTATCACAGTTGATCCCGGTTCTTCTTTATCAGTATTTCGGACCAGGAATAATTTGTTCTACATCAATTAACTTGCGGCATTTATAATTAGGATCAATGAAAACAGTTTATGTAATTGATGTTATCCGTACGCCTGTAGGCAAGTATGGCGGGGCATTATCTTCTGTTCGCCCTGATGACCTGCTGGCGCATGTGATCAAAGCGATTTTGGAAAGAAACCCTTCCATTGATGTGAACGCTATTGAAGATGTGATCGGCGGGGCCGCCAACCAATCGGGAGAAGATAACCGGAATGTAGCTAGAATGGCATCATTGCTGGCGGGACTGCCTGTTGCTGTTGCCGGCAATACCGTGAATCGGTTATGCGCATCGGGATTGCAGGCTATCATGGATGCATCACGACAGGTGATGTGCGGCGATGCGGAATTAATTATTGCGGGAGGGGTGGAAAGCATGACAAGGGCCCCCTTCGTTATGGCAAAAGCGGGAACACCGTTTCAACGCAATGCTGAAATATATGATACTACTCTTGGCTGGCGTTTTACCAATAAAAAATTATCGGAAATGTATCATCCTTATAATATGGGAGAGACGGCAGAGAATGTGGCAAAACAATGGAACATATCAAGGGATGAGCAGGATGTTTTTGCATTATCATCACAAAAGAAATATTTCGAAGCGCTGTCTGCCGGAAAATGGAAAGAGGAGATAGTGCCGGTACTTGTTGGTGAAAAGGATAAGCAATTTTTATTTGAGATCGATGAACATCCGAGACAAACGACCATCGAAAAACTGGCATCACTGAAACCTGCTTTTAGTAAAGACGGAACAGTTACGGCAGGGAATGCTGCGGGTATCAATGATGGAGCGGCCGCTATGTTGCTTGCAAGTGAAGAGGCAGCAAAGAAATATCGTTTGCATCCAATGGCCAGGGTGGTTTCTATGGCTGTAGCCGGTGTTGATCCGGCTGTCATGGGTATTGGCCCTGTTCCTGCTACCCGCAAAGCACTACAAAGGGCGAAGATCAGTGCAGGGCAACTGGACCTTATAGAACTGAATGAAGCTTTTGCCTCGCAGTCCATAGCTTGTGTTCGTGATCTTCAACTCGATATCAATAAAGTGAACGTGAATGGTGGCGCTATTGCTATCGGTCACCCCCTGGGGTGCAGCGGTGTTCGTATATCAGCGACGTTGCTGCATGAAATGAAAAGGCAAAAAGCCAAATACGGCCTGGCAACAATGTGTATCGGGGTAGGGCAAGGGGCCGCTGTGATATATGAAATGGTTTAGTTCAGCTTGTAAAGCAGATTTTTTACCAGCCGGTAATTGGTAAATAAAGAAAGGGCGATCAGGAATAGTGCAATGATCCCGACTATCCAATGCACAAACGAAGACAACTCCGGCCTGTTATACATGGCAAAATGATGAAAGGCCCATTGCATGAGCTGTGTCAATGCCAAGGCAAATAAAACTATCAGGATATAAACCGGGATGAATTTTTTAGATACGTTTTTACTTAGCCATGCCGGTGAGTAACCTAGTGTCAGCAAAAGCCGGAGATTGTCTTTGCTTCTCGCTATGACCAGTTGCAGGTAAAAAGAGAAAAGCATTAAAGCCAGTATCACTACCAGTATTCCGAATACACCAAGACCGCTGAAGATACTGTCAATGATAATTTTGTTCCTGCCAAGAATGGTTTTGTCCTTGTTTATCTTATAATTCTTTTTATCTAAGAATTTCAACAGTTCAGGGCTGTTGGCATCTTTTGTTTTGATAAAAAGACGAGAGGCTTCCACTTCTTTCTGCTGGCCGAAGGTCAAATTGGCCCAGTCCAGAAAGGGTTTGGGCACAAGCACAGAATTGATTCTGTCACTGAAGGCAACGATCTTTCCAACAAATGCCTGTCTCTGCCCATTACCTTCACAGGTTACCAGTACCGGAATACCAGTGGCTGTTTCTTTGGATACCTGCGGAAGGCCCTGTCCCGGTGCAAATACGTTATATATTTCAAAGAAATCAGAGGAAATAATGATAGGAAGTGTTTCCTGTCCGGGTTGCCAGGTAAATGAAGGAGGAATAGTATCTATAAAATCATTTTCCAGCGTTTCCAGAAAAAGGTCTGTTCTGAAAGGAATGATATCTCCTGCACTGAGCTGCACCCTGAACTGATTGGGCAGTAAAGGGGCCACCCCGTCAATAAAAGGTTGCGACCTTATTTCATCGATATCAGCTTGCTTAAATAAATTCTTATCCGGCTTGCCCATCGTTTCATTGGTCACTGTTTTAGTAATGGAGACAAAATCGAAACCATTTTTACGGATACTTCCTTCCGTGAGCAATTGCTGGATGTTGATATACATCTGTATTGAACACAGTAGCAGTAACACTCCGATACCGAGACCGATATAAGAGAACCATCTTGACCAGGCATTGGCGCCGGTCTGCAATAAAGGACGTATGGGTTTAAATGAAAGGGCCAACGGTCAGTTTTTATAAATGATATAGTCGGGTGAACGGGAAATAATCAATACGCTCCAGGTCGGCAAAGATGATGGTTGCTTTTCTTTTATTGGCCTCTTCCAACATTAATTCCATGGCTTTTTGTGAATTCTTCTCATCCAGATGGCTGAAAGGTTCATCCAGCAAAAGAATATCAAATGGCTGCATCAATGACCGGATGATGGCAATACGCTGCTGCTCGCCATATGAGCAGGTACTGCATCGGGAAGAAAGCTTGCTGCCGATACCAAGACGATTCGCCATTTCCGTTATCTTCTCACCGGTGTGATAGGGGTTCAGTTGCCTTTTGATCTCTATATTTTCCCTGACGGTCTGCTCAGAAAATAGCCGCAGGTCCTGGAATACGATGCTGACATGATCTTTGCGGTGTGCTGCTAATTCTTCCAGGGAGAATTGCCGTATGTTTTTATCTGAATATGATATAGCGCCATTGTATTCATTCCGCATGCCATAGAGAAAATTCATCAGCGATGATTTGCCACTTCCGGAAGGGGCTACGATCTTGATCATTTCGCCTTTGTCAAACAGCAGTTCTTTACCCCATATCTCAGAGGTTTGTGTAACGCTTTGATCAAAATAAGTGGGTAAAAGGTTCCGGATGGCTAATTGCATAAATGCCGGTCGGTTTAAAAAACCACAGCTCACTCCTGTGCTTATTGGTGAGCTGTGGTTATGTGAATTTAATTGCAGGGTTTAATTTGCCGGAGCTACTTCGGCCGGTGCATCGGTAGCTGGCCCGTATTCTTCTGCAAACTTTTTGCGGCGTTCATTTTTCAACGAAGCCAGTTTATCAAAATACTGGTTCAGTTGTTTCAGGCTGTTTGTGTTCGGGTCTCCCAGGTTGATCTCAAAATCAGAGATCAAAGCCTTGTCTTTATAGTCTCCTCCGGTGGCTACCACATCCTTCCACATTTTAAGCGAAAGGTCCAATGCTTCTTTGCCTGAACTATCAGAGTTATTGAATGTAGCTGCAGCCATATTGATGATCTTGTTCAGGTCAAGATAAAACCCGAAAGGCTTACCGCTGATCTTGTTCACAAAAGGTAGATTGCTGTTGCCGCCGTTGATAAAATTGGCGATCTGTTCAGCAGAGTTGCCGGCCACAAACCAGTTGTTCTCTAATTTGTAGCTGATCTCGGGTATATCTTTATCTTTCATTCCTTTGGTAGCTTCCCAGGCAAGAGTGACCAGTTTTTCAAAAGCGGCTTTATCATTTACAGATGTGGCGAAAAGAACTTTCATGTCAGGTTTGGTAGAAGTATAAACATAGGGTTTCATTCCACCGCCGTAGTCGATAGTATCTTGTTTGGCCACCATACTAAGATCGCTTACGGCAACAAGTATATCTCCTTTGTTGGCCTTTACAAAATCTTCAATGCTGTAATTCATTTCAGCCAGGAACCCATTAGCCATGCCATCCACCCCAATCGTTTTCAGAAATGCCTGCAAACCTTTGGGGGGATAATTGAATGCCATTACTGCTGCCACATTCGACGAGGGAATGCGGTTGATCAATTCTGCACTGACCGGCTGTGGTTTATATTCGGCCAGCAGTTTACTCATTTCTTCCCCGTAATACGTTTTTGACCTGGCCGTGATCTTTCCATTATCAAAATTCATTGAAGCGGCAGACACATTGTCCTTAAATAAAACACCCAGTTTCATCATAGACATCATGCCACCCATCATATTGCCATAATATCCTTCGGCATTCATCCAAAGATGTAGATCGCTACCGTCTTTTACCAGATCAGCAAAACGGCTGTCGGTGTCAAGATTGTCGCCGCTTTTCAGCGTCAGGGCCTGCTGACCGAACAGCCTCAGGCTATCATTGAGAAATGCATGTTCTTTTGAATCCCGGGAGTTATATCCTTCAAAAAAGCTTTTTGTGTCAGGCATGGGAGCATTGGCGATGTAAGCAAATTTTGATGAGCTCCACAATACTACCCCGTCGTCGGATGTCATATAACTAAAGTCGCCGTCTTTCTTTGTTTCAGCAGGGCCGCTCTCTTTTTTCAGCTCTTTCAGCATTTTCTCAAAAGCTGCAGCATCTTTCAGTGAGCCTTCAAATACCAGGTATCCGCCTTTGCCCTGTTTTTTCATAAAGAAAACAAGGTCCGCTTTTGTATCAATACCGGAGTTGCCGGGATCGGCCAGCAACTGGCGGGCCAGTGTATCATCGGCTTCTTTATTGATCTCTTTGAACCAATTGGTTTGCCTGATTTCTTCCCAGCTCAATTTGGAGGAAAGGGAAGCACTGTTGATATGCACTACAATGGCCGCATCTTTGGGAACCAGTAGTCCTGATTTGCCGCCTTTGTTACCACATGCAGCCAGTAATAGTACTGTCGCTGCAAGGATAAGGAGTGAATTTCGTCTCATTTGTGATCGTTGTTTTTAATGGTTATTATAAATCGTTTCAGGTTTGTTTTAGTTGCCGGGTCTTACATCCTCATAAGTTGCTTTTGAGTTGCCTATCCGTACATTGTCTATAAAGAAAATCCTTGCCGTTGCAATATCCGTAATACCCTGCGACCAGGCAAATGCGTTGATGCCTACTTTCAGGTATTGGCCGTCAAAATCCGTACGGATGCCCTGGCTATTATATACCTGTATGCCGTCTTTCCATACCTGTATCTGGCCGGTATTGCCGGATGCCCACTTAATATGAAATACCAGGTCAACCCAGACATTCGGGACAACTGTACGATATTGAGCGGGTACCTGTCCATAAGTAAATCCTGTGGCATCGCTTCCATGTACAAATTCATATTCCCCGTTGGTGGTCCGCAATGACATGACGGAACTTCCACCACTTGAGGCGGGATGCCATTGCAGTTCTGAAGAAGCGGCATGATCCGGTATCCAGTCTTTAAAATAAAGGCTCAGTCCGTACCACATTTCGCCCTGGTCTGTTATTCCCGGAAGAGTAAGCTCGGAACGGATGGAATTGCTGACCAGTGCATCTGTACTTCTTACTTCGAGGCGAAGAGAGTTATTGCCTTCTCTTGCTACTTCGGATGACTGTTGTATCGAATAATCGCAGCAATGCTGATCGTTGGTCCAGCCGGCGAGATAATTGCTGCCTTCAAAACCTGATTCAAAAATGAGGTTCTTCCTTCCGCCGGAAGATTTGTTGCAGGCGGGGGCCATGAAGGCCAGGGTGGGAAGGATAAGTAGCGATGAATATCTCATAAAACAGCCGGTTTAGGCTATATAAACGGAAAATCGGCCAGTTTATTGACAGGGATCGTTTGCTGTTCGCCTTTCCGAATATCTTTTATTATACAGGTTTCGTCGGCTATTTCTTTGCTGCCGATAATAATAGTGTAAGGTATGTTTTTCTTTTCAGCGTACTTGAACTGCTTGTCAAATTTTACCGGTTCGTGATACAATTCGCAACGAATATTACTATTGCGCAACTGCTGCATAAGGGCAAAAGCGGTTTTGCTTTCCGTTTCTCCCAGGTTGAAGAATAGTACCTGTGTGCCGGTATGGACTTCATTGGGGAAGAGTTTCAGTTCTTCCATCACATCATAAATACGGTCAACGCCAAAAGAGATACCGACGCCGGGAATGTTAGGGACACCGAATAAGCCGGTGAGGTCATCATAACGGCCGCCGCCACCGATGCTGCCGATTTGTACATTCTTAGCTTTTACTTCGAAGATGATACCGGTGTAATAGTTGAGGCCACGGGCAAGGGTGAGGTCAGTGGTGAGTGATGAGCGGTGAGTGGTGAGCCCGGAGTCTGCGAGTACCCTTTCAATTTCCTCCATTCCTTTTTTGCCGGTCTCATTGTCACCGATCAGGTTTTTTAGCTGTGCCAGTTTTTCATCATTCCTGCCGCTGATGGCGAGATATTTTTCGATGATGCTTACTTGGTCGCTGTTCAATCCTCTTTGTCCCAGCTCTTCTTTTACTTTTTCCAGACCGATCTTATCCAGTTTGTCAATAGCCACTGTAATGTCCATCATCTTATCGGCGCCGCCGCATATTTCGGCGAGTGCGGCTAATATCTTCCGGCTATTTACCTTTATTTCAACGCCAACTCCCAGTTTTTCAAAAACAGTCGCATAGATATTTGCCAGCTCCACTTCATTGAGCAGCGAAGTGCTGCCCACTACATCCGCATCACATTGGTAAAATTCCCGGTACCTTCCTTTTTGCGGCCGGTCAGCCCGCCATACGGGTTGTATCTGGTAGCGTTTGAAGGGAAAAGTGAGTTTGTTGTGATTCATCGCTACATAACGGGCAAAGGGAATGGTGAGATCATATTTTAGCGCTTT
>JAEUVK010000117.1 GCA_016787135.1 Chitinophagaceae bacterium | reverse complement strand
GCAGAAATAACGGATGGAAGAATCCACCAGCGGATTAATGACAAGCGTATCTCCTTCTGCAGGACGGATACCGCAAAGACCACTGATGATAAGATTATTGAAAGCGGAATGGTTATAATGATTGCTCCAGTTGTAATACACGATCGGGCCACCGAGATTGGGATCATAGTTCTCCACCAGGTTTATCTTTCCATCAGGGAGATAATGCTGCCGGGCAAAGAGTCGCAATAATTTTAAGTAATCTGCCACACTCACCACCTCCTGTTTATAATTATTGAGCAGGTTCGCCATCGCCGTCAACGTTTGACTGCTCTGGTAAGGCCAGCTCGGCCCATTCCACTGGCTGCCCCTTTTCCCTTCGAAATACACGAATTGTTTGAAGTAGTATTCGTAAGAAGGTTCATTGGTGCGAAAACCAAAAGAACCCAGCAGGTAATTCGTATCGATCACATGTTTCCATGCGGCATTGAATACCGGCTTATCTGATGGTAGGTTAAAATACCAGGGCGCCATGCCTGCCAGTTCACGGCCGCGTATAAAATCCCAGTAATGCACATACCGGTTATCCTGTTTGAACCGGTCGGTGAAATGCTGCAGGGAATCATTCCACAAACTATCCTCCACATTCGCCTTTAATGAAGCGGCCCGTTGCAGGAACTCCTTACTCGTACTATTATCTCCTTTCATCGCTGCGATCCGTGCAATAGCCAAGGCATTGCCATACATATAACTGTTGATCGTAGGCCGGAATGCATCGCCTCCTTCAAAGCCATCTTTTCCCCCCGAGGCATCAATAGAAGCGATGGTATATTCGGTGGCATCGGGCATGGCGGGGATAAAGTACAGGTTCTTCGCCGCATCCCAGTGATCGGCCCATTGGTAGTAGATGCTTTTCATGCTGTCTAATTGTGCCAGCACAAAAGCGGAATCAGCATTGACAAGGAAACGGGCATAAACGGCATCGGCCACGCTTTCACTGTAGCGGCGGTTATTGCCTCCTTCCTGCAGCAGGTTATGGATATAGCCGTTCATAAAACGGTCATCTTTCAGCCAGCGGCCCTCATAGATATGGTGCATCGAAGCCGCATTGATGGTACAGAAGGGGTCCCTGTCCCATGGCACATGATTGATGAACTCTGTGATGACCCAGGCATTCTCTCCCACATTACGGATATGCGCCTTATACATCTTCCAGCGGTAGTAATAGACCTGTTCTAAAGTAGTGTCTGAACATTCAAAGAAGGGAATATTGTCTATATACCATTGGGCATCTTCCCCGAAATACTTTGCTGCCAGTTTTGGCTGGTCAAGTACCGGGTATTGAGTGCTTTCCTTACAGCCGGCAAAGAACAATGCAGCAACAACTGTCGGCAGGATAGCTACTGTGCCTTTTCTCATATACAAGCGTTATGTGTGTTGCTAAGATACAGTAAGCCTGTCAACAGCAGGACAATACCCCAATAGAGCAGGCAATGCAGAAACCAGGAAGCATTGCTTCGAAAAGAAATATAAAAAAGGATCTCCACCCCGGAGACCCTAAAACTTGCCGTCTCTGCTATATGAATACTAATTTAAAATGCCCAGCCCTTTCAGGAATACGCCTTACAAAAGTTATTATTGACCTACTTAAAACGCCTTATCGGTAATACTCTTATATATTAACCCAATGGCTAAGCCTATAAGTAAACCACCCAGAATAATATTTACTATCCGGTCATACTTTTCTTTATACCGTTCTTGCAACCCATTAAACCCCAGATGGATCCAGATTTTTTTATTCTCATTTCTTATACCTGCGATAAGGCTTCTCCAACCAAACCAAAAAAGAAATATGCAAAGAAGATAAAGAAGTGCTTTATTGATCATGATAAAAAGAGATAATAATCACAACGACGACCTCAGTGTCAGATAAAACGGTATCTCCACATGCTCAGTTGAATGATCCAATATCATTTGTGCCGCCTTCTCCCCCATCATCTGGAAATCCGTGGAGATCGTCGTGATGCCGTCAAGGATGATCTTCTTTAATGGCGTTTCATTATACGAGATCACGCCAACATCCTTGCCCACTTTTAATCCGGAGGCCAGTATCCGTTCGATGAGTATCACCAGGTCATTTTCCATCAGGCTGATAAAGACCTCGCCTTTATTGATCGGCTCTGCAGCAATATCATTTACCACCTTATAACTAAAGGCGTATTGCTGACAGTAACGGTAAAACCCTTCCAGTATCTCATGCGGGTGGTAGGTATAGTCCGGGAAAGCGATCTTGATCGTATGGTATTTGCTCAGTTGCTCATTGGCCTGCACCAGCGCATTGTAAATATCTTCTTCAAAATTCTCATATACGGCCGCATAGGTACCTGTTACACCCGGCAACAGTTTATCCATCAGTATCAGTTTGTCCTTTGGCAGCGTATTGATGACCTCGCTGACATTCTCGCTGGCTTCTAAAAAGTGGGGGATAATGACATAATGTGTATAGTCGCCTTTCTGCTGGCTGATCAGTTTTTTGAAAAACAGGAAGTCATTATTATAAATGTAGAAGTCAATGGCCGCCATATCACCCAGCGAAGCCACAAATGCATCATAGATAAGTTTTTTATGCGGGCTCAGTTTATTGAATAACAGAAATATTTTCAGTTTATGGCCCAGTTCCGTGGTCTTGACAAAGTAACCCTTACCGGGCACCGATCCCAGTACGCCTGTCTTCTTGAGATGCTTGTATCCTTTCTCGGCTGTATCCCTGGAAATATCGAATTCAAAACTCAGTTCATTAATGGAAGGAAGGACATCATTCTCCTTCAACACCCCTTCCGAAATGGCCTTGATGATGCAGTTGGCCAGTTGGAGGTACTTGGGCGTCGCTGAATAGTAGTCAATATTCAGGTGCTTAAAGATCACAGGTTGTTTCATTCGCAGGCAATTTTTCGATGGCCATCAAACTTACATTAAAATAAAGACATGGTTCTCAATACCTCTTTTTCGCCTGAAAAACAATCCTTTTGCCCATGACAGTACATGATAGGCAGAATTTTCAATACGGGTATCTTTAATTTTTATTCTAATTGCTTCCATACGAAAATCAGTTGATCCATGGGTGTTATTCTTGGCGTTATCTTCCACTTTATAGGCGGCTTTGCGTCCGGCAGTTTCTATATTCCTTATAAAAAAGTAAAAGGCTGGCACTGGGAAAGTTATTGGATCGTCGGCGGTCTCTTCTCCTGGCTTATTGTTCCTCCCCTGGCAGCATGGCTGACGATCCCGGGTTTTGGCGATATCATCAGTGGCGCAGCGGGCAAAACCATTGGTTTCACTTTTATGTATGGCGTGCTTTGGGGCATTGGCGGACTTACCTATGGTTTAGGTGTCCGTTACCTGGGTGTTTCACTCGGAAGCAGCATTATCCTCGGTTTGTGCATGGTTTTCGGCTCCCTGATACCCGCTATTTACTATGATTTTTCCCCGGTTGATGGCAAGGATACATTCAGCATGATGGCAAACTCCACCTGGGGCCTGACCGTATTAGCCGGCCTGGTGGTATGTATTATCGGTATCATCATCTGCGGTAAGGCAGGCATGATGAAGGAAAAACAACTGAACGCCTCCGGTACTGATCCGCATGGCGCTGAAGTAAAAACAGAATACAAATTCGCCCTCGGCATGTTCGTATCGATCGTTTCGGGTGTATTAAGCGCCTGCTTCAATTTTGGCCTGGAAGCGGGTCAATCTATGGCGGCGGTAGCCAATGATGCGTGGAAAGCGGCGAATCCCGGTGAAGGCGAATTTTTATACCGCAACAACGTCATTTATGTGGTGTTACTCTGGGGCGGGCTAACTACCAATTTTATCTGGTGTATGATATTGAATGCCCGGAACAAATCGTTTGGCGATTACACCAATAAAAAAACGCCTTTAAAGTTCAATTACCTGTTTGCCGCATTGGCCGGCACTACCTGGTTCCTCCAGTTCTTCTTCTATGGCATGGGCGAAAGCAAATTAGGCAACGGGCCCAGTTCCTGGATCCTGCATATGGCCTTCATCATCCTTGTAGCCAATATGTGGGGACTCGTATTAAAAGAGTGGAAAGGGGTCAACAGAAAAACGATTACGACAATAACAATAGGTATTATCACGATCATCCTGTCTGTATTGCTGGTAGGCCGTGGTAATAGTCTGCATGAAAAAACAAACACAGAAAAAGCAGTTACATATGTCAATAGCAACAAAAACATTTAAGCATGTCAGTTACCTGTGGGATGAAAAGATAGCTGCCCGGATGGAAGGCGACGAGGTGGCATTGCTGATCTATCGTTCCAATCTGCTTGGGGCCGACCTGAGACTGACCAACTATGGCGGTGGCAACACCTCCTGCAAGGCAATGGCTAAAAATCCGTTGACCGGTGAAAAAACAGAAGTAATGTGGGTAAAAGGTTCAGGTGGCGACCTGGGCACGCTGAAAAAAAGCGGGCTGGCTGCTTTATATGTTGATCGCCTGCGCAGTTTAAAAAATATCTACCGCGGCATAGAACATGAAGATGAAATGGTGGAGCTGTTCAATCATTGCATTTACGACCTGAACTCAAAAGCCCCTTCTATTGATACACCGCTGCATGGTTTTCTTCCTTTCAAACATATAGATCACCTGCATCCTGATGCTGCCATTGCCATTGCAGCCGCCAAAGACAGTGAGAAGATCACCAAAGAACTGTTCAACGGAACAATAGGCTGGGTAAAATGGCAGAAACCGGGTTTTGATCTTGGCCTGGAATTAAAGAAATGCCTGGATGAGAATCCGGGTATCCGCGGCATCATGCTTGGCTCACACGGTTTATTTACCTGGGGCGATACAGCGTATGAAAGTTATATCAATACTTTAGAAGTAATAGAACGCTGCGCTGAATACCTCGAAGATCATATTGGCAAAAAAAAGGCCGTATTTGGTGGCAATAAAATTCAATCTCTTCCGAAAGAGAAAAGACTATCCCAGGCTGCCACATTAGCGCCTGTATTAAGAGGTCTTTGTTCTTCTGCTACCAAAATGATCGGTCACTTCACCGATGATGACCGGGTACTGGAATACATCAACTCCAATGACCTCGAAAGATTGGCGCCTTTGGGTACGAGTTGCCCTGATCATTTCTTAAGAACCAAGATCAGCCCGCTGGTACTTACATTAACTCCGGATGAAGACCTGAAAGATGGGGCCAAAGTGAAAGAAAAACTGACCCCTGCATTTGAAGCATACCGGAAGATGTATGCGGATTATTATAATACCTGCAAACATCCCAACAGCCCGGCTATCCGCGATGCTAATCCTGTGGTGATACTATATCCTGGTGTGGGTATGTTCACTTTTGCCAAAGACAAGCAAACAGCAAGAGTGGCGGCGGAATTTTATATCAATGCCATCAACGTTATGAAAGGCGCTGAAGCTATTTCATCCTATACTTCATTGCCACGACAGGAAGCATTCAATAT
>JAEUVK010000114.1 GCA_016787135.1 Chitinophagaceae bacterium | reverse complement strand
CTTCCGGCTACTGTATTTACCTGTCCTGCATCCGTGCCTATTATTGTTGTCCATGAACCTGTATTATTTTTCCCTGCTTTATAACCGATTCTTATTCCATAATTCCCTGCTCCTGAGCTATACCCTGTCGAATCACCGATATTAGTATTGCCTACACCCGTAGCAGTTTCACCTGAGCCTCCACCTAAATAATAGTTACCAGCAACGGCATCCAGCCTTCCGATCCATTTATTGTTTTGCCGGAAGCTGATTGCAAAGTTGTCGGTAGTGCCAATGAAATTATTTGCTGGAGTTGTCCCGGTATTTCCTGTCAGGTTCCAGCCGCTTTTATACGTTATCGTTTGCCAGCTTGGCGATAAAGACGTGCCCATATTCACCATCAGTTGATTGGTGACTGAATCGTACACCATCAAACCTTTGGCAGGGCTACTGATCAAACCGATGTTTGAAGTTGTCATTCTTGGAACGAGCAAACCTTTATTTGTGCTCGTTATATCAACCTGCGCAGATATGTTGGGAGTGACGGTACCAATGCCGACATTCTGTGAAAAAGAATTTTTGGCAAACCATGCAAATGCAAAGCAGGTAAAGAATAGTGTTTTTTTCATAAGCCGTTTCTGTTTGGTAATAATGCTTACGAAATTTACTTCTTATCAAAAGTGGCTTCAGCCCGATTGCACGAACGGCGGTCGCATTTACATTTCCGGTAAAATGATTTTTCTAAAATTTTGATACCGCCATTGCGTTAACGGTGCCTTTGTAATGATTAAGGGTATGGATGGCAACATCATCTGCGGCAGCAGAAACCGGCAGGTCTGTTCTTGACCGTTTATACAATTATAGGCTTAACTTTAGAGCAGGCATGAGAATGAAAAGTCCAATGCAGCCACGAATGCTGCAACTGCTTTTTTGCTTTTTCCTATTTATTATTTCTCCTGAGCAACCCTTACAGGCGCAATATGAAGAAAAGGACTTTGTACGCTACTCTATGAAGGATGGGCTAAGTGATAATTTCATTTACGGCATGCAGCAGGATGATCTTGGTTATTTATGGATAGCAACTGAAAACGGGCTGAACCGTTTTGATGGTCATTCATTCAAAAGTTTTTACCAGTCCACCTCTTCATTTCCGCTACGATCAAACCTGGTTTTAAAACTAAAATGGTTTGGTCATGACCAACTTGGCGTTATCAGCTTCAGCGGCTTTCAGGTATTGAATACAAAAGATTTTTCTTACACCAACTATGTCGTTCCCGATAGCACAGCCTTCTCTATCTATCTTAATTATGCAGTGGATGCAGCTTATTTGCCCGGTGAAACCTATGCCCTTGCTGCAGGGGCAGGTTTTTATGTGTTCAACAAAAAAGGCGAAATAATTTTTCGCTACGACAAGTATCATCCCGAAGATGTTGACAAAAAAAGAATACTCTACGGCCGCAGGATCATTCCGCTGGATGAAAAAAATTATATCGTGTATGTGGATGAAGAAGGATTGGCGACCTATGATACAGAGAAGAAGTCGCTCAGGGAAATAGCATTGGATGATCATCAATGGCAATCTTTTTATCACCCGCCACAGGAAAAGATCGGCTACTGGATAGACCAATTCAAGATCAACCGCCATGAATTTATTTTTATCCAGCAGAAAGCAGACAGCATTGTTTATTATGATCATTCGACAAAGAAGATCGTCAGCTCATCTTTTCCTTTTGACAGGACACTGGAACTTGACTGGAGATGTAAAATAACCCAGCTGGATGAAACTACTTTTGCTATCAACTCCTATAGAAACGGGTTCTTTATTTTTCATCTCGATAGGGTAAGCGGCAAAATAATTTTTGATCCCAAAAAATATTTGCCTGAATACAGAATCAATTGTCTTTTCCTTGATGAAGACAAAAAATTATGGGTAGGCACCCGTAAAGGGATCTTATATCAGAAACCATCCGCGTTATTTATCAAAAGCAACCGCTATCCCATAGAAGCGCCGGATAATCCTGCACCGGGCTTCAGTGACGCTTTTAGCTATAAAGGAAAATTATACACCAGCCGCTTTTCAAGGTATAACGGGCTGATGATAATTGATACTGCTACAATGCAATTAGAAAAGCGTATTGAATTTTACGGCCGTGACAATTTCTGGAATGAGGTAGCTTCTATTCAAATGTATCATCCCGATACACTGTGGCTGGGAACCAATGGCGGCACACTCTGGTTTGATACAAAAACTTATCACTATGGCAAAGTGCTCGATGAAAAAAAATATCCCTTCGCTGCTGATCTTGCCATACTGAATGCGCCTGATAAAAATGGGGATGCATGGTTTTGCTATATGCTTGTCGGCGTAGCAGGACGTTATCATATTCCCACAAGAACCTTTACATTTTTTACTCCTGAAACAAAACCTGCCCAGCCATTCATTAAAACAAAAAGCGTAGTGACAGATGCGTATGGCGATACCTGGGTAGGCGGTCATGCATTGGCAAGATGGAATAACAGCAAACAAACTTTTGATACATTAATAAAGGTCTATGGCGGCGCCAATAAATTTAATGATGATATACTGACCTTATCAGCAGATGATAAGGGTTCACTATGGCTGCACAACACAGATAATGGTCTGCTCGAATACAGGATAAGAGAAAAAAAATTTGTCGCATATACGGTCAATGACGGATTGCCTTCTGCCCAGATAAGATGCCTTAGTCCCGTCGTAGATAATATGTTATGGTTGGGTGGTGTAAATTATTTGGCGCAGTTCAATACAGTCACAAAGAAAATAGTTGTATATGATCACCGGGACGGCTTGCCTGAAGAATTTCCTGGTAGCAGAAAGATTGCATACGACCCGGATCGCAGGAAGTTTTATCTTTTTTGCAGTGATTACCTCGCTGAGTTCCCACTTCAGTCACAGGTAGATGTTGACTCCAATAAAACAATATTGATACAGGAACTTATCGTGAACAACAAAATATCCTTTCATCATCCCTCCGATACTATTGTATTGCCCTATACTCAAAACGATGTTTCTTTGTTTTTCAACATCATTAACTTTGACTCACCTGATAATTACAGGTTTGAATATAAGCTCAACAATACTGACACATGGACCAGCCTTGGCAGCCTGCGAAGCATTAATCTGAATGCGCTGCAATCAGGGAACTATATTGTTCACATTAAAGCCATCAATAAATACGGCAAGGAAACGATAAAGGACTTTACCATTACCATTAAACCTCCTTTCTGGAAAACACCTTTGTTTTTTACTGCTGCCGCCTTATTGATATCACTTATCATCTGGCTGATCTATAAAAACAGGGTGAGACAGATCCGGCAGAAAGCAAATGTTGATAAGCTGCTGGCACAAACAGAACTAAAAGCACTGCACTCGCAGATGAACCCTCATTTTATTTTCAACAGCCTTAACAGTATCCGGGAAATGATACTGAATAACGAGAACCGGGAAGCCTCGCATTATCTCAGCAAGTTTGCCCAGCTTATCCGCATTACCCTTGACCAGTCAGGGCAGTCATTTGTTTCCCTGCGCAACACATTGGACTACCTGCACCGCTATATTGAAATGGAAAAGATCAGGAGCAGCCATTTTAGCTGCTCCCTTCACGTTGACCCCGAACTGGACCCTGATGACACAACTCTGCCTCCCATGCTGATACAACCTTTTATCGAGAACTCGATCTGGCATGGAGCTAACGGAAGCCATCAAACGATCAATATCCTTGTCAGTTTTAAAAAACAAAACGCACAATTAGTGTGTACAATTGATGACGACGGTATCGGCATTGATCAGTCGCTTCGTTCCAAAAGCGAAACCAGCCAACTCCACAATCCATATGGGATAACCAATATCCAAAACCGGATAAAACTATTGAATGAAAAAAATGCCGGCAAGAGCTCTGTCTCGATCATTGACAAAAAAAACATTCCCGGTTCCGGGGAAAGGGGTACATTGATCACGCTGCGGCTGCCACTTGAAATACATACCGATGAAAAAGATTAGAACCATATTGATAGATGATGAGCCAAGGGGGCTGAGTTCACTGCAAAAACTGCTGCAGATGAATTGCGCTGAGATAGATATTATCAGTTGCTGCGGTCATGCTGATGACGCTAAAGAAAAGATCACTTCACTCCGCCCCGACCTGGTTTTCTTAGATATTGCAATGCCGGAAACAAATGGCTTTGAACTACTGCAAAAACTGCCTGTCATTGACTTTGAGATCATCTTTGTAACAGCACATAGCAATTATATGACGCAGGCTTTCCGTTTCAGCGCTGTGGATTACCTGCTCAAACCAGTAGAAGAAGACCTGCTGACCGAAGCGGTAAAAAGAGCCGGTAAGCGTATTGAAGAAAAAGGCGGTTCTCTGCAGATAGAAACGCTTCTGCATAATATCCGGCATAAGAACACACCGCAAAAGATCAAGCTATGTATTCCATCCATACGAGGTTTCCAGGTAGTAGAGATCAATGAGATCATTTATTGCGAAGCCAGCAGTAACTATACCAATTTTCACTTTACCAACCGCCCGTCTATCTGTGCATCAAAGGCCATACATGAATATGAAGAATTACTGGCAGACAGTAACTTTGTCCGTGTTCATAAATCTTTTGTGGTAAACCTGGAGCATGTAAAGGAATATATCCGGGGAGAAGGCGGATCAGTCATCCTTTCCAATAATTATGAAGTGGAGGTATCCAGGAGAAAGAAAGATATGCTGATGACACGGATGAAAGAGTATTATAAATTCTGAGCCATTCAGATACTTATCTCTCCCTTCATATAAAAAACACATTTTCCTCCCATTTGTACCCGTTCGCCCTTTTGCTCCACCCATAAATGGCCGCCTCGTTTTGAAAGCTGCCGGGCTTCCATTTTTGTTTTACCAAGCTTTTCGCTCCAGAAAGGGATCAGTTGCGAATGAGCAGAGCCAGTGACAGGGTCTTCATCTACCCCAATGGACGGTGCAAAAAATCGTGAAACGAAATCCACTTTCTTTCCCGGTGCCGTGATGATGATCTTTTCCCGGGTTTTCTTTATCAGTGTAAAATCTGGTTCTGCATTTTTTACATCATCCTCGCTATTCAATTCCACCAGCAAATCACGATGTTTATATACACCCACTATTTCCTTTACACCCAGCGCTGCTTCCAGTGCATCAGGATAGTCAGTTATTTTTTCTGGTCTCCATGACGGAAAGTCCATCGAGATAACATCACCCTGCTTTGTAACGACCAATGGCCCGCTTTTGGAATGAAAGGTAATGGACGGTCCTTTATGTCCAAGTATATTGAACAATACATAAGCACTGGCCAACGTTGCATGTCCGCAGAGATTGATCTCAGCCCCGGGGGTGAACCATCTTATGTCATAGTCATTACCATCAGGCACAAAAAAAACTGTTTCAGCCAGGTTATTTTCCATGGCAAGGTTTTGCATCAGGTCATCGTCAATCCATTTTTCCAAAGGGACCACTGCAGCAGGATTACCGGCGAAAAGTTTATCGGTAAAGGCGTCAACCTGGTAAAGTATCATATCCGTTCAATTTAGAAAGTGCAAAACTACAGGAGAAACAATAACCCCCACTGGTACAGATCAGCATATATTGTATGTATCAGATCGGGAAAATTTTCACCTATCTGCTTTCTGATTGTAAAACCGGGGCAAAGACAGATGATAACGAACTGCCAATACCCGCATGGCAAATATGAGCAGGATACAGGCGATCTTTGAGAAACCCGGATCTATACTCATTTGCATGAATAAAAAATAAACCAGCCCTCCGGCGATACAGGCTAAGGCATAGATCTCTTTTCGGAAAAGCAGGGGCACCTCATTGAGCAATACATCCCTGATCACACCACCAAAGCAAGCCGTGATAGTGCCTAACGTAATGCAAACTCCAATACTGAAATGTTTGTTGATGGCCAGTTCTATACCAATGATGGTAAACAATCCGAGCCCAAGCGCATCAAACAAAAACAAAGTTGTGGTGAATTGTTTTAAGAAGCGGCCAAAGAACATGGTAGCAATGGCTGAAGCAAATATCACAATAGTGGCAGTTTCATTCCGCAGCCAGCTTACCGGCAGGTTGCCGATCATTACATCACGAAGAGTGCCTCCGCCGATAGCGGTAACAAAAGAAAGAACCAATACACCAAAGGGATCAAGCCGCTTTTGCATAGCGAGAAAGGCCCCGGACACTGCAAAAGAGAAAGTGCCAAGGATATCAATTATGAAAAGAAAATTTGTAGGCATGTATGCTGGCTGGCAGTAAGTAGAAAAGATTATTCCGACATCATCTGGCGTATCACTGCTTCTATCTCTTCCGCATTAGGTTTGCTGAAATAATCGCCATCGCTGCCATAACCCGGGCGATGTGCCTTACCTGTAATGGTCCGCGGGGCTACATCAAGATGCCTGTAGCCGCCCTGCTCTTCCATTACTTTATTGAACATATAAGCAGCAGCGCCACCCGGAACATCTTCATCAATAAAAACGATACGGCTGGTCTTTTTCAGCGATTCAAGAATGGTATGGCGGGTGTCGAAAGGCAATAAGGTTTGCACATCTATGATCTCACAACTAATGCCCTGCATCTCCAGCATTTTTACCGACTCCTGTATGATCCGGAGTACAGAACCGTAAGAAACAATTGTAATGTCAGTTCCTTCTTTGATCACCTCGGGTACACCTAACGGAACCGTAAATTCTAAGAGATTTGAAGGAAGTTTTTCTTTCAAACGATAGCCATTCAGGCATTCTATGATAAGACCGGGATCCATTCCCTGCAGCAATGTATTGTACATTCCAACCGCCTGTGTCATATTCCTGGGCACACATACATACATACCACGAAGAGAATTAATGATCATGCCCATGGGTGAGCCGCTGTGCCATATACCTTCGAGCCTGTGCCCTCTCGTACGGACGATCAATGGGGCACTTTGTTTACCCACCGTTCTGAAATGCATCGTTGCCAGGTCATCACTTAATGGCTGCAATCCATAGATCAGGTAATCGAGGTATTGTATCTCTGCGATCGGGCGAAGGCCCCTCATTGCTAATCCGATTCCCTGACCCATGATACTAAGTTCACGGATACCTGTATCGAATATTCTGCCGGAACCATGTTTGGCCTGCAGACCGGCAAATCCCTGGTTCACGTCTCCGATAAAACCAAGATCCTCCCCAAAAGCCAGGACTTTGGGATTATTGCTGAATAATTCATCAAAATACCTGTTCAATACTTCATATCCGTTCAGCACAGGCGGGTCATCGGCATAGACGGCCTTAACTTCGGTCACTTTTAGCGCACTTTTCGGGCCTTCATTGTACAGGTATGAATTGTACAAAGATTTATTCTCTTTCAAAAGATCATTGTAATAATCCCTTGCCCAGAATACAGCTTCACTTTTATCTGCATGAAGAATCACCTGGTACAGGGTATGAAGAACATCCCTGCGGTTCGGTTCACGGTTAGATGACAATTCAGTGATCAGGTGTTGTATCTCATTTGCCTGTTCCGGCAATGATGCAGCTATTCCTCTTGCTAATTCAACTGTTCTTTCTACCTGCTTACTGACAGGAGCCAGGTATTCTTCCCACGCCTTGTTCTTGCTATCACGGACGAATTCTTTAGCCTCGTTCTCAAGCTCGCTCAATTCATGCTCATCGGTCAATGAATTTTCCAGAAGCCATTCTTTCATCTTTTTGATACAATCCCATTCTCTCTCCCACTCCAGCCGTTCGGGTGTTTTATATCTCTCGTGACTGCCGGAAGTGGAGTGCCCCTGCGGCTGCGTCACTTCTTCCACATGAAAAAGAGCAGGTGTATGTGTATCCCGTATCTTTTGTATGCCGGCTTCAAATACTTCGCACATACCGGCATAATCCCATGCTTTCACTTTATATATGTCCAATCCATTGCTGTCCCCTTCTTTTTGAAACCCCTTCAAGGCTTCAGAGACGGACCCCTTTGTGGTCTGAAATTTTTTGGGAACAGAAATACCATAACCGTCATCCCAGATAAAGAATGCCAGCGGGATCTGTTGTACAGCAGCTGCATTTATTGTTTCCCAGAAATGACCTTCACTGGTAGAAGCATCGCCAATTGTGCAAAAGCAAACTTCGTTGCCATTATCCGATAATGAGGCGAACGGCTTTACTTCCCTTACATTCCTGAAGACTTTTGAGGCCAGTGCAAGGCCTAATGACTTGGGCATCTGTGCGGCAGTGGGGGCCATGCCTGCGGCAAGGTTTTTCCTGTTTATCAGATCGAGAAATTCACCATTTTCATTTACAAAAGGCGTAGCAAAATGAGAGTTCATCTGCCGCCCTCCGCTATGCGGGTCATGGGAAGTATCAGGATCTGAGTAGAGCTGGGCAAAAAACTCTTTGATGGATGCTGCTTCGAGAGCAAATGCAAGCGTCTGGTCACGGTAATATCCGGTGTAAAAATCCCCGGGCTTGAAGAACTTCGCAGCAGCCACCTGAGGCACCTCTTTACCATCACCAAATATCCCAAATTTTGCTTTGCCCGTCAATACTTCCTTCCGGCCTAACAGGCTGGCTTCCCGGCTGATACAGGCAAACTTATAATCTTTCAATACCTCCTCCCGGAACTTGTCGAATGACAGTTTGGCTTCGGCAGGCATCGCGGAATTTTGCATGCGGCAAAAATAGGGAGAAAGATTTCATGTAATTAATTTTAAAAATCCCCATCATGTGCTGCAACCTGTATTGTGAATCTGGCATCTTTCGTTTAATTTTGAGACCTTCAAATCATTAATTTATGAGAAGAATCCTTTCGCTGGCTGTCCTCCTCTCAGCCTTTGTTTTTGCAGGAGCCCAAAATACACCTGAAACACAGGATGTATTGAAACTGAAAGAAACAGAACACGATTTTGGAAAAATTCCGCAGGGAAAACCGGTTTACTATACATTCGTGATCGTTAATACCGGTGCCACTGCCTTAAAACTGGATAACGTACAGGCTAGTTGTGGCTGTACTACCCCCCAATGGAGCCGTGAACCAATAGAGGCCGGCGCCACTGCAGAAATAAAAGTAGGTTACAATGCCGCTGCTGAAGGTAATTTTGAAAAATACATTACCATTACATACAATACTAATCAAAGCAAACAGATAAAGATAAAAGGAACTGTGTGGAAAGCACCCGAAGGCTCTGCACCCGGGAATGCTTCAGTTCAATTTTTGAAAAAACAAACCCTCTAAAAAAATAATTACCCATGAAGAAGATCGTATTATTTGCAGCCGCCATTGCTCTTACTGCAGGCGTTATGGCCCAGTCGCTTCAGACTAGAAAAACTGCTGAGACCAATAAAGCAGCGAAAATCAAAGCAGCCGAAGAAGCAGCGAATGTTCAAACTGCCGCTCAATCCTCACCAGATGCTGTGATAAAAGTGAACACCGTAAAACATGATTTCGGAAAGATCAAACAGGGCGTTCCCGTTACTTACGCTTTTGAAATAAAGAACATCAGTAGTAAACCTGTAGTGGTAGAAAATACTTCTGCAAGCTGTGGCTGTACAACTCCTGAAAAAATTGTAGAACCTATTGCCCCGGGTGCTACTGCCAAATTAAAAGTACAATATAATGCGGCAGCTGTTGGCCAGTTCATCAAAGACGTTCATATTAAACTGGCGGGTATTACACAGGACAAAGTAGTGCAGATCACCGGTGAAGTAGTAGCTGCTGAAGCTCCGAAACAATAATTAATTTACTAATAGCAATAAAAAAGGGCGTACAGATCTGTACGCCCTTTTTTATTGCTTTCTTATTATATTTTAATTCATTACTTCCTTTTCTGCAACTGCCTTTACACGGCCGGGGTATTGTTCCAACGCTTTTTCCAAACAATCCATAGCAGCGTTGATCGCATTCAGATTTAAGACATAAGCGAGGCGGACCTCATTCTTGCCTAATCCGGGCGTACCATAAAAGCCGGTAGCTGGTGCCAGCATTACCGTCTGGTCTTTATAAGAAAAGGATTCCAGCAGCCACTGGCAGAATGTGTCGCTGTCATCTATCGGCAACCGGGCAATAGCATAAAAAGCGCCCCCGGGGTTGGGACAAAATACACCGGGCATGGCATTGAGCCTTTTGACCAGCAGGTCCCTCCTTGCCATATACTCTGCTTTCGGCGCATCAAAGTAACTATCGGGAAGATCTATAGCAGCTTCCCCCATGATCTGGGCCAACCCTGGAGGACTCAGTCTGGCCTGCGCAAATTTCATAGCTGTATCATATACAGTTTTATTCTTTGTCACCAATGCACCAATCCGGGCGCCGCAGGCGCTATAGCGTTTACTGATCGTATCCATCAGCACCACATTTTCTTCTAATCCTTTCAGGTGCATGGCGCTGACGTAATCGCCATCATAGCAAAACTCCCGATATGCCTCATCGCTGAAGAGATATAAATTATGCTTGATACAAATGACCTTCAACGCTTCCATTTCCTCCCGGCTATACAAATAGCCGGTCGGGTTATTCGGGCTGCAGATAATGATGGCCTTTGTTTTGGCAGTAATAACTTTCTCAAAATCAGCAATGGGAGGTAATGCAAAACCGGTTTCAATACGTGAGGTGATCGGCACCACATTAACACCCGCTGCACAGGCAAAACCGTTGTAATTAGCATAGAATGGCTCCGGAATGATCACTTCATCTCCGGGGTTAAGACAACTAAAGAAGCCAAACATAATGGCTTCGCTTCCTCCTGTAGTAATGAGTATCTGCTCATGTGTCACATCAATACCTACCTTCTTATAATACTGCACCAGCTTGCGGCGATAACTTTCATTACCGGCACTATGGCTGTACTCCAGCACCTTCATATCGGTATGCCGCACGGCATCCATAATAGCTTTGGGCGTTTCTATATCAGGCTGACCTATATTGAGGTGATATACTTTTATCCCTTTCTTTTTAGCGGCCTCAGCATAAGGCACCAGCTTGCGTATCGGCGAAGGCGGCATCTGCTGACCGCGGTTGGAAATTGTTAGCATGTGTCAAAGGTAAGGAGGGAGAAGAATCGGGGTGAAGGAATTTAAGATAAGGATAATGTAGCCAATATCTCCGTCGGTCATTTCTTCTCCGGCAAAGTATCACCTCATAACAAATAGGCTATCTTTGATCGTCTCTATGCATAAAACTGTACAGTGAAAGGGAATAACACCGAGGATTCTTTCAGCCTGAAACAAGAAGTGATACATAGCCTGATACATGCTTTTGGTATCCTTTTCGGCATTATCAGCATTCCCATTCTGACTGCCATGGCTGCCAAAAATGGTAATGTACCCGGCATTATCGGCGCCGGCGTCTATGGCTTTTGCTTCGTGATGCTATTTACTTTTTCCTCGCTTTACCATGGCATTCAGCAGCCACAGGTAAAGAAGGTATTTGAAATATTGGACCATATCAGCATCTATTTTCTAATTGCAGGTACCTATACCCCGTTCCTGCTGATCTTTTTGTGGGATCCATTCGGCATTACATTACTATCCGTATTATGGGGGTTGACGGTGCTTGGTATTTTTTTTAAAATATTTTTTACAGGCCGTTTTGATATTATATCTGTTATCATTTACTTATTAATGGGATGGATCATGCTGACAGGCGGCAGGAGATTCTTCCAGAACATACCACAGAATGTAATGATATTCATTGTTATCGGCGGAGTATTATACACTATCGGCGTTTTATTCTATATAAGAAAAGGAAACAGCTGGCACCACGCAGTATGGCATTTTTTTGTATTGATCGCCGCAGTCTGTCATTATATAGCGGTATTGCTTGCCGTTTAATTAATAAGTGATGCCATGCCTTATAAAAGAAAAACCTTATAACAGCCCATTCTCCACTGCAAATCTTACCAGCATCGCTGTGTTCTTTACATTCAATTTGGCATGTAAATTTTTACGATGACTTTCTACCGTGTCGATGCTGATAAAAAGTTTTTCAGCGATCTGTGCATTTGTCAGACCTTCAGCTATATGTAACAATACTTCTTTCTCTCTTTTGGTCAAAGGTGGTATGGCATTTTGCTGAGCCGTATCCGTTCTTAGCGCCTGCCCTGCCTCAAAACTCAGGTATTCTTTCCCTTTTACCACTGTTTTGATAGCTTCGACGATCTCTTGTTTTGCTGCATTCTTCAATAAATAACCGCTGGCGCCGTTTTCCATCATCTTTCGTATATAAGTTCCCTGGTTGAAAGTGCTCAATGCCAGCACCATAATACCAGGATAATTTTTCTTAATGACCCTGCAAAGATCCACCCCGTTCATATCCGGCAGGCTAATATCCATCAATATCACATCGGCGGTATGATTAGTAAAATATTGAAGGCAGTTATCAGCATTGGTGGCATAGCCCGCCATTTCAATATCCTTCTCCTTTTGCAATAAGGAGTAAATACCTTCAATTACTACTGCATGATCATCTACTATATAGACCCTTGTCATTATCTAAGCGATTAATTCCACATTTACAGAAGTTCCATTGCCCGGCGACGTAACAATATCAACAATACCGTTAAAATACTGTACCCTATAACTGATGTTTGCCATTCCTGCACCTTTTGCACGGGATAAATTATTTTTATCAAACCCTTTACCATTATCCTCTACCGTAATCCTTGTCGTATCGCCGTTCATAGATACCTGGACCATGATAAGACCTGCTTCAGCATGTTTCACTGCATTGTTCACCAGTTCCTGTATGATCCGGTAAGCAAACACTTCAGCTGTATTATCCAGCTTTCGTTTTTCCCCCAGTTCATGATACAAGACTTTTTTACCGGACGAAGATTGTATGGCATCACAAAAATCCCTCACGGCTTCATGCAAACCGAATTTCACCAGTGCTTCCGGCATCAGGTTCTGGGCCACTTTACGAAGATCACCGATGGTGTTATCCAGCATGCTTAATGAGCGATCGAACAAGACACTATTCTCCCCGGAAAGCGATAAGCTTTCTTTCACGTTCATAAAAGAGAGCTTAGTGCCGGATAAAAGACCTCCAAGACCATCATGCAGGTCCTTGGCAATACGGCTGCGTTCTTCCTCCTGTCCTTTCAGCATAGCATCAATAGTAAGCAACTGCCTGTCTTTTTCCAGCTCAATGATCTTTTGTTGCTGAAGTGTTTGCCGCTGGCTGGCTATCTGCTGCCCTTTTTTAAAGTTTTTATATACAAGATAGCCGAGAATAAGCAAGGCGGTGATTGAAACTATAAAGACTATATTGAGTATGGACTTCTGTTTGACGGCTGAAGCCTGTATCTCCTTCTCATTCTGAAGCTGGATGATCTCTTTTTCCTTTTTATCCGCCTCATATACCGCTGCCAGCGTGTTGATCTGGTTAATATTTGTTTCTGCCAGCAGGCTGTCCTTTAATCCTGCAGCCTGCTGCAACAGGTCAAATGCTTTGTTATTATTCCCCGTTTCATGATAATAATCAGAAAGGTTAAGCAGCGCATTTATCTTCCCGATCCTGGCACCGGTTCTTTCGGCAGCAGCCAGATTTTCCTCTGCGTATTTTTTTGCCAGTAATAGTTTACCGGATCTTAATGCCGAACTGGAAAGATAGAATAATGAAGCTGTGATATTGGAATTGTGTCCGCTTCCTGACGCAATAGCATATGCCTGCTGGTAATAAAACAAAGAAGAGTCGTATTCGTGCTGCAAGTAATGTACCTGCCCTCTGCTCAGGTAATAGACGGTATTAACCATCAATTCTGCCGGGTCCGGCATATTTGGCTTCATTTTATCGAGATAAATTTCCGCTAAAGCAAGTTCATTTTTGCGTACATATATTTCAGCCAGCGATAAATACGCCTGCGACTGCATGGCCTTGCTGGAATCCTTTTCAGCAAGGGCCACGTTCTTAAGCGCATATACGGTGGCCTGCTGGTAATTGTTGACACGGGCATATACATTGGCAATAACTGTATATAAAAGCATTGCCGTATAACTATTCCGTGTTTCATAATACTTAAGCGATTCAAAGAACTGGTTTAATGCGTTGTAATAGTTTTCCTGTTCATAATATATCATACCTTTTCCCCGGTGTGCATCTGCTTTATATCTCAATAATCCATCATTGGAAGTTCCTCTTGCCAGAACGATTGCTGAGTCATAATAAAGATGTGCTGCCGGTCTGTCCGGAGCCGCTTTATTAAAGTGTCCTTTCCATACATAACATTTTGCCAGCCCTTCGGCATATTCCAGTTTCCGGCTAAGGGCCATCGCTT
The DNA here is from genome assembly GCA_016787135.1 of Chitinophagaceae bacterium. Classification (GTDB taxonomy): domain Bacteria; phylum Bacteroidota; class Bacteroidia; order Chitinophagales; family Chitinophagaceae; genus VBAT01. Next base: position 11,974 of record JAEUVK010000114.1, on the reverse strand, counting down.
CTTCATAATACGGCAACAGCTCCTGTCTTTGCTTTTGAATAAAAGCCACCGATATAACATTAAACAATGCATTTATCCTTGCCGTATCAGGCTTTGCAAAGCTCTTTAAGGCAGTAATGGCCTTCTCCTTTCTTTCTGCGAACCCGCTGACAATACTGTTGCTTTTGCCCTGGGCAAGGAGACCGGCATAACCAGAGCAAACAATATTTACTATAAGGACAAGGCGGAGGATATAGATCATAACCTGCTGTTATAATTGGGGATCTAAATTATGCTATTACAGGGGGTACAAGAAATGTTCCGGTAAAATTCACGCCTTTGCGGGATACGGCAGGATTCCGGCACGTTTCATTTTTGCGTTTCAAAAATTTAACCATTAAATCTTTTTTATGTCAATGAAAGCATCTTCACGCATTATCCCGTTTCAAAAAATCATTCCTCTAGCTGTTTCCCAAACCACCAAAAAGCTGTGTGAGTTTTGAGCGAAAAAAGTTCCTGTCATTTATTGTAACCTTTAAAATTTACTATCATGATGAAAAGTGCATGTATACCTGCAGGTATTATCCTGCTGATCGTATTATTATCGCCTGATGTGTCAGGCCAGGTTTTGAACAACCCTGATGGAATACCCGCTAGCAATAAACAACACAAGACCCATGAATGGTTGCCGGAGACACCGGTATATGCAAGCGGAAAGAAAGAGATTGCCGGCATCCTTGAATCAGATTATCCGAAAACAGCAAATAGTTTCACTAAGCTCTTTCCGGGGGCCAAAGATCAGCTTTGGATAAAAGAAAATAATGTATTGTTTGCCTGTTTTTTAGATAACGGTCACAGGACCACTGCTGTATTTTCTGTGCAGGGCAAAATGAACTATGCTATTGCCAACATTAACTCTTCAAGCCTCCCTCGCCTTGTTATGGAGAAGATCAAAAGAGAATATAGCACATATACTATTTTCAATATAAAACAGATCACGGCTTTTGGCACCACTGTGTTCCAGGTAGTGATCGAAAACAACTGTGAATACATTCTAATCAAAGCAACCGGTGATGAGATAGAAGAAGTAGAACAGTTGATAAAGCCGAAGGAGAAATAAAGCAGCAGCCGACTTCCATAGTAAATATAAAAAAGAGAAAACCAGTTGGCAGCAGGCAAATATCCCGGTTCACTTTTGTGGCCGGGTATGCCTGTTTAGTGCATAAATACCCGGCTAAAGGTATATTCTGGTCACTTCTTTTATCTATTTTAGGGTCATGAAAACGTACCTCTCCGCCATATGGCTGATCATAATTAGTTTCTTGCCGCAAGCAGGTTTTGCACAAGATGCCACAACTTTTTACAATGAAGGAGTCAAGCTGAAAAATGAAAAGAAAGTAGCAGAAGCTATAGAGAAGTTTAAAAAAGCTGTTGCCCTCAGACCGGATTATACGGAAGCGCTTTATGAATGGGGCTGGTGCCAGAACGACCTGAAGGATTACGAAGGCGCTATCATCAATCTTCGTAAAGCAAGGACTGCATGGACCGCCGTGCCTAAAGTATATTTTGAACTTGGTTATGCTTTTGAAAAATCAAACAGAACGGATTCGGCTATTCTAACCTATAACCGTTGCCTGGAGCTCAAACCGGATTACTCTTTAGTCTATAAACAATTAGGCTATATCGCCTATAATAAGAATGACAACATTACAGCACTGGAACATTTCAAAAAATATGAATCATTTACTAAAACAGAGATCAAAGACTACTTATACTGGTACCGGAAAGGCTTTGTATATAATGCGCTAAAGGATTACACCAATGCGATCACAGCATTAAAACAATCCGAGTCTTTTAAAAGCGATTATGCCAATACTTACCTTGAGCTTGGGTTTGCCTGCACCCGGCTGAAACAGGATGAAGAAGCCATCAGCTATTTTAAAAAAGCCATTGAGATCGATCCGAAAAGTCATATTCCCTACAATGGCATTGGCGAGGTCTATCGTGATAACAAAAAAGACATGAATGAAGCGATGAACTGGTACCAAAAGAGTCTTACAATAAACCCCGCAGAAAGAAAAGCCAATTTCGGGATGGGTTATTGCCTGAACAGTACCGGAAAGTATAATGAAGCCATTACTTATCTCAAAAAAGCCATAGAATCTGAACGTGATTACGTAGCCGCATTCGTAGAACTTGGCTACAGCTATTATATGACCGGCAAGTACACAGAAGCCATTGACCACTGCAACAAAGCCATTTCGCTCAGCCCGAAAAATGAGAATGCCCGTTACTATGCAGGACTGGTGTATATCAAACAAAATAACAAAACAATGGCGCAGAAAATGGCGGATGAACTAAAGATGTTGTCCTCAAAACTGGCTGCTACCCTCCAGGCAAAGGTGGATGCCCTTTAACCTTAAGCGTACCGGCATGTCATTCTGCATCCGGTTCCTGTAATTTTATCCGTAAGCAGTGCTCTTACTTACTACCGGAAGCATTGTCCTGCTGCCCCTTAGTATATAGCCTTTGTGAAAATTCTCTTAATATGACACCTACTCTCTGTCATTTTCCTAAAAAAATGTTGTAACTCTTCCCCGCCGTGCAGCGGATTCATTTCCGGCTGTACCTTTTCGCTTCAATTAAAATACGACGACTTGATCCCTTCTTTACACTTAAACCACCAAATAACAGCCCCCCTTCAATGGAAAAATATTTGTTCAATGACGGAACGAATGTGATAAGGGAAGTGCAGTCGAAAGAAGAGTTACAATCATTAATAAAAGCATCTGCTGATCCGGCGAAGGTCAGTATATGGATCTTTAATACCAGCGAGTGGGTAAGCATATCTGATCTCAATAAACGTTACCCGGAGTTTCAGTCTCCTGTTAAAAAAGAAATTCAGGTAACAAAAGCTAAAGAAGAGCCATCGCCTGTCCGGGGAAAACCTGTCATTACAGGCCTGCTGAAAAAAACGTTAGCAGGTATCTTCATTATTGTTTCCATTTTCCTTGTATATAACTTTACAAGAGTAAGCTGGGCGAAGGCCTCATCTGTAAGTATTACAGCCGAACGGCCTGCCAATACACCACCAGTGAATACTGATTCGCTGATCGGCACCATTGAGCTACTTCGCGGCCAGAAATTAGATAAGATCACCAGAACAAATCTGCGCATACGCAATACATGGCCCGATCTTCTTCAATTACACCTCACTGCTGACAGAGATACCAGCCGGGAGGGATTGCGTTATTATGATCTTCAAATATCAATTGATAATTCCACCGGATATAATATAGATAATGCCGTTGTAAAATTCTCCGTATGGAGGAATAAAACAATCAGCAACAGTGATACCCTGCGTTTTATCAATATAGGGTATGCTGCCCCGGCCGGAAGAAAGATAGAAGGTGTTTATAAGGGTGACAGCATATCTGTATCATTCAGCTCTATCCGTTCAAAAGCCTTTAATTTCTGCTATTCATCTGATAAGAAAAGTAACTACGGTAACTATAATGACCGCTGGTTCTGCAGGTGATCTTTATAAAATGGTTAAAGGCAGATACCAGGTATGAACAAAAGAAATAACCCAATCATAAACACACAACCATGGCCCTTTATTATTTACCCCTCCTGATCCGCAGTGACAGGTATTTTGCTGCAAAACTGGAAAATGATGCAATTGCCGGCAACAGGGATCATACCGAATTCAATTTTGTTGCCCATTCGGATGACCGGGTACATACCCCCCTGATCACTATTGAAGACCCCGGCAAGATCGTACTGAATCAGATGGCGCCTTCAGACAGTCACCAGGACATATTGGTAAAAGAGTGTCATATCTCCGTTGCAAAAACCGAAGATGGCTTTGATCTTATTATCAAAAAGAACAGCGTTTTCAAAGTAGAGCCCTTCTATGATGAAGCAAGCGGTATCCGGCTGGATTACTCGGCCGGGCAAAAAAGAATAACAGTAGGTTACTATCGTCATAAAGTAGAGCCGGCTTCTTTCAATATCCATGTTACCCTTGTGCTGAATGAAACAGAGACCTATTCCGGAAAATTTCAGTTTGCCATTGTACAATCCCGGCAATGCCAGCGGGTAGTGATCGATTTCGGCAGCGAAGCCAGCCAGGTAGCCTATAAAAGCTGCGGACCGCAATCTTCCGTAGTGCAGTATGATATACTGGAAAATATCATCAGCCGGCTGAATATGGCAGAACCGGAAAAGAATTATAAACGGGAAGACTTCCTGAACAATGAACCGGGGCAAAATACCTTATATCGTTCTTTCTATGCCGTAAAGAAAGGATTGAGCGGGAATCAAAGAGACAATTTCCCATTTAATTTTACAGATAACCTGCCAAATGATGAGATACGCCTGTTCATAACACGCCAGGAAGCAGGCGCCGCACAATTGCATTTCCGGGATAACTATGAGATCATTCCTAACCTGAAGCTGGGAATAGAAAAAAGCCTGCAATTATCCGTAAATAAACAACCGGAAGATTACAGCATACGTTCGCATAAAAAAGAACTGATCAGCGCCGTATTGCTCCGCCTGTTACGATTGATGATCAACTCAAAGCCTGAATTCCGCAAAGGCGGTATGATCGTAACATTGCTCGTCCCGAATATCTATACACAGCATGAAGTTTTTGAATTACTTAATGAACTGCGGGGCCGCACCGGCAATTTGCTCAGCTCCCTGAATATAACAGAAGAACAACTATACATCGAATACGAGACCATCTCTGAAAGCGATGCTGCCTTCATGGGCTACCAGCAAACCAATGCGGCAGGTGTGCAATTAGTAAATGGAGAAATGGCGCTGGTGATCGATTGCGGAAAAGGCACCACCGACATTTCCATACTCCTCACAGATGATAATGAGAATTATTCCAGCTTTTTCAGAACAGGTTTTGCAGGGGCGGGAAATGTACTGTCATATGGCTATGTAGAAGACCTGCTTACGCTTGTATTAAAAGTCATACCCGGCAGTAATAACATTTCAGTAAGGGACTTTATCAATAAACATATCCTTGACCAGAACCTGACCGTGGATGTGCTGAACTTTATCCAACTGATAGAATCACAAAAGAAAAGATATAAGAAATTACAGGCGGTGGGCATTACCGAATTTGCTCAACTAGCCGAACAGTCGCAAAGCACCGAAAGAACGATCAGCAATTTACACAAGGATCAATCAACACTGCTGCAATATGCAGATGGAATTCTCAGCAACAGGAACATACGCTGGGATGAAGAAATCACCGGCCTGATCGGCAAAGCGACAGATTGTATCGTACATAGCATTATCGCCAGTATCAGGGATGTGATAACAAAAGATATTAAGAAAAGGATCAAAGTTGTAATGCTCAGCGGCCGGGCTTTTTATTTTGATGAGCTGAAACTAAAACTGGAAACAGGATTAAAGAATATCCTTCATGAGGATGTGACCATTCACACGGTCGTTCCTGGCCGGGCTTTGAATAATAAGAATGTAGCCATATATGGTGCATTCAGCGGCGCCTATAAAATTACCGATTTCACAGGCATACCCATTGACAAAAAAGAAGGACTGTCAAAGAATAATGATGTACTGAACAATAATATGTACCTCTACCGTGGCATCAAGATAGAACCCGGTAATGACATTTTGTATAACACATCGGTCGTAAGAAGGAATAATCACCAGTTAAAGCCATTTAAGAATAAAGTAATAGACATTTATTTCACCCGTGATAATATTTACTTCCGGCTGATGGAAAACCAGAAAGTACAGGATGTAAGATCATTGTATAGTGTACTTACCTCTGTAACAGAGGTGAATTCGCCGCTGCAGGACATGAAAGCTATTTCCATGTTTCCGAATTACTCCGGCGAACTGGCTTCCATCAATACATTGTATGAAGATATTGCGCAGGATAAAGAGTTAGAAGAAAAAAAGCCCGTTAAGAAACCAAAAGGTATTTTACAATTCTTCCAGTTTTAATATCCATATCATGAAATACAAAATCATTTTCTTATCATTTTCTCTCTTCCTGCTGACAGGAGTCAATGCACAACAGCAACAACCGGAGAAAACCAGGATCCGGATCGTTGACACGCTGACAAGACAGGAAAGGGCTAACCGCAACCCGGTCATCCTGAAAGCCGAACTGGATTCTATGATCCAGGCTTACAATGCCAGCTTACCCCAAATCCCGCCACAACAACCGGTGAAAGAGATCTTAACAGAGATACCTGAGTGGGTCACGGTAACAGGTATTGCGGCCTTATTAGTTACCGCCACACTTCTTTACCTGCTTTTCGGGTACCACAAGAGGCTTACTAAAACAATCGCTGACCTGAAACGGCTGATACAAAACTTCGATTTTTATACAGCGTCAGCAAGAGAACCTGAAAAGAACAGTAAAGGGAAAAACATGCTGGAAAAAAAGATCGCTGAACTTACTGCAGAACTGGAAAAGGAAAAAGAGGCAAATAAAACAATCATGCAGGAATATGGCATGGTCAAGCAGTCAATTGCAGAAGTATATAAAGTGCGGAACTATCCTTTCTTTGATAAAGAAAAAAGTGAAGGGCAGATCGTGACAGATCTTTTGAGAACAGAAAAGATGATTGCCGGTCATGCCTATGAAAAATTTGTGAAGCCAACTATCAGAATTACTGATACCAACAAAAACAACCCGGCAAGGATCAGTTTAGAAGACAGTGAAAAACTGCTTGAACTGCTGATCTCACTGTCACTTTATCACATAGAATATCTGTATCTCCGCGTCCCTGAATTAGCTGTAGGAGGCAATATGGTCCAACGAATTGGCAGCAATGGTAAAGGAATAGATCCTGCTTTATTAAAAAAACTGAGTATGGAACATGGCAGCAGGGCACTGGCGCTGCGCATGGCCTTGAATAAGGCCGGCATTAACAGATTATCTTACCCTGTTTTCGATGAAACTGATCTGAACAACTATTAATATCACCATGTTCCGGACCATTACCAGTCTTTCATTCCTGTATGCCTTTGCTATAACCATTTTGCTGATCTATGGCATGGTGTATTATCGCGACTTTATAAGATCGGCCAGGCAGCGGAAAAAGTTCCCCGTGGTGTTCTTCATCATCAGCGCTGCCTGCTTTGGGTTTCTCTGGATCAATATCCATGCCCCGCTGAAACTCCAAACATTCAGCAATCTTGATCATTACTTTATCAGGCATGATGGTTTTCATGTCAGTAAAAAGATTGAGCTGGGAAAAACCGACACGGCTAACTACAACAACAACTCTTACAGCAATTTTACTTTTACTAAAAAGAACGGGCAGGTTCATGTCAGCTCAACGTATAATGAAGAACCTTTTTATGTAAGCCCCGGAGGTAGTTATCGGATAGCATCAAAAACATACCCTGCTACCGGTCATTCCATATCCTTTTTATTTAACGACGTAAATGCAGCTATCAGGTGCACTGGTGAAAGCAGTTTTGAACTATCCATGAACAGAGAAAATTTTTCTGTTCAAAAACAGATAAAGAAAGGGATCACAGCCTGGAATCTTTTAAAAGATGATCCGGCTTTCATTACTTCTGCTCATTACAGTGATCCTGTCCTTATTGATTGTCTTAAGCATTTCTTTATAGTAAGGGACAATGTATCCAGAAAAGGCGGAGAAGAACTGAGATTCTATCTGTCCGGCCGCTTATTTCAATACATAAAGGGTATATTTTTTGACGGGCAGGCCCTGACACCAGGCACCCTTTCGTTTGAAACTATATTGCCTGATAAAAGTTACTTTTCCTGGGGTATTGGCTTTTTGGATAATAATAAAAACCAGTTTCGGATACAGGATGACAGCAATGATAGTTTCTCCATTATTTACCGGTACCCGGTTGCTTATCCTTTGACGGAAGAAAATAATAATGACTGGTCACAACATAGTGTGACGAAGTTTGTACTATCGGACTCAAAGGATATGCTGAACATGCCTGCAGTATTCAGGCAAGGTTTTTTATTCGCAGCGATGGAGCAAGATAGTACAGCTGATTTTGACCCGGTATTGCTGACCTATCAGAAATCAGCAGAAGACAGACCGGTTCAATTAACTGCCAGGCGGCTGAACAAGCCGGCTTCCGTTATTGATATAAAAGAAGATCAGCTACTGCTCCCTGCTACTTCAAAGGAATTTTACTGGATGCTATCTGTTCGCAATACCTTCAACTGGGAGTTCGGCTATGGTTCGATGACAGCGGACAGATGGCAATTCTTCTTATTCGGAAGCCTATTCTTATTCTTTGCATTGGTTTTTCTTACTTCACTGGTCCTACCTGCTGATAAATTAAACTGGGTCTGGCAGTTGCTTTCCTGTGTCACGATCGTATTACTGACCACCCGCTTCTTTTTGTACTGGAGATATAAAAGTTTTCCGCCGTATGAAGGAATGGATTTTCCCTCGCAACAGCAATTATCAAGTTTCTGGAATTTCGGAATAATCATCTTAGTAACCGTAGCCCTTGCCATAGTACTGGGTTTTGGCTTTATTAAATATGCCTGGTCATTTATTCGAAAAAAAACTTCACCGGGCTATCTGCCCGGGGATGTTACGGCCGGAAATAAAGGCAACTATTTTTCCGACTTTACTTTGATAAAAAGATATAGCAGTAAAGCTGTGTTTTTCTCTGGCTGGTTATTGATATTGACGGCAGGCGGCAGTTTTGCTTTTCTCCGTCAATTTGATCCGGGCACCTGCCGTCATCTTGCCATTGGCCTGGTCATCCTGTATTTTATTTACCTGTTCATCTCCTATCGTCATTCGCCACTGGTGATAGCTGCTGAAAAAAGCTGGTGGAAGATCAATACGGCAAATACATTAGATATCCTCGTCAGTAACCCGGTAAAAGTGCTTCTCTCTATCAGCTTGCTCGCCACTTTTGTTTTTATAGATATTGGTTTTGCTATCGTGTTCCTGAATTTTCTTCTATTCAACGAAGCGTTCCTTTGTATCAATTATACCGTAGCCGGTTTATCTGCAGGCAGTAAAAGAAACGCCGCCTTGTTCGGAGGAATAGGCCTGTTGTACCTGCTGGCATTTATCATGAACCTTCTTTATGCTCCCTACATCTTCAGGTTTGTACTCAATCTGCCGCAATCACTTTACCTGGCTGGCTATATCATTTTTGCAACAATACTGGCATATCATGTGACGAGGTTATTACCACAATTTTCCTTTAAAAGAAAAATCATTACAGGTTCTGTCATCACGGTCGTATTATTTGTTGTTGCATTCCTTTTCTTTCCCAAAGAAAAGATACTGGACAAAGCAGCCATGACCAAATACCGGATCGACATAATGACAATGCCTGTTGATGAAGCTATTGAAGCTGCTTATGCAGAAGGCAAAACATATGAACCGGTGATAAGGGCGGCGCAGAACCAATGGTTCATCAATACTTTTATTGACGAAAAGAATAATCCCGCTGTACAGTCAACCGGCTTTCATCTCCTACCGCATGCTCCGCAAAATAAAGGGGCCAAATATAATGCACAGGCCACTGATCTTGTTGCCAGCCGTTTTTTCTTAGCAGAACATGGTAAATGGTCTGTTCTTTTATATGTTTTGCTGCTGATATTGCCCGCTACACTTCTTTCCGCATTCTATAAACTGTATCCTGATTTCACCAACCGGATCAACGAAGGCTACCCGGTGATCACTGCCGGGTTCTCTGTATTGAATTATTTATTGATCACCGCTTTACTGGTGATACTGGCGGCAACCGGCCGGTATATTTTCTTTGGACAGGATATGCCCTTTGGCAGTATCCTGAGTAAACAATCCATTTTGTTTCCTTCAGTACTGATCGTTACTGCTGTATTATTATTCAGGAATATTTCACTTGAATACTATGCGAACCGGAAGAAACTGGTCCCCGGCATCGCTGTATTTTTCATATTAGCGGTGTTATTGTTTTTTATAAAACCGGTTTTCAATAAAGACAAAGAGTTCAATGTATCGAACCTCGCTAAAGACATGGATAATTTCATCCAGTTAAAGCTACAGCCGGTCATGGACCATTTTGATACTGCTGCTTCGACAAGAAGATATTCTGTTGCCAAAAAAGACAGACTTTTTTCCGATTCACTCCGCCAAATGATCGCCGCCGGCTCTTTTGAAAAAAGCAATAGATTTTTTACAAAGGAGATCGAAACGTATTCTAAACTGGATATTCTGCGTCACCTGGATCAGAACCGTATGCTTTATCTCGATCTTTATTCCGGCAAACCGCAATTAGCCGTTAATGAAAATTATTTCCGGGTAGAGCCACCGCCACATTTACAGGAGTCGTGGACAGGAAATATATATGGCGATTCTGCTGTCTATAATATCACCCTGGCGGATATCAAAAACGGAGCTATTTCCGGATTTAGAATATCGGAATACAGCCATGAGAATGGGATACTCCTCGATGAGCGGCTTGCTGTAGCCTTCAGCAAGGAAGGAAAGCTAAACCTGGTGAATACGGATAATAAAGCCATAAGAATAAAATACGGACAGGAAGAAAAAGAACTCCGTCCTGCAGGCAGCATCAGCATGAATAATCCCTGGACTGTTCTTATTACGGGTCAGAACGGGGAGGATGAAAAGCTTTTAGCAATTGAACCGGATGAGTACATGAAGAATTATTATGTAAATGGGAGCCGCTTTTATGTTTACCCGATGGCGGAACGTTTTATCTGGGCAAGGAATTTTGCAGAGAGTGTTGCTTCTGAATATACTTCCGCCGGCCAGCCATCAAAGGATGCCGTCGTTTCTCTGGATCGTGAATTGATGGATTCACTGTCATGGAAGATACAAAACATGCTGACTGCCGATACTTCTTACAAAAGAGGTGCTGAATATGGCATTTGTATTGCGGATGGTAACGGGCGAATGATCGCCATGGCTGATCATATCAAAGGATTGGACAGGCCCGACCCGAACGATAAAGCAGGTTTTAACAGCACGATAACCGGCGACAATGGATTTCTCTCCCAATCTTTATTGAGAAAACAGATCGGTAATATCAATTTATTACGATTGAATCCCGGGCCGGGTTCTACATTAAAGCCCATCGTGTTTTCTGCTATAGCTTCACAACTGGATATTGACTGGGATGCTTTTGCAGCAGAAGGTTTTTCAGAACCGCAGCGCTATTTTGGCAGCCAAAAAGTAGCCGAATATGATTTTGAAAAGAATAATGGTCGTATCACCAATGTGGTGGATTACCTGAAATATTCAGATAACTATTATCATTCAAACGTTTTGTTACTTGGCTCTTATCCTAAACAAGATCCGGGTGGCCTTTTACAGCGATCCTTTGTTCAGCAAAACCCAGAAGCAGGCCTGCACTGGCCGTATTTCAGTTACAAGGGAACGACATATTGGTTAGATGGCTTCAGGAACTGGCCAGGATATGAAAACGGTAAAGTAAATTTTGGTTCAGATAGTTCATTTACTTCCATCGGGCTCTTTACCAACTATGGCATTTATACCCATGCCGCTGACAGAAGCTTTAATATGTTTGGTTCTAAATATGATTCTGCTCTTCTCATGAATGCATACCGGAAATCAGGATTTATCTTACCGGAATATCCTTTGTTCGATCAGCAGGGAGCCGGTGTGAACCACGGCATACCGTATGACGTTTTCGCCAGCTGTTTCCGCGGTCATGTGAAAGGCAGCAGCCAGGTAATGATATCGCCGGTGAAAATGACAGAAGCATTCGGGAAAATGATCAGCCAGAACCGGAACTATTCACTGACACTGGACCCTTATGCTGCCGTACCGGCATATTCCCCGTTTGCAGTGGATAATACTATCGTTTATAACAATTACCTGTCGCTGATGCGTGAAGGTGTTTTTAACGGATTGAAAGAAGTACTGCGTACAGGCACGGCGGCAAGGCTTGGTTCCCTGTTACCGAAGGAATCAAAATATCATTATTACGCCAAAACCGGAACCAC
>JAEUVK010000049.1 GCA_016787135.1 Chitinophagaceae bacterium | reverse complement strand
ATTTCTCCAAACAAACGTATCAATTCATTCTCCCGGTTAGCGGTCAGGTCATCCTCGTTGATGATGCCGGAAAGGTCCTTCACTGATGCAAATTCTTTGGCGAGCGCCTTAGAAGATATCTTTAGTTTCTTCAGTCCTTTGCCGGTGGAGTCGGCATAATAGTAATCAACATTGATCTTAAACTCCCTCAATTCGGATTGAATATAGTTGGTGCTCACTATTACGAGCTCCGATGTGTACTTTTTATAGAGGCTTACCCTTTTCCCCCTGGATACTGCCTGGAAATAGACCTTATCTTTTACGCCAAGTGTACTCCCATAAACGAACAGAATATCCTTCTCCAGCATGGCTTCCGTGTTTTTCTTAATAAGGAAAGAGTCCACTGTGCCCGGTTCTTTTGTCAGGGCCGGTCCATTAGCTGAGGGATAAAAAATAACATTTTGAGTATAGGTATCGTAGGTGATCAGGATGTTATTGCCTGTTTCATTGGGCGAATAAATGGCTCCGTTATTCTGTTCTCCAAACAGGTAAGCAGTGCCGGTCACCTTATAATTGCTCACCTGCCGGTAGGTACCGCTCCCTTTTTCGATCAGCAAACGGTTATACGCCTGTGCCGGATCAAAATAGGACGCCTGCTGGGCAGTTAGCCTTGCAGCATTGATGGTTAAAATGAAAAGAAAAAGAATTCTCATATGAATAGTTTTTTCTTCGACTTAGATGACAGATTTGACCTTCTCCTTATTTATGCCTGCGCTGTAGGCCCGCCGAAATTCAACGGCAGCTGAATATCCTCGAGATCTTTGATCGTACCATTTACGGCTTCATATTTTGTGATATTATCCGTGAGGGCCTTCATTAATCGTTTGGCATGTTGCGGGGTAAGAATGATACGAGACTTTACCTTGCTTTTCGGAGTCCCCGGCATTACATTGACAAAATCAATGACGAACTCTGCATGGGAATGCGTAATGATAGCGAGGTTGGCATACGTTCCTTCTGCGACTTCTTCCGATATCTCTATATTAAGCTGGTTGGGTGGCTGCGGCTGATCAGGCATTATTAATTTTTTAGTGATCAAATGTAAGAAAGCTTTCAGGTTATGAACTGCAAAAAATAAAATGTCCCGTCATTAAGACAGGACATTTTATATAAGCAATTAGTTTTTCAAAATTATCTTGGTCCTGTATAGATCACTGTATCTATCCACATCCTCGCTGAAGCAGTGTTAAACACTCCCCCGGGAATATTATAACCATAGCAGGCGAAGAATGTCTTGGTAGCGGGATCCCAGCGACTGTTATATCCCGCATTATCAAATCCCATTCCCATAGTATAGAATGTAACAGCACCGGCTGAAACATTCTGTACAGTTACAGCATTAGTAGATGTATTCACGGTAAATTCAGGGTCCTGAACATCAAAATATGTCAGTGCTGATCCTGTTGACCAGGGATTAGCGTAATCATCTGCCAGGGGCCAGAACATCTTAACGCTATTAGGCCCGGATGTATGCATTTCAACGCCTGTAGTGAAAGGAAAATAACCCGAAGATGCAGAAGGGTGATAGAATTTACCCTTTAAAGTGTATTTACCATCATACTGGTTCTTGATGTTGAATGCGACCACGATATCCTTCTGATTGGCTGCTACTTTATAGCCCTGATCAGCAGAAGAAATGGTCAAACCCACACCATAAGACTGGGTAGGATCGAGAACAGATGAATTAGGTACTGTGATCTTGATAACATCCGATAGCTTTTGGCCCGCTGCAAAAGTAACCGTCAGTGAGTTGACACTGAACTGGGTGGGCCCGAGAGCTACATAACCGGCAGCTGTTACCAGCGCTTGGTTTATTTGTAATGTTACAGTCACAGTGCTGGAAGGTGTTTTATCCTCTTCCAGGGTAACATAAGGCCCGTCAACAGTCTGAGGCGTTGTCTGGGAATTGATCCCATACACAATAGGACTGCTGGAAGCCTGGGGGAAAGCAACGGCTTTTACCTCCTTTATCTGGATACCATATTTCTGGTCCTCGTAATCCTTGTCTTTTAAACAACCGGCAATGGTGGTCACCACCGATACAGCCAGCGTATATAATAATACTTTTCTCATGTGTATTAATTTAATGGTGATGATTTTAATTCAGATCCCAGAATATCCTGCCCGTAGTGACATTGACCGTTCCTTCGGCAGCTACGTTGGCAGCATTATAGTTATACTCATTCTGCGGGTAAAATAACCGTACCGGTATCTTAGCCCCTGCTGGAGTACCCGGGTCAACTGAGATGGTCGGACCAGGATCAAATGTACCGGCAGCGCCATAAACGACACCTGTTCTTCTATAATCGGTCCATATCTCATAAGGAGCGATCATATTCAGCGCAAACCATTTTTGCTGGATAATAGTGAATAAACCGCCACCTGGCTGACCTGAAACAATTGATGGTGCTGTATAGTCAACATCCGGATAACCTGCGTTACCTGATATATAGCTGTTTGCCTGAGTTGTCGTCAATCCTAACCATACAAAAGACTCTTGTATAGCAGAAGTAAGAAGGGCCTGAGCAGTAGGGCCTGTTGTAATGATACCGCGCTGTCTGGCCTCAGCCTGGAGGAATAAGCTCTCCACACTGGTCAGTATCCAGGCACGTGAAGTAGCACCGCTGGGTGAATAACCCGGGCCTCTTATGGTTGAAAGAGCATCCCCAAGCGGAGCAGAGCCACCTGAAGGTGTTCCAAAAGGAATCCCTTTATGACCGCCGCTTGGAGCTACATAAAAACGGCTGATACGGGGATCGCCATCATAATTGTAATAATCGATGGCATATTCACTGGCTCTTGCCCAGTCACGCTGTGAACCTGTTCCGGATTCATTGGTATTCCAAACCCTGTAATAAGGCTGAGGTTTTGTACCTGTAAAACCGGGGTTCAGGTGTGCCGACTGACCGGCTCCAAGACAACCATCAGCAGTGATCTTAGCCACCTGTGCAGCTACATCGATCCCTGGAGCTACCGTGGTAGTTGTAATGCCATTATGTAAATGCACCAGCATTCTCAAGCGGAGGGTATTGGCAAATTGTTTCCACCTTGTGGTATTACCTGCAAACAAAAGGTCAGCTGAAGCTATGTCGGGATTCTTGGCAGGATCAGTAGCCGTGGCATCATTCAACAATGCAATGGCTTTATCCAGGTCAGCAAAAATTCCCTTGTAAATATCTACTGCTTTATCATATTTCGGCGTAGGTGAAGCCGTACCCTGGAAAGCTTCTGAATAAGGAATATTGCCATAAATATCTGTCAGTATCTGGAAATTGTGTGATTTCATGATACGGCCGATCGCTTCATAAGTGCCTTGCCCCAAAGCTTCCGCTTTGTTGATCATGATCTGGTAGTTGTTCGCATTGCCATACAAACCTGTCCAGATAGCACTATGAAAATCGTTGGTGAATTTGTAGGTCTCTTCTTCTGTAAAAGACTGGTAAGAACCGGAACGGGCGCCATGTCCCATCCACCATTCGAGGAACCAGTATTCAGAAGCAATATTGGTACTGGTAGCCTGTAATGCACCCGGCAACAATACAGACGGGGTAACGGATACATCCGTCACATCATCCGGGTTAGCATTGATATCTAGTTTTTTCTTACTGCAACTGGTTACGGCAGCCATCATCACCGCTGTAAGGGTCGTAGTATAGATTATATTTTTCAATTTCATAATCATGTTTTTTAAGCATTAAAATCTGAGAGTAAGGTTAGCGCCGAATATCCTGGTCGGAGGCTGGTTATATGCCGTGCTTCTGCCGGTAGCATTGCCTACATAAGCCGCATTACCATTACCACCCTGGAATTCAGGATCCACATTCCAGATATTTGATTTCGGAACGAACATCAGCAGGTTCCTGCCGTTCACGCCGATCGTAGCTCCTTTGATCACGCTGGCTACTTTGCTGCCGAATATCTTGGTAGGTATCTCATAGCTGATCGCTACTTCCCTTAATTTCCAGAAATTACCGCTGGCCAGGTAATTGGAGATCACATTCGTGTTCAGGTCGCTGTTCCAGAACAGGCGGCCGTACAGTTGTGTATAAACATCCGTATTCTCTACATATTTTCCTGTACCGTCATCATAAGATGAGTTAGGGAAAATGAATGCACGACGGCCATTCTGTGCAGTACGTGCAGAGATACCGTTATCATCCAGGAAAGCTCCGAGCTGGTCAACCACAATCTGGCCACCGGCCCTGTAGTCAGCCACAGCGCTGAAGCTAAGGCCTTTCCAGTTCACGTTAAGGCTCATCCCTAAGAAATCAGTAGGCGATGTTCTGCCGAATGTAGCCAGGTTGGGGTTCTGCTCAGGCATACCTGTTGTTCTGTCAACGATAACACGACCTTTATCGTCCCTTACATAGTCCACCAGTTTGAATTTATAAACGGGCTGACCTACTATTACGTAGTTGTAGTTACCGATACCCAGTTCATTCACACCATCCACCAGTTCAGTAACCTCATTCTTCTGTTTGGTATAGTTGATCTTGAAGTCGATGTTCACATCGCCGATCTTCACCAGCGGGGTCAGTTTCAGGTCAAATTCCAGGCCCTGGTTCGTAAAGGCTGCTGCATTCTGCGGAGCTGATGTATAACCGGTAGTATTGGATAACTGTACGTTGATGATCTGGTCTGTATTATCCTGGTGATAATAAGTAGCCTCGAAGTTGATCCTGTTCTTCAGGAAGGCCAGTTCAAGACCTACTTCTTTGTTCAGTACATACTCAGGTTTGTATTCTGCTGCCGGTGTAGTGGCATTGGCCTGGAAGCCTAAAACGTCTCCGTAAGGGAAGAACGTAGAAGCGCTGAAAGTACCTTCAAATGCATAAGCACCAAGGGTCACGTTACCGGTTTTAGAGTAAGCGCCGCGCAATTTCACATAATTGATCACTTTGCTTGATTTCAATGCCGGTATCACTTCGCTCAGCAATACAGACGCATTCACGCCGGGATAGAAGAAACCTACATCTGATTTTTTCTCAAATGAACCAGGTTTCACAAGACGGCTGTCAAAGTCATAGCTGGCTGTACCTTCCAGGAAGGCCCAGTTGTTGTAGTCAAACGATACGCGGCCAAAATATCTTTCCAACCTTGTTTTTGAATTGCCCACAGTAACACCCGGCTCACCTTTGCGGAGCTGGATAGAATACAAAGTGGCATTTCCAAGATTATTACTTCCGATGCTCAAAGCACGGGTGTTGGACTCCCTGTAAGACTGACCTAAGAGAGCATTCACACCAAACTGACCGAAGCGTTTATTAGCGCTGGCAAATACTTCAGAAGTAAGCCTCCTTGCAGTAACACTGGAATTAGTTACAGCAGAAGTAATGTTCAGTGAACCATGGTCTCTTAATGTCAGGTGATACGCAGAATAGTTGAAGGCGCCGCGGGTAGCGTTAGCTTCTGCATTATCATAGGTCATACCTACTCTGTAGGTAAAGTTCAACCATGATGTGGCTTTAAAGTTCAATTCTGCATTTCCAAAGAACTCATCCCCTCTTCCTTTCTCCCTGTAATTGTCCTTTGCGAAGTAAGGCGTCTTGCTTACGTTATCGAGATAAGGAGTATAATAACCATCAGGAGTGGCGAACCAGTCCATGTTAGGCTGGGTAGGGTCTGCACTATAGTAAGCTCTCCAGTTCTTGAAACGGCTCAGATCATAGTTGCCGGGAGAACCTGTGACGTTATAATAAACAGCCTGGTTGTTGTTAGTGATATCATATTGCGACTGTGTATAACGGATTGTAAATCCTGCTTTGAATTTGCCATATTCTTTGTCCGATCTCAGGTTCACAGAACGGCGATCGTTCTTATCACCTTCCATGGTTCCTTTGATAGATACATTCTGAGCGCTGATATAGAAATCACCGGCAGAATAAGAAACATCGGTCTGGTGAGTTTGGCCTGTCGCATAGAAGTTCCTTCTTCCGTTCTTATTATAAGAATAGGGCATTTCCAATTTTTCACCATTAGGACCTGTCTGGCCGAACTGGCGGATAGAACCATCAAATTCATCACCCCAGCTTTGCTGCTCAATAGGCTCCCATGTACCGTTACCATCTGATCCCTGGGAATAACCACCGCCGAAACGGGTCTGGAATTCGGGGAGATAAGAGATTTTTTCCAATTGAGTAGTATGACTCAACGTTACAACCGGTCTTGCCTTGTTACCTCTTTTCGTGGTCACCACGATAGCACCGTTCACACCATCAGGCCCGTAGATAGCGGTAGCTGATGAGGATTTCAAAATGGTAACATCGGCAATATCATTAGGGTTGATAGAGTTCAGAAAACCTAATGCGAGAGGCACGCCATCTAATACCAGCATCGGCTGGTTGTTACCGGTCAGGGAGCGGATACCCCTTAATATGATACGGGTATCGGCAAACACACCGTTATTAGTAGTGGCAATGTTCAAACCGGAAACTTTACCGGTCAAACCGTTTTGCAGGTTTACCACTTTTGCCTGGGTCAGTTCGGTAGCCTTTACTTTAGCAGTAGAGTAACCGATCTCTTTGGCCTGGCGGGCAATACCGAGAGCGGTAGTTACTACCACTTCCTGCATTTCCGTTGCTTTGGTTTTCAGAGTAATGGTCTGAAAGCCTGCGCCTGCAGCAACTGTAACAGGATCAAACCCTGTAGAAGATACAGTCAGTTGTGATCCTTCTTTGATCTTGATGCTGAAATTTCCATTTACATCGGCCTTGGTAGCATTCTGCGTACCTGCTTCCTGGATCGTAGCGAACGCAATCGGGTCTCCTTTGTCATCCCGGACCTGTCCGGTCACGGTACGTGTCTGAGCAAATGCTAATGTGCAAAGCAGCATAAGCATCGTAAGCAATGATGCAGTTTTTCTCATGTGAACGTTAATTTTTAGAATTAAATGCATTGATTTTCAACGAGAATCTTCCGTAGTCAAAGGGTAAGGCATGGTGAGAGACATCTCAACCGTGAATTTAGCTGCGCCAAAGTAAGGGATTTTTTAACAAAAACTTGACTTACCCATAAAAAAAGTAACACCCCTTATCGCTGGTTATAATATGACTCTAATCTGCACTTTAACCTCTGATCTTTTGTTGCTGTTTATCTCATCTAATCCTGAACCAATTACATCTTTTCCCCGGTAAATGGTTTGTGCCCAGCGCAGCCAGAAAGAAATTTTTTGATCCCAATCATAATTTACAGTGAGATAATACCTGTATCCTTTATCATAAAACACGGGAATAGAATAGCTGTACAGCACATCGTTCTCATAGGCATAGAGCCTGGAATTATACCCGTCCGTTTCAAAATATTGCAGCCGCAGCACCCCGGAATACGGTTTTAGCAATGGCCTGTACGCAAAATCAAAAAAAGTAAGAAATCCGTTCTCGCTGTTGTTTCCATTTTTGTCATACCAGATCATTTCGTATCTGTTGCGAATGGTAACGGCGGGATGTATCCTATAACTGATCTGTGTCCGCCAGTTCTGCCTTGGCAATGAAACAAGGTAGTTCATTACAGTACTGTTATCTGCCTGGTTCCCCTGTTTGTTCTCGTTGCGGTAACGGGTGTATATTTCCACCTGCTTAGAAGAAGCATAGGTAAGCTGTACAAGGAAATCCTTTCCGTAGGAAGGCGCATCCACCAGGTATTTCAGCCAGGGAAATTTATACATATCCCCATACATATCAAACCGCCATCCATTGGCCGGCCTGATAGCAATACCGGCATACAACCCGCTTTCATTGGATGGATACGTATTCTCTGAGAAGGTATTGGCATTGATAGCCTGGTATTTTTTACTGATACTGCGATGTAACAATGAAACATCTATCCGGGGGTCAACACTGACCAGCACACCATTGACAAATGCTTTGTGATAACCTTTATCAATAGCAGCTTCGCCAAAAAAATGAAGGTTCTTGTATGTATAGCTATAATCAGTACTGAGATTGTACCACTTATCCCCATTGATCGCATAAAGATTATAAGGTTCATCTCTTTTCTGAACAGGCAAGGAAAACCCATAGTAAATACCATTTAATCCGATATGAAAGCGGCCGGCAGTATAGTTTATAGTCCCCCCAAAGATTGTTTGCCGGAGACGGTTACGGTCAGCCACTTCATTGGCAGTACGGTTATACCCGGATGTAAGAAGTGAAGTAATATATTCTTCCTGCGATAATGTATCAGCAGTGAGGTTGGCGCTGACTTTCCGGACAGAAGCAAATACAGTGCTTTCAAACTTTCCTTTGCTGATGGTAATACCAGCTCCGCGATGAAAATTAAATTCACCGGCTGAATTGTAAGGCCGCAATACCGGCGATTGCCTTTTGATCCCCATGACTTCCGCACTCTTTTTAAATGCAAGGCTCTGCCATTGTACCAGGCCCTGTCCCATATTTACGGTAAAATCACCGATAGCCAATGACCGGATGATGCCGGCTTTACGGACAAATAAATGAAATGAATAGAAATCGAATCCGATGCTTTGTGCGCCTTTGAAAAACTGTTCGCCTGCATCTTTATCCCCCACTATACCGAATTGTAATAAGTTCTTATAAGTATAACGATACCGGAAGAATACCCTTTGAGGGCTCCCTAAATATTTCGTTCCGGAAGCTGCTTTATCAAAACCGGCTGATCGTTCCAGTACCTGGGATACACGAAGTAATAAACTATGATCGCCACCCCTGATACGTTTTTGAAAATTTTCTTTCGCAGAAAAAGGCAAAGCAATCGTAACAAAAGGCAATAGCTTACGTATGGTTCCTGCATCCCATGAAGGAACGGCCTGCAGTTCATAGATACTGATGAAGTTTCCGAATAATCTCCGGTAGGCGATCAGGTTATCGGCCTGGAGGTCAGTTAATATTCTCAGTTCTTTTAACTCGGATGCATCGGCCGTATTGAGATTAATGGGTTGCTTTTTGAAATATTCCAGTTGCTGCAGGTAAGAATCATCCTCTGTTTCTGCCTGGTCTGCATCAGCCAGGTTTTCCAATTGCTGCTCGGTAACCGGCGGAATATCCTGGGCATGAATAGCCAATAATGAATGGTGAATAAACAGTGCTATGAATAAAAGGCGCTTCATCTGATCAATTTTCCTGCTTACTGAAATTGAATAGCAACAAAAGGCCAGGTGTGATACCCAGTTGCGGATGATAACTGCTGGTTATATCGATCCGGAACGACCTTACTGATAATCCAATACCAAACCATGCAGAGGATGTAGCCGATGACATACCGGCCTTTGCCAGCAATTGCGGAATGAATTTGTATTGCATGCCTGCATTTACATTCACCGGCTGGTCTTCTTCTTTGATTATTTCTGTGCTAAAGAAAAATTTTTCGGAAGCATCATAGCCAAAACCGGCAGAATAGACAGATGGCAATTTTTCAGCCTGATCCTTGCCAAACTTACCACCCACAGGATTATTTATATGAAACCCGGTATGCAGCTTATCAGTGATATGAAAGACGCCTCCTGCTTCAAAACTTATGGCAGAGGCATTGCCATAACCAGTAATGCGGATACCGTGATAGTTGAACTGAACACCGATATCTGCCTTGCTTCCAAGTTTTTTGGCGTACGCCAACCCGGCCTGCGCTTCATTGTAATCGGTGAAGCCGGAATAAGCAGCGGTCAAACCAAAATTGCCTGAATGAGTGGGTAAGCCGATAGCCACCGTGTAGTTATTCAGTTCGGTTAAGAGAAAACGTCTTTCTCCATACACAGCTGCAGCCGCATTCTTCAGCTGGGCTAATGAAGCCTGGTTGGAAATAAAAGAAAGAACATCTACCTGATTTGAACTGTATGCACCAAAGCCAATATAAGGAGCAGCGACAGGCCTGCGGAGTGTCTGGCAATGTGCAGAGACGGTGAAGCAGATAACCGGGATCAGCAGCATGAACGGCGAAATTCTCATGCGGTAAGGTTTGGTATTCCTAAGGTAACAAAATAATATAATATGCTTTTGGCCTGCCATTAGCCACAGCCTACCTTTGCGCCATGAAAATTTTAGACGGTAAACTGGCCGCCCAGGCTATCAAGGGTGAACTGAAAATAACAGTAGCGCAATGGGTGATCGAAGGAAAAAAAGTTCCGCACCTGGCAGCTATTTTGGTGGGTAATAACGGCGCCAGCGAAACCTATGTGGCAGCCAAAGTAAAAGCCTGCGAGGAAACCGGTTTTAAGTCAACCCTGATCCGCATGGAAGAAGATATCTCAGAATTCAAACTGCTGGAAAAGATCGAACAACTCAATAATGATCCGGATATTGATGGCATCCTGGTACAATTGCCCCTGCCCAAACATATCAGCTCCAAAAAAGTGATCAATACTATTGATCCCGACAAAGACGTGGATGGGTTTCACCCGGTAAGCGTTGGTAAAATGGTAGAAGGTATGCCTACATTCCTGCCCGCTACTCCCTATGGCATTATGTTATTACTGGAACATTATAAGATCAACACAAAAGGGAAACATGCCATCGTTCTGGGACGCAGCAACATTGTCGGCAGGCCGATCAGCATCTTATTAAGCGGTAATGCCAATCCGGGCAATTGCACCGTTACCATTTGCCATTCGCATACACAGAATTTAAAGGACATCTGCCTGCAGGGCGACATTATTATTGCTGCCATCGGTATTCCCGAATACGTAAAACCTGATATGGTAAAAGACGGAGCTGTCGTCATAGATGTCGGCATCACAAGAGTGGAAGATGCCAGCCGGAAAAGCGGTTTCAAATTAAAAGGCGATGTGGAATACGATACTGTGGCACCGAAGTGTTCATGGATAACCCCGGTACCCGGCGGCGTAGGCCCAATGACCATCGCTGCGCTGCTGAAGAATACATTTAATTCCTGTATTCAAAAAAATTAAGTCATCCCGGAAAGAACAATAAAGATCAATGACAAAGACGAGTGCCCATATTGATGTGGCGTTGCCTGTTATGGAACACTTCTATACCCTGCAGGGCGAAGGCTTCCACCAGGGAAAAGCGGCTTACTTCATCCGTCTTGGCGGTTGTGATGTAGGTTGTGTATGGTGTGATGTAAAAGATAGCTGGGAAGCGGAGAAACATCCAAAATACAAAATCAGTGATCTGACAGCAGAGGTCAGAAAGACCCCGGCAGAGATCGTGGTCATTACAGGAGGTGAACCGCTGATGCATAACCTGGATGTCCTGACAAAAGAGTTACGGGCAGCCGGGTTGAAAACAAATATTGAAACCTCCGGAGCACATCCATTAAGCGGCGCCTGGGACTGGATATGTTTATCACCCAAAAAATTCAAAGTGCCATTACCGGAAATATTGCCTCATGCCAATGAGTTGAAAGTGGTTGTTTTTAATAAATCAGATCTTGAATGGGCGGAGCACTATGCTGCACTGGTTTCTGCTGCATGTAAACTATACCTGCAACCCGAATGGGATAAAGCTTCGAATGTAACACCGCTGATCATTGAATACATAAAGTCCCATCCCAAATGGGAGCTGAGCCTGCAGATACATAAGTACATTAACGTGCCATAGTAGATACTGTCACTGGTCAGAACCTTTCTCAAACACAGCTTTCCAGGTAACAGCCGCAAGAATCCCCCCTGCCAATGGCGCTACAATAAACAACCATAACTGGGATAACGCCTTTCCTCCTGCAAAAACAGCAGGACCAAAACTGCGGGCAGGATTGACAGAAGTACCTGTGATCGGGATAGCTACCAGGTGGATCAATACCAATGTCAAACCAATGGCCAGCCCGGCCATATTACTATTACCCTGCTTGGATGTAGTAGCAAAAATGACGAATAGGAAAAGAAAAGTAAGAACAGTTTCTGTGATAAAAGCCGAAACGGTAGAATATTCACTATAACCATCACCCCATCCGTTAGCGCCTAAGCCATATTCAGCGAGTACAAAATCGGACATCCCGTTTTGAACCAGGTAGAGTAACCCTGCTGCGACGGCTGCACCGGCAAACTGCGCAATGATATATCCTGCGGCATCACCAGTTTTGATCTTCCCGGCCACAACCATAGAAACAGTGATCGCCGGGTTAATATGGCAGCCAGAGATGGGGCCAATGGCATACGCCATTACTACTACAGCCAGGCCAAAAGCAAACGAAATACCCAAAAGCCCGATACCGGCAGGTCCCGATGAAGGAGAAAGGCCGGCCACTACTGCGGAGCCGCAGCCAAAAAGCACCAATGAGAATGTACCGATGAATTCTGCAATAAACTTTTTCATATACAAGTTGGTTTTATTGACATAATCGGAGATAGTAAGGAAGGATATATGAAAGATAAGTAAAATAGCTGCCTTATTTGATGACTTCCTGCATCCTTCAACATCTGTTAAGCATCTTTCCCCTGAAAACCCCCTTACCAAGGGGAATAAAATTGTGATAGTTTCGTTATGTAAAACTATAATCCAACTTCATGAAGCGGCTTTTTTACCTTTTTCCTCTCTTATTTTTCATTTTCCACTTATCGTTTCTCTCTGCACAGCCCTACGATCCTTCAAAAGTGAATAAGAAAGCGGTTCAGCTGTACAACCAGGCGATAGAAAGGGCACAGGACGGAAACCTCATCCATGCCGTCGGCCTCCTGAAACAATGTATTGAACTGGACAATAAATATCTTGATGCTTACTTATCGCTGGCCGGCGTATATGGCCAGATGAAAAATTATAAAGCCAGTGTGGAGAATTATCAAAAAGCATTTGCCCAGGATAGCAATTACACTATGGATTATAAACTCCCCTACTCCATTCAACTGGCAGGGACAGGTGAATTTGAAAAAGCATTAGATGCTATCAATGACCTGCTGGCAAAAAAACCGCCCAAAAATGAGAACTCTTTAAAAGCCTGTAACTACCGTAAACGCTGCTATGAATTTGCTATTGAGTATGCAAAAAAGAATACCGGCAGGAACTATGTCTTTGCCCCGCAGAATATGGGCAGCAATGTCAATTCAACCGAATCAGAATACCTGCCATCCCTGACCATTGAAGGAAAAGAACTGGTGTTCACCCGCCGCCTCGGCGCCTTCAATGAAGATTTTTTTTACAGCAAAAAAAATGCAACCGACTGGGATAAAGCCAAACCCATTCAAGGCGAAGTGAACACCGAACAGAATGAAGGTGCACAGAATATTTCACAGGATGGACAGCTACTGGTATTCACCGGTTGTAACAGGCCTGATGGCTTCGGCAGTTGTGATATCTACATATCCTACCTTACCGATAAAGGATGGAGTGAAGCCGTCAACCTTGGTGGCAGGATCAATTCCGATCAATGGGAATCACAACCCTGCTTATCCCCGGATAAACAAAGTTTGTACTTCGCCAGCCGGAGAGCAGGTGGTTATGGCGGCAGTGATATTTACGTATCGCAGATGCAGGCCAATGGCAGATGGGCCGAACCGCAAAATCTTGGACCCGCTATCAATAGCAAAGGCGATGAACAATCACCATTCATACATGCCGATAATCAAACATTGTACTTCACTTCTGATTCATGGCCCGGGTATGGAGAAAGTGATCTCTTTTACACACGAAAAGGACCCGGTGGCGACTGGAGCGTACCTGTCAATCTTGGCTACCCTATTAACACCATCAGCCATGAAGCCAGCTTGTTCGTAGCGGCTGATGGTAAAACAGCTTATTATGCCAGCGACCGCAGCGACAGCAAAGGCGGACTCGATATATACAGTTTTGAATTGCGTGAAGACGTTCGACCCTACAAAACACTTTGGGTAAAAGGAGTTGTGTTCGACAAAAAAACCACGCAGGGTCTGCCTTCCACAGTCGAATTGATCGATCTTTCTTCCAAACTGCTTATCTCTAAAGTGCAAACAGATGAAAAAGGAAATTACCTTGTCACATTACCCATCGGAAAAGATTACGCTTTTAATGTGAACCGCAAAGGCTATTTATTCTATTCCGATAATTTTTCACTGAGCCGGAATTCACCCGATTCATCCTATGAAAAGAATATTCCGCTGCAGCCGTTGGAAGTGAATGCCGCCATCGTACTCAACAATGTTTTCTTTGATGTCAGCAAATTTGAACTGAAACCTGAATCACAAATAGAACTGGATAAAATAGTACAGCTCCTGAAAGATAATCCTACACTGAAGATCGAGATCAGCGGGCATACCGATAATGCCGGGAAGCCTGCAGACAACCTGGCGCTTTCCAACAACAGGGCCAAAGCAGTAGTCGGCTACCTGGTCTCAAAAGGGATCACTCCCCAGCGGTTAACTGCCAAAGGTTTTGGCGAGACAAAACCTGCTGCCGATAATAAAACCGAACAAGGCAGGGCCAGGAACCGGCGGACCGAGATGAAAGTGACAGGCCGTTAGTTATCCCTTGTTTAAATTCTTTATTTTTATTTCCCTGCTGCATGGAGAAATGACTAAAGACCTGCTATACCAGATCGCATTGACCCTTGTTCCTAACATTGGCTCTGTTCAGGCGAAGATATTATTGCAACAATACGAACCGTCCGAAGTTTTTAAAGCCAAACGAACTGACCTGGAAAAAATGGAAGGTATCGGCAGTATAAGGGCAAGCAATATCAAAGACTTTGATGATTTCAATACCGTCGAAGAGGAAATTGCCTTTATTGAAAAATACAGGATCAATCCTCTTTTCATCACCGATGCTGCTTACCCAAAACGATTGCTGAATTGTTATGATTCTCCCACCCTTCTTTATTATAAAGGTGAAGCCGATCTCAACGCTTCGAAAATTATTGCTGTCATTGGTACCCGCAGTCATACCGACTACGGCAAGCAGGTAACAGAAAAACTGATCGCTGACCTCGCAGAGCTGCACGTAACAGTTGTCAGCGGGCTCGCTTATGGTATTGATGCCATTGCACACAAAGCTTCTTTAAAAAACAAACTGCCTACTATCGGCGTGCTGGCGCATGGGTTGGACCAGGTATATCCAGCCCAGCATGCAGGGCTTGCAAAAGATATGATCAAAGAGAATGGAGGATTGCTGACAGAATTCAGAAGCAAGACCAAACCGGATAAACATAATTTCCCGACACGCAACCGGATAGTAGCGGGCATGAGCGATGCGACCATCGTGATAGAAACAGGCATCAAAGGCGGCAGCATGATCACTGCCGAATTAGCGAACGGGTACAATAAGGATGTGTTTGCCTTTCCCGGAAAAGTGACCGACAGTAAGAGTGGTGGCTGCAATTATCTTATTAAGAACAACAAAGCGGTACTGCTGACCGATGCACAGGAACTGATCGAAATGATGAACTGGGAAGAGACCACCCGGAAAGAAAAAACAAAAAAACAGAAGGAGCTTTTCATCGAACTGACCACCGATGAAAAGGTCATCACCGGCATCCTGAATGAAAGAGAGACCGTGCATATAGACGAGATCAACCTGAAAAGCGGGCTGAGCAGCAGCGCCGTGGCAGCGGCCATCTTAAGTCTTGAATTGCAGAATGTAGTTGTATCTTTACCCGGCAAGCGCTACCACCTCAGCTAACGATCACCAGAGGCAACGAAACCATACATTTCGTTGTCATTGTACCTTAAAATATTATATACCGCTGCATGGCTTTACTCAGAATTGTTATTTCACCACTGCTAATCCTTATCCTGTTCCCTTTTTCAGCGATAATTTCCCAACCCTGTACCACTCTCGGACAAACCCCTTCTACCGCTTTCCCTGTTTGCGGCACGAGTACATTCACACAAACTACTGTTCCTTTATGCAACACTAATAACCTGTATGTGCCGGGTTGTTCAGGCACAGGCAGCGCCGGGTATGCCAATAAAAATCCCTTCTTTTATAAATTCACCTGCTTTGCAGCCGGTACACTGGGGTTTGTTATCAATCCCTTGGCGCAGAACGAAGACTATGACTGGCAGCTCTGGGACATCACCGGCCGTAATCCCGAAGATATTTTTACAGACACCTCTTTGATCGTTACAGCCAACTGGGCAGGTACTTACGGAGCTACGGGAGCTTCTGCTAATGGTACTACCGGTATTCAATGTGGCTCTAACCCTGCTGATAACAGGCCAACCTTTGCCAGAATGCCTCAACTTATACTAGGGCATGAATATTTATTGATGGTAAGTCATTTTACCGACGGGCAAAGTGGTTATACGCTGAACTTCAGCGGAGGCACCGCTGTGATCACTGATCCTACTGATCCGCATTTGCTGACGGCCAGGCCTGATTGCGACGGACAAACCATACGGGTAAAATTGAATAAAAAGATGAGGTGCAACAGCCTTACTGCAACAGGCAGTGAATTCAGCATCTTGCCTGCTGTGACCACGGTAGCCTCAGCCGTTACAACAAGCTGTTCTTCTGCTTTCGACTTTGATGAAGTAACCATTACTCTGGCTTCACCTTTACCCAATGGCAATTACCAGTTGGTGATAGGGAATGGCACTGATGGGAATTCGCTGTTAGATAACTGTAGCCGGGCCATCCCTGCCGAGCAAGCCGCATTTTTTTATGCTATACCTCAACCCATTTTTGCCGACAGTATCGGAACTCCGAAGTGTGCACCGGACAGCGTCAGGATCTATTTTCCGAAAAGAGTGGCCTGCAACAGTATTGCACCGAACGGCAGTGATTTTTCCATAGCCGGTCCAACCCCTGTCACTGTCATCAGTGCCGCAGGTAATTGTATCAATGGGCTGAGTGATTATATCACGGTAAAATTTGCATCTCCCATTTATACACAGGGAAATTATACACTCACCTTGAGAGCCGGCACCGATGGCAGTACGGTCATTGATGAATGTAATATTCCCATGCCGCAACATTCTTTGCCTTTCAGCACGGTGGATACGGTATCTGCAGATTTTAACTACGTAGCACAATTAGGCTGCCGCCAGAACACCTTAGTCTTTTCGCATGACGGCACCAACGGCGTGAACAAATGGAACTGGACATTCAATGACAGCATTTTTATCCATACACAAAACCATACGATCGTATTTCCCGCTACCAGCACCAATACCGCAAAGCTGTTCGTGACCAATGGTACCTGCAGCGATTCATCACA
>JAEUVK010000064.1 GCA_016787135.1 Chitinophagaceae bacterium | reverse complement strand
TGAATGGAATGAGTTGTTTAACGACAATACTATCAAAAACCGTGGCATCAGCGGCGACATTAGTGCAGGGGTACTTCATCGTATTGGTAATATTGGCAAGCAGAAACCGAAAAAGATTTTTCTGCTGATTGGAACAAATGACCTGGCAAGAGGTATCAGTACTGACAGCCTAGTTAAAAACATCTTACTTGCAGCCGACTGGATAAAGCAAGAAAGTCCTTCAACCAAACTGTATATACAAAGTATTCTTCCCGTATCAGATGTGTTTAAAAAATTTGGCGGCCATACCAATAAAGCGGATTCTATCCAGAAAGTGAACAGCAGACTAAAAAAAGAATCAGAAAATCATCACTATAGCTATATTGACCTGCATTCTTTTTTCAGTAACAAACAAGGCAAAATGGGTGTGAAATACACCAATGATGGATTGCATCTGTTGGGTGAGGGTTATTTGTTGTGGAAGCATATTGTATTTTCTTATGTATATGATTTGCAGGAGAAGCCATCCTTAATCCCCCTTCCGCAAAAACTCACCTGGAGCAAAGGTTTCTTTCCTTTGTATAAATGCAATTCCATAGTAATTACTGATAATGCCTTAATGAAGGAAGCAGAAAATTTGAAAAATATACTTAATGAAAAAGAATTGCAAACTTCCATTGGCAATAAAGCCGGTAAAGATGAAGTGCATATCGAATTGCGGTTAAATACCTCAGCTTCTTCAGGCATGTCAGATGAAGCATACACATTGAATGTCTCGGAAAATAAAATTCTTCTGACAGCCAAAACTACTCATGGCATTTTTAATGGTATTCAAACATTACGGCAGCTAATGAGAGACGGGGTGATGATTGATGCCTGTGAAATAACTGACCAGCCTGCCTTTTCCTGGCGGGGTTATATGATTGATGTGGGCCGTAATTATATATCACTGCAATTACTGAAGCAGCAGATAGATGTAATGGCAATGTATAAACTGAATATTTTTCATTTTCATCCTACCGAAGATATTGCATGGCGTATTACCATCAAACAATATCCGCAGCTAACTGCACCTGAGCACATGCTGCGTAACAAAGGAATGTATTATACTGAAGCAGAGATAAAAGAATTGATTACATATTGTAAAGAAAGGTACATAACATTTGTTCCGGAAATTGACATGCCCGGCCACAGTGCCGCATTTAAAAGGGCGATGAAGGTGGATATGCAGAGTGATTCTGGTATGATGTATGTGAAAAATATCTTGAAAGAATTTTGCGGCACTTACGATGTTCCATATATTCATATTGGTGCAGATGAGGTAAAAATTACGAACAAAAATTTTGTTCCCTATGTAACTGCTTACATTGAAAGCCTTGGTAAGAAAGTAATTGGCTGGCAGCCGGGCGGCAATTTTACTGCCAATACTATCCGTCAGTTGTGGATGGATGATAATGCACACCATACATCTAATAATCAAATTCAGTTTATAGATTCAAGGCATTTGTACCTAAACCACATGGACCCGTTAGAAGCTGTAACAACAATCTATAACCGCAAAATTGCCGATAAGGAAAAAGGCGACGCTGCTACTCTGGGTGGCACCATTTGCATGTGGCCCGATAGGGCTGTTGCCAAAGAAGAAGATGTTTTTAGAATGAACCCTGTTTATCCGGGCATGTTAACATTTGCAGAAAGAAGCTGGCGGGGCGGCGGACAAAGCGGATGGATTGCCAATATAAATGATGGCGATAAAAAAGGATTTATAGAATTTGAAAACCGGTTGCTGGATAATAAAAATCAATTTTGTAAAGATAAATTTTTCAATTATGCAAAGCAATCAAACCAGGTTTGGAAATTATACGGCCCATTTAATAACAATGGTGATTTAACAAAACAATTTTTGCCCGAAACAAAAAGTTGGAATGAAGCAACTGCTAAACCTTATAAGGAAGTTACAGGTGGCACCATTGTATTAAGGCACTGGTGGGCTCCATTGATAAAAGGGGCCATAGATAATCCGGAAGACAGTACCACCTGGTATGCCACTGCAAAACTTTGGTCGGATGAAGACGGCGAAAAAAATTGTTGGATTGGTTTCAATAATATTTCCCGGTCGCCTGCCACAGATTCGCCACCTTTAAATGGATGGGATGGCAAAAACAGTGCAGTATGGGTAAATGGCGAAATAGTTGCCCCACCTGATTGGCTAAGAGGCGGGCAAAAAGGTAATTCCGAAATACCATTGACAGATGAGGGCTACGAATACCGGAGCCCTACAAAAATCTTTTTTAAAAAAGGATGGAATGAAATTCTGATTAAAGCCCCCGTAGGCAGCTTTAAAGGAAAAGACTGGCAAAACCCGGTGAAGTGGATGTTTACGTTTATTGATGTCAATAAAGGGTAACGAATCCTTAGTGTTATTATTGGTGCTAACTATATCTGAACGCCATTTTGTTTTCAGGCTAAAAATCTTTGTGCATCATCCGTTGCGACGGCTCCGTTCATCGTTCTGTTCTTTTATCATCAAAGACTATACTAATGCCTTTTTTCAAAACAAGTTTGTTCAACTGGCTTCCTCGAAGCGACGGGTTATAAATTCTAAAAGAAAGTATTTTAAGGTCAAGGAAACCAAACGGGCAGATAATTAACCCACCTTAAGCAGTACCCATCGTTAACAGACCTGATGGTTGCCATGCACAAAAAACACTATGGGTTTAATTTAGCTTCATGTCTAATTGATTGAATATCATTAATTAAAGACAAAAAATAAATGACTAATTTGATTTCCCCCTTATAAAAGCAATCCTCCGTAATATCAGGGAACTACTTATTTTACCGGTATTTTATACCCTAACTTTAAGTAATGAATCAACTCTTCAAAATATTTACAGTGGACGAAGCAGAAGCGACCAAAATAAACGCTTCGCCAGATGAACCGCACAAGCATGATTTTGAAGAATTGATTATCGGCATTGAAGGTAAACTGGAGCACTTTATTGATTTCAAGACTACCACTCTTGACTCACCGCTTGTAAGCTTCGTAACTAAAGGAAAAGTTCACCGGGTCATCCCGAAATTAGACAATGGTAAATGCAATATGTGGGCAATCCGGTTTAAAAGTGAATTTATTCCTGAAACAACATTTCAGCTTTATTCTCTATATCATGACAATGCGACTTTAAAAATACAAACTGGCGAATGCTTTGACCGCCTGGTTACACTCTGCGATATAATGAACGATGAAATGCAGCAGGAAAATCCAGACCTTGGCATAGTGCGGCATTTACTAAGCGCTTTATTTACCATGATAGAATCGGAAAGAAAGAAAACTAAAACAGATGTAAACAGCTTGAACAAAACTCAGAATACTACTTTTAAAAATTTCCTTGCCATTCTTGAGGAAAATTTTCACCGGTCTGAAGGAGTTGAATTTTATTCAGAAAAGCTCTTCATGTCTGCAAGAAATCTCAATACAATCTGTCAGAATATTTTGCAGAAAAGCGTTTCTGAAATTATTGAAACCAGAAAACTCATTGAAGCCAAAAACCAGTTAATTAACACCGACAAAACGGTTTCAGAAATTGGTTTTGATTTGGGTTACAACGAAAAAACCTATTTCACCAGTGTGTTCAAAAAGAAATCAGGACAAACACCAACAGAGTTTCGTGAAGAAATGCGCAAGCTGGTTTCCTAAAATCACAACACTTCTTCCGATTAGTGTTACCGCCCACTTGTTAAATCAGGGCATCTTTGCAGTATAAATCAAAAAAATCATCAAAATGAAAAATTTATTCAAACCAGTCACAGCAGTTGCCGCAATCATATTGATTACTACCATCGCAATCTTTACAAGTTGCTCCAACAATAGTAACACTTCTTCTCTTGAAGCAAAAGTTGAATCGTTACAAGCAGAACTTAAAAAATTTACCGATGAAAAGGCAAATAACGAACAACGTCTATTATCGTTTGACACATTAGATTATGAATTTTACAGCAATCAAAAGTGGGACAAGTTTAACCACAGCCACGCAGACAACATCAAAGTTTATTATCCTGACGGTCATGTTACCGAGGGATTGTATCCAAATCACATAGATATGCTAACTCCTATGTTTGCCTTTGCCCCCGATACGAAAATTAAAGAGCATCCTGTAAGATTTGGAAGTGGCGACTGGACTGCTGTTATCGGTGTAATGGAAGGTACATTTTCTAAACCCATGCCGATTGGCAACGGCAAAACCATCCCGCCAACCGGAAAAAAATTCAAATTAAGCATGTCAACAATCGGCCATTGGAAAGACGGTAAGATGATTGAGGAATATCTGTTCTGGGATAATCAGTCGTTCATGAAGCAAATTGGATTGGCATAGTAATGTACTCAGAAATATAAAAAGAAGAAAGCTCAGCCATCTGAGCTTTTTTTATTTGTCCCCTGATTGCATTAACTATTATTCTTAAAATCACAACAATTCTTCCGAAAACTGTTACCCTCTGCTCTTGATATGTTCGCATCTTTGTATCATCAATTTTAGGCAACTTTAAAAATTATAAAAATGGAAACAGCAACAAAAACAACAGCAAAATGGATTTTAGACCCGGTACACAGTGAGCTTACATTTAAAGTAAAACACATGATGATTACCAATGTGAAAGGTGAATTTAAAAAATTCTCCGTAGAAACAGAGGGAGATGACATATTAAAATCAGCTATTACGGTGACGATAGATGCATCATCCATCAACACTAACAGCGAACAAAGAGACGGACACTTAAAATCAGCAGATTTCTTTGATGTGGAAAATCATAAAGAGATTAGCTTTAAAAGTACATCATTCAAACAAAAAGATGATGATGAGTATGAAATTAAGGGCATACTCACTATCAAAGGCATCAGCAAGGAAGTGGCTCTTGCAGTGGAATTTGGAGGCATCAATAAGGACCCCTGGGGGAATGAGAAAGCAGGTTTTTCCATTAGTGGAAAAATTAATCGTAAAGACTGGGGACTAAATTGGAATGCTGCTTTGGAAACTGGCGGTGTTCTGGTAAGCGAAGAAGTGAAAATTGCAGGTGAAGTTCAGTTTGTAAAACAATCTTAAATCAAAAGAATATGAAAAATAAAGTAATCATAATCACAGGAGCAGCAATGGGACTTGGATTATCAGCAGCCAGAGAATTGGCATCAAAAGGTGCCAACCTTGTACTGGTAGATTACAACGACAAAAGTTTGAATGATTCTAAGGTGCAACTGAATAAAGAGTTTCCCGATGTAAAAATAATTACAGTTGTGGCTGATGTGTCCAAAGAAGAAGCAGTAAAAAATTATGTAGCTGAAACTGTAAAGGTGTTTGGCAGAATTGACGGGCTTTATAACAACGCAGGCATTGAAGGAAGACAGGCAAGCATTACCGAATATGATGTAAACATTTTCAAAAAGGTAATTGACATTAACCTGATGGGTGTGTACTACGGGATGCGTTATGTAATTCCGGTGATGCAGAAGCAAAAGTTTGGTCGCATTGTGAATGTAGCATCCGTGGGTGGCATCCGTGGAGTGTTAAACCAAATGCCTTATGTGGCAAGCAAACATGCTGTATCGGGTATGACCAAAAATGCAGCACTGGAGTACGGCAGAGATGGCATACTTACCAATGCGATAGCACCGGGAGCAATTCTTACCCCAATGGTTGCCGAGGCATTTAAGCAAGTAAACCCGGCTGACCCCAAGGCTGCAGAAACCGAATATGCACAACGCAACCCAACCAAAAGATTGGGACAGCCACACGAAGTAGCCAAATTAGTTGCATTTCTTTTAAGTGAAGAAAACGGCTATGTAAGTGGACAAACCATTGCCATTGATGGGGGCGAATCGAACATTTATGGCAACTCATAAATCCAATTATGGACAGAACAACATTTTTAAAAACAATGGTTCCGCTATTAGCAGCGGGTCCAATAGCAGGAGCGGTAATGAAACTGAATGAACTG
Source organism: Chitinophagaceae bacterium (assembly GCA_016787135.1). Taxonomy (GTDB): domain Bacteria; phylum Bacteroidota; class Bacteroidia; order Chitinophagales; family Chitinophagaceae; genus VBAT01. The sequence goes on along the minus strand of JAEUVK010000064.1, from coordinate 18,930 downwards.
AATAAAATGACAGATCCTTTAAGCAGCACAGATAAAATGCCTGTGTTGTTTCTTGGTCATGGCAGCCCGATGAATGCTATTTCGGAAAATGAATTTGTAACCGGGTTCAGAAATATTGCAAAGGAAATTCCAAAGCCCAATGCAATTTTATGTGTATCGGCACATTGGGAAACCCGGGGAACATTTGTAACAGCTATGGAAAAGCCAATCACCATTCATGATTTTGGCGGATTTCCAAAAGAGCTTTTTGATGTGCAATATCCTGCACCTGGTAACCCTGAGCTGGCAAAAGAAACAAAGGCACTTATTAAAAAAACAGAAGTGGGTTTGGATGAAAAATGGGGGCTTGACCACGGTGCATGGAGTGTGATTAAACATTTATACCCTAAAGCTGATATTCCCGTTATTCAAATGAGTTTGGATTATCATCAGACACCACAATATCATTATGAGTTGGCAAAGGAACTTTCATCGCTCCGCAAAAAAGGTGTGCTGATTGTTGGAAGTGGAAACATGGTTCACAACCTGGGCATGATTGCATGGGACAAACTTAATGCTGATGAATATGGTTTTGATTGGGCAATTGAAGCGAATGAAAAAATGAAAGAGTTTATTCTTAATGGCGACCACAAACAGCTAATCAATTTCCGTTCGCAAGGCAAATCATTTGACTTAGCCATTCCAACGCCGGAACACTACTTGCCCCTGCTCTATTCATTGGCATTGAAAGAAGAAACCGACAAAGTGAGTTTATTCAATGACAAAGCAGTGGCTGGTTCACTTACCATGACATCATTAAAGATTGGATAAAACAATTTCAAAAATGATTTCTTATTCAATTACTGCCCGGCCCATAAATATTGCTCCAAAGTACTGCACATCTACGAACACTGCATTGGAGTAAATACAATTAGTGGTGAGTAAGTCAGATTCTATCCCAAACTTTCCAACTGCTTAAACACAGGGATTAATGACTTGCCGTTTTCAGTAAGATTGTATTCAATATGCAAAGGTTTTTGTTTAATGACCACTTTTTGCAACAGACCGGCTTCCTCTAATTCTCTTAGGGCTACAGCCAATGCTTGCTTGTTTGAACCATCAATCTGACGCAATAAACTGTTAAAACGTAAAGGACTATTAACAGCCAAACGAAAAATTTCGGGCTTCCATTTACCAGACAACTGTTTTAAAAGGGTCTGTGCAGGACAAGTTTTATTTTCTTCTGTAATCTTTTTGGTAGTCATAAAAAACTGACTTATTGCAGGGGAAATATATTCGATTCAACTTTGTGTAAAATTAATCTTTTTATATGGCACAAGAAACAACAAAAGCACTCAGCATAGTGCAAGAAATGTTAACAGCATTTGGCAAAGGCGATTTAGACGCTCTAAAACAAACATTGTCTGAAGACACCGTTTGGGTATATCATGGAATTGACGGTATCCCATACAATGGAACATACCAGGGTAAGGAAGGTGTTGGCAATTTCATTATGAATATTATCAATAACGTCGAAGTTCTGGATTTTCAAATCACCAAATCTGTTGCAGACCAAAACACAGTCGTTGTATTGGGCAGTGAAAAACAGAAAATAAAAAAAAACGGAGAAGTTTTGGAGCAAAAATGGGTACAGGTTTATACAGTTGAAAATAATTTGATTACCAGGCTGGATGAGTTTGCTAATACAGCTTACGCTGTGCAACTGTTCAACAAATGAAATTCATAATCCCTGCTTTACTTATCGCAATACTGCCGGGCAATATGATTTGCGAGGCTCAAACAATACAAAATAAAATGGAAAATAATAATCCTCTTTTATGCAATCCGGAAACTGGTATTTGTGAAATACCGGCCATCAGCACCGATACAGTTGATAGCAACGTCATCAAATCAATCAGGAAACCAGTGAAGGTTATTTATTATACTGACCCGATTTGTTCATCCTGCTGGGGAATTGAGCCGCAGTTACGGAAGTTGAAATTAGAGTATGGCAACTCGATTGAAATTGAATACAGAATGGGTGGCTTATTGCCTGACTGGAGTTACAACAGCGGAGGTATCAGCAAACCTTCCGATGTGGCTCACCATTGGGACGAAGTAAGTATTTACTACGATATGCCAATAGACGGAGATGTTTGGCTGGAAGACCCTTTAAATTCTTCCTATCCACCATCTATCGCTTTTAAAGCAGCACAAGTTCAGGACGATGAAAAAGCTATTTTATTTCTTCGTGAAATAAGGGAACTGGTTTTTCTGCAAAAGAAAAACATCACCAAGTGGGAACATTTGGAAGCAGCAGCAAAAAAGGTCGGGCTGAATGTACAGCAATTCAAAAAAGATTATGAAGGTAAAGCCAAAGAGCATTTTAATGATGATTTAAAATTGGGTAAAGAATTAGGAGTAAGAGGGTTTCCAACCATGTTTTTTACAGATACAACAGGAAAGCAAGAGTTTGTATATGGCTCAAAACCTTATACGGCTTTTGAAAATGCGATTCTGAAACTTGCTCCGACTACAACAAAAAATGAATACAGCAAAAACTGGGAAACTCTTTTTGCAAAATACCATTCACTTACAGCGAAAGAATTTTCAGAGTTATCCGGAACGCAAAGAAGCGAAAGTGAGAGATTACTTAACGAGTTAACAACAAATGGAAAATTAGAAAAGCTAAATTCAAAAAATGGCGCTATCTGGAAATTAAATAATTAAACAACATCGCTTTCCAAAATCCGAATAATACTATTTACAAAAAGGGATTGACCCGTAACAGAAATGAGCAGAATAATTACCCTATTGGCAAACAGCCAATCAAAATTCGTCAACCTGACGAGGATTGCAATATTTATAGTGATGGCCTGGATTGGCGGGCTAAAGGCGTTTCAATATGAAGCTGACGGTATTGTTCCTTTTGTGGCTAACAGTCCGTTGATGTCCTTCTTTTATACCAAAGAAGCGCCAGAATACAACGACTTCAAAAACCCCGAAGGCAAGACCGTTCAAAAGCATATTAATTGGCACAAAGAAAACAGAACATATATTTTCTCTTATGGCTTGGGGGCTGTGATAATAATAATCGGAATACTAACCCTGCTTGGCATTTGGTATGCAAAAATTGGTTTGATTGGTGGGCTGCTGACCTTCGGAATGTCAATAGTAACCCTCACATTTTTAATTACCACACCCGAAGTTTATGTTCCAAATCTGGGCGGAGATTTTCCGACACCACAATATGGTTTCCCTTATTTATCTGGAGCGGGAAGGTTGGTTATAAAAGATATCATCATGCTTGCCGCCGGGCTACTATGTGCATCGGATAGTGCAAAACAGATAGTAAAAGCAAAATGAACAGAAAACATTTTTAAAATCAGTGGTTCCGTTATTAGCTGTGGAACCAATAACAGGAGCAGCTATGAAACTGAATTAATTAAATAAAATGACAGAACCTTTGAGCAATACGGATAAAATGCCTGTGTTGTTCCCTGGTCATGGCAGTCCTATGAATGCCATTGTGGAAAATGAATTTGTAGCAGTGTTCAGAAAGGTTGCAAAGGAAATTCCAAAACCAAATGCAATTTTATGTGTGTCGGAACATTGGGAAACCCGGAGAACATTTGTAACAGCAATGGAAAAACCAACAATCATTCACGACTTTGGCGGGTATCCTCATGAGCACATTGACCATAATTGTATTTCTATTGATACTCGTGATGTTTTCATATTCATTTGCCGCAATTGCAACGAGTGGACAGCAAATCGAGTAAATAAAAAAGAACAAAAGCGAACCAAAAAAATACATTCTTGCAAGTCGTTACAAGCCTACAGTGAACCAAATCCTGCAAGTGAGTATTTTTTATGCCTGTCTAAGAAAATAAAAAACTAAAAACCGCCCTTCTTCAAGAAAATAAAACGTTCCCACAGCGCAACCATTGGCAGTCAAGCTTTTTAACGGGCTACGACATGACAAATTCTGACAAAGCCCCGTGAAGTGGATGTTTACTTTTTATATTTGAAACAAGAAGATTGTTTAGAATAATTTCATGTAAGTAAGCACAATATGGCAAAAATCAAAAGTTGTAAATACTCGATTTGGAGCGATAAGTCAGGAAAAGTGTTCTTATTGGTCGTTCAGGTTAACAATTCATACATTTTTTTGAAAAATAACATAATCTTGTTCGATGTTTGTCCTGTCGGGACTACTTTCTTCTTACTTCTTCTCAAAAAATCTTTAATTTCCTTCCTTAAATAAATTTGCCATGCCAACACCTTCTACCAAACCATCAACTTTTCTTTTATTTCCCTGGGGGCTGATGTCAATAGCCCTTGTGCTGCTGTTGAACCTGACGCTGAACAATGCCTGGTTTGCCAAAAATTGGAGCTGGATAGCACTTGTTCTGATTATACCTGCCGCTATACTCGAAAATTTTAAGGTAGGTTATTCGACTATGCGGATCATGTTCCTGAAAGTGGTCTTTTCGCTCATTTCTTTTTTATTGGTAGGCATGGCGTTTGGCTCATCTGTCACCGGATGGTATAATATGAAATTTGCCGATGCCCCACCTGCAAAATACATACACCTGCCCTGGTATGTTTTATTGGCGCTGGCCGTATTATTACTGATACAGGTAGCTCAGTTATTCAGTATGCTGAAAGCGGTAAAAAGAGAATTCATGCAACTGGACCCTGACCAGTAAGATCATAATTGCCTGAGCGCAGCTTTTAAAAAAGGCCAGGTAGGTAAAGATGAAATGATCTTTAGTTCATCCCTTACAGAACTTTCATTATCCAAAAACCTCAGCACCTGCTGGGGTTTATTTTTTTGGAAAAGGTCTGTAAATACCTTTTTGGCCGGAAGTGTATTATAGTGAAGTATGTGCAGCAATGTACTGTCGTAAAAGCGGAACCTCCTTTTAGTCAATGAAACCAACGGTCTTTCACCCATGATAAGCCGGTCAACAATGGCAGCAGAGTGTTTTTGTATAAAACTGAATGTATAACCGCTGCTGGCTTTGGTTTGTCCGCCTGCTGTTCCGATATGGATAATATCTTCCTGATGGGAGGGGAACCTGTGATTTGTCATCGGGATGATCCCAAATTCTTCCTCTGCTATTTTGTAAGAGCTTACGTTGAGTATCCGTTCAACGTATTCCTTTAATCCTTTATCATATTGCCCGTTTTCGAGCAATTCACTTGTAAACAAGGTGTATTCAACCAACGCCCTGCATTCCGAAAAAGGCATACAATAAACAAAAGCGGTTCCATGCTGCTGATCAACACGAAAATCCATCAGGGTAGCCGCTGCAGGATTGAAATAAGGGTTTTCTGTTTCAATGACCCACCCTTTAAAATGTTGCAGCAACCAGTATTCATTTTTCTTTAAAACAGGCTTTTTGAAAAGAATACTGTTGAATATATACTGAGCGTAAAATTTTTGCCCATCTATGGTAATGCTGGTTTCAGTATTCGTACTGATCATATCCTGAACTTCTCCGGGCTGAATAGTTATATTTTTCTGTTTCCTGATCAATCCTAATGCATATTCATAAAAATCAATACCGCGGATCAGTTTGTACTGGTAAGGCCGGATATCCATTCCTTTTGAATAATCTTCACCATAGAACCACGCTATATTCCATTGCCGGTAAATTATCTCCTCAAACAAACCAGGATCCGTTTCCCAAAAACACCAGGTCCTGTCATTTTTGTTTTTCTGCTCTTTTTCAACAAGGAGTATTTTCTTGTCAGCAAGCTTTCCCGATCGTATCATATGTACAGCAAGACTAAGACCGGCACAACCAGCTCCTGCAATGATGTAATCATATTGATTTATATCTGCCAATTATTCCTGAAGAAACTTAAAAATAGAAAGGAAAAAAAGTCAACCGGCTTCGGGAGCATACTCCACCTTCTTATTACCCGCCATCAGTTTTTTATCCCGGCGGATCTTATCCCAGTATTTTTTGGCGACATAGAGCATCCCGAAACTTTCTCCGTCATGGCGGTCAAGGTGACGATGGTGCATCTTATGTGCCCAGCGAATAGCCCTCACATAGGTATTATTGCTGCGGGTGAACCATTTGAATCGCTGATGAATGATAACATCATGGACAAGAAAGTAAGCTAAGCCATAAGCCATGATGCCAAAACCCATGGATTGCATCCACCATACATGATCGTACGTACCAAAAGCTATCAATAACATACTCGGCACAGCAAATATGACAAAGAATGCATCATTCTTTTCAAAGAAACCGGGCTCTGTCTGGTGATGATCTTTGTGCAGGTACCACAGGAAACCGTGCATCACATACTTATGAGTCAGCCAGGTAACCCCTTCCATGACAATAAAAGTGGCCAGTAATAATAATATATATACAACAACTGTCATCAGGTATAATCTTTATGCTGCTACGCTTTTATAATGCCGGCTCCACCATTCTTCTATCCGGGGAAAAGCAAGGTGAAACCAGGCGGTGAATTTACCGGGTTGCTGTTGCAGGTCATTCCTGACCTCATCAAAGCTCCTGTAACAATAATCCATTACCTCTGCCGGGTTAAAATCAATCGTTCCATCATACTCGCCTGCAAATACATGATCGAATTCATGCTCCGTTAACCCATTATCAAACTCTGCTTTGTACACAAAATCAAATATCTTTTCAAGAGCTGTAACAAAGCCCATTTCCTCCTGTAGCCTTCTTACTGCTGCAACGTGAACTTCTTCACCAGGTTGAGGATGGCTGCAGCAACTGTTTGTCCATAAACCTCCGCTATGGTATTTATTCAGTGCTCTCCGCTGAAGGAGCATTTCACCTTTGCTGTTAAATACAAAGACACTGAAAGCCCTGTGGAGCACCCCCTTTTTGTGGGCTTCCATTTTATCCATAGTGCCAACCGCTTCATCATTCTCATTCACCAATACCACCTGCTCTGTTATCATAATAAATTCAATTGATATTTTAAACCCGCCCGCAGTACGATCATCAGTTTGTGAAAGTCCGGGATACGAATTCTCTTTTGCAAGATATGACAAGGATGCGTCCTTTTGATCTTTTTAAATAAAGACAAATAATATTTATAGGCTACATAAACGCCAAACCTGGCCTGCACCGGTAACTTCAGGATTCCTTCATAAGCCTGTTTGAAGTCATGCTGGATATCGAGTTCGATCTGTTTCTTATCTTTTTCGAGAAAATTATTGAAATCACATCCGGGAAAATACATTCTTGACAGGTCATTGTTGTCTGCTTTCATGTCCCGGAGGAAATTCACTTTCTGGAAAGCGGCTCCCAATGCACGGGCATATCCATGAAGCTGCTGATATACATTCTTATCTCCATTGGCAAAAACATGCAGGCACATCAAGCCCACTACTTCAGCAGAGCCATATATATATTCGCCATATTCTTCCCGGTTATACGTCCTTTTGGAAAGGTCAAACTCCATGCTTCTGAAAAAAGATTCGATCAGGTCATGGTCAATATTGTATTTGTTGACGGTTTTCTGAAAACTATTAAGTATCGGGTTCAGGCTTATTTTTCTGCCGATGGCTTCATAGGTTTCTTTTTTGAACTGCTGAAGAAGCAGCGGTTTGTCATAATCATGAAAAGTATCCACTATTTCATCGGCAAAACGGACAAACCCATAAATGTTACATATAGGAGCACGAAGATCCTTATGCAACAGCCGGATAGCAGAATAAAAAGAAGTACTGTATTGCTGCGCAACAATACGGCTGCAATCTTCACTGACATGATGAAACAACTGTAGCATGTACTGTAATTTATAATAATTAAATGATTACTTTGATCACTTCTTTGGTCACTACTTCCCCACTGATAAGACTGGGTGGTACCCCCGGTCCGGGTACGGTCAATTGCCCGGTATAAAAAAGGTTCTTTACTTTTTTGCTCCTGCATGAAGGCCTGAAGATCGCAGTTTGCTTCAATGTATTTGCCAGGCCATACGCATTTCCCCGGAATGAATTGTAATCATGTACGAAATCACTGACCGAGTAAGATTTTTTATAAACAATAAAATCACTGACCGGTTCACCGATATGCATCTCCATCCGGGTCACGATCATCCTGAAATATTTTTCCCTTAATTCTTCATCATCTCCTTTTAGCCCAGCTGCTATGGGTACCAGGAAAACAATATTCTCACAACCTGCCGGCGCCACAGACGGGTCTGTAACCGACGAAACACTGACATAGAATAATGGTTCGGTTGGCCACTTTGGGTCCTTGTATATTTCCCTCCCATGCCGATCAAAAGGAACATCGAAGAAAAGGGAATGATGGACAATATTCTTCAACTTCTTATTCAGCCCCACATAATAGAGCAGGCAGGAAGGGGCCATTACTTTCTTTTGCCAGAAATGCTCAGAATAACTTCTGTATTGCTGCGGCAGCAACCCTGTTTCTGTAAAATGGTAATCTGCACCGCTGATTACAGCATCAGCTTCATAAATACTCTTTTCCGTAACTACCCTTTTTGCATTTTTTCCTTCAATGACTATCTCTTTGACCTTTTCATCGAAACTGAATTGAACACCCAGTTCTTTTGCAAGATCGTACATTCCTTCTACGACTGTATACATACCACCTTGCGGGTACCAGGTACCCCCTTTGATGTCAGCATAATTCATCAGGCTGTATAAAGCAGGGGTATCTTCCGGCAATGCACCCAGAAAAAGTACAGGGAACTCCATCAATTGCCTCAGTTTCGGGTGCTGAAAATGTTTTTGAATATGTGTTTTGATAGAAGTGATCACATCCAGCCTGAACACCCCTTTGATCACTGACCAGTCCAAAAATTCTGTCAGTGACAGTCCCGGTTTATAAACCAGGTTATTGATACCTACAGCATATTTGTAGGCCGCTTCTTTCAGGTATTTTTCCAGCTTTTCGCCACTGCCTTTCTCAAAAGATTCAAATACGTCTTTCAGTTGCTGAAACACAGCGGGAATATCAGTGTATCCATCATTCCAGTAGATACGATAGGAAGGGTCAAGCCGTTGAAGTGAATAATAGTCGGATGCTTTTTTCCCAAACTGGCTAAAATACCTTTCAAAGACATCTGGCATCCAATAAAAACTCGGACCCATATCAAACGTAAAACCAGCTTCTTTTAACCGGGCCGCTCTTCCACCCGGAGAACTATTCTTCTCAATAACCCGCACACTCCAGCCCTCCTTTGCCATAAAGGAGGCTGCGGACAAACCAGCAAAACCACTACCAATGACAATGACTGATTTTGGCATCCTGAAGCTGCAGTTGTGTTATGGAAGTAATCCAATAATGATTTAAAACCTGCTGATCTGTTCTTTCAGCAATTTCCTGGCAAAGTGTATCCTGCTTTTAATAGTACCCAGAGGTTCGTGCAGGTAATCAGAAATTTCCTGGTACTTATACCCATCCATGTACAATAAGAACGGCATCTTGAATATTTCCGGTAACCTGTCAATGGCACTATTTATTTCCTTTACCCGTAAACTGCTTTCTGCTCCGTTCGACACAGCAGACTGTTTCAGGTTGATCAGGTAATCTTCCGGGGTATTATCAAATATGGTTTTTTGCTTGGCTTTCCTGCGGTAATTATTGATAAAAATATTCCGCATGATAGTGAACAACCAGGCCCTGATATTGGTACCGGCATTGTATTTCTCATGATTTGCCAGTGCTTTATAGAGGGTCTCCTGGTACAGGTCGTTTGCAGCTTCGGTATCTTTCGTAAGATTGACAGCAAATGGCCTTAAAAAATCTGCATTGTCCAGCAGCATTGTATTGAATTCTTTAGTAGCCATTCTTATTTTGTTTAATTTTTATGATGGTAAAGTTAAACAAACGGGGGATAGCAAAAAAATCTTTTTAAGAGTACTCTGTCTTTTTAACATTAAGTTATTGCCGGTCAGAGCTTTGAGATAAACTCCATCATCTCCGGAAAGCTTCTTTTCAGTTGAACTGAGGGGGGGATTTCTTTATGATAACACTGTGTGGGATACCCGGAGATGATGGTGACCAGGCCCGGGATCTTTTCCTGAAGGAACCGCAAAAGTTTATCGAAACTGAAATTAGGGCATGTACCTGTCAGGTGAATAAAGGCCATATCAGGTTTCAGTGTATCAACGATACTATGTACATCTCTTGTCGGAACATTGGCCCCGAGATAAACTACTTTTTTTCCTTGTGATTTAAGAAGATAGTGCAGGAACAACAATCCTAGTTCATGATGCTCTCCTTCCGGCAAAAACAATATACAAGTTTCACTATCTCTGCTAACAGGGACCTGGTCAATAGCCACGATCAGTTTTTGCCTGATGATACTGGTAACAAAATGCTCTTGCGCCGGCATGATATGACCTGTTTGCCATAGTATGCCGATCTTTTCCAGAAAAGGGAATATGATCTCTCTGACAGCATCTTCAAGTCCATGCTCATTGATGTAGTGACCAAGGGTCTGTTCAAACTCCTGTATCTTCAGATCTACCATATCCTTGATCAGCTCATTCACTACTCTTTCGTGAATAGCTTCACTTGCCTGTAACCCGAGGATCTTGCTGCAGATCTCATCCTGGCACATCTTATCGATCTGCGAGATCTTATACCCATTCTTATTCAGCAGGGCGATATTCAGGATGGTCTTTAACTCTTCATTGCAGTAGTGCCGGATATTCGTTTCTGTCCGCTGCGGCTTCAGGAAACCATAACGCTGCTCCCACATACGGATAGTATGGGCCTTTATCCCAGAGATATTTTCCAGGTCTTTTATGGTGAAGGCGTTCATGACAACATTTTAGACAAACTGGTCATAAAAAAGTTCGGGCAAGACAGGCATATTTTAGAAGAATATGTGACTTACAATTGATTATTCAGGATCTTTCCTTCGTCGATCAGTTTCTTTACTTGCAGGGGCATTTCGAATCTTTGTAATCCTTCCAGGTGGCCGAAATGATGCAGATCAGTACCGATCAGGTTGTAAAACCCGTTTTTAATAAGATAATTGGCCAGCTCTGTTACTGACCTGCCGTAATGCCCTCCCATAGAAAGCAGGTTAAGCTGAAAAAGACAGCCAATGTCTTTCAGCTCTGTATAAAAATCCTTGTTACGCTCAAGGTATATATAGCGTTCAGGATGAGCAATGACAGGTTGATACCCCTGCATCTGCATTTCGAACAAGAGGTCTTTTATGTTTAGCGATGGAAAAGCCATGGAGAACTCCGTAAGTACCATGTTTCCGCTGATGGTCAGTAAAGGCTGTTTATTCCGTAAAAGCTCTTCCACATGTTCATCTAAGAAATATTCTGCGGCCGCATTGATCTCTACATCTATCCCGGCATGCCTGACAGCATCCTGTACCAATTTTAATTTCTCCCGGATAATTTCATGGGTATTCTTATACATATCCCACATAACGTGCGGGGTAGTGATCAATTTCTTATACCCCAGCTCATTCATCCCTTTTATCAGTTCCAGCGAATACTCCAGGCTTTCTGCACCATCATCAATACCCGGAAGGAGATGCGAGTGCATATCTGTATGAAGAACGGAGAAGTCAAATCGTTCACCTTTCGGTTTTGACCTGGAAAACAGCTTTAACATAATCAGAGATATAGTATTCCGAAATTACTTATTATTTGGTGAAGAGATCAAAAGGAATAAAGAAGAAAAGAGCTTTCACGAAAAATCCTTCTCTTTAATTTCAGAATTCTCTTTTTGGCAAAGAAGGGAAAACTTTCTGTACGAGGTTGCTGCCGGGGGCAACAATGGCCCATGCGGTCAGGAAAAGGATCATAAAATCTGTATAGAAAGAAAAATGCTGCTGGTACCATACCTCTACAGCGCCTTTATAAGGAAGGATCACCTGCCGGTAACATTCGTGTGGCGGCAGGCTGCTTTTAGTAATGATCAGTTCTTCATCACGAAAAACAATACTTCCTATACCTGTCAATCCGGGTTTTACCCTGTACACTTTTTCTTTCATCTCATCAGTGTAACGGTCAAACCCTACTTTCATCAATGGACGCGGGCCTACGAATGACATATCGCCTGTAAGAATATTGATCACCTGTGGCAGCTCATTCAGTTTACTGATGCGTAAAAACCGTCCTATTTGGGTTACCCGGGGATCATTACGGGTGGTCACATCCCCGCTGCCCATGTTCGGACTATTCTTCAGCATGGTGGCAAATTTCCAGATACGGAATATTTTGTTCCGATAGCCGACCCTGTCCTGCCTGAAAAAAACCTCATGCTCTCCAGTCAATAATAATAATATAATGATCGGGATAAAGATGGGCAGCAGGATGATCAGCGCCAGCAGCGAGAAAATAATATCAAAAAAGCGTTTGATGACGGAATACATATCAGCTTAAAGCGGCTTTTACTTCCCTGGCCACAATCTCCAGTTGTTCGTCCGTAATACTGGTGGAGCAGGGAATACTTAAACAGGTGTTGTAAATATAATCAGCATTGTCTTTTTGCTGCACATACACACAATCCCTATACATCGGCAGTTTGTTCATCGGCATCCAGAAACGGCGGCTGAGGATTTTATTGGCATTCAGATGATCCAGCAGCTTCTGCTGCTGATCGGTCTGTATGGTAAACAACCAGCCATTGGTCTGCACGCCGGGTAACTCCTTTTGAAAACGGATGTCCGCCAACCCTTCGAACGCTCTTTTATAAAAAGCTACCGCCTCTTTTTTCCTTTTGATAAATGAAGGAAGCAACTCCATTTGTCCCACACCTACAGCGGCCAGCAGGTTTACCAGCCGGTAGTTGTATCCTACTTCATCATGATAATACTCATCAACACTGGCCTTGGCAGTAGTGGTCAGGTGTTTGGCATGTTTGGCCAATTGTTCATCATCCGTTACTATTACACCCCCGCCCCCGGTAGAGATTATTTTATTCCCGTTGAAACTGAAACATCCCATCGGGCTGAAGGTACCCGCATGTTTGTCTTTATAAGATGTACCTAAAGCCTCCGTGGCATCTTCCACAACGGGCAGCGGGTATTTTTTCACAATGGAAAGGAAGCGGTCCATATCGCACATATTACCAAGAATATGTACCGGCATGATGGCGCCGATGCGGCGTCCATCTTTTATATAGATCAGTTCTCCGTTCTTTTCATCCGTTTCATTTTTCAAAAATTCTTCCAGCAGGTCAAGGTCCATTTGCCATAAGTCAGGGTCTGCATCTATCAGCAACGGATCGGCGCCTAGATATCTGATGGAATTGGCAGAAGCAACAAAAGTGAGATTGGGGAGGATGACATAATCGTTCTGCTTCACACCGGATAATAACAAAGCGATATGCAATGCTGCTGTTCCGTTCACCGCTGCCACACCATATTTCGCACCGGTAAAATCAGCTACCATCTGCTCAAACTGGTTGACATAAGAACCCACCGAGGATATCCACCCTGTATCCAAACATTCCTTTACATATTTCCATTCATTGCCTGCGATATTGGGAACGCTGAGGGGAATGAACTGCTGGTTACTCATAGACTTTATTTCCGGCTTCTAAATAGTTGTTGTACCATTCGATGGTTTGTTTCAGGCCCTGCTTCCATCCCACTTCGGGTTCAAACCCTAATTGTGTCCTGGCTTTGGTGATATCAGGACAACGGCGTGATACAGAGCCGGGGTAGGTCGGTGCATTTTCATACTGCCCTTTGAAGCTCATCAGTTCTCCCGCATAATGAATGAGGTCGCCAATAGAGATCTCTTCCTGCGTGCCGATATGATAGATCTGACCATTGGTGCCCGGCTGCTCCATGGCGAGTACTGTTCCTTTTACTGCATCAGTGATATAGCAAAATGCCCTTGTCTGGTCATGACCATATACTTTGAATGGTTCTTCTCCTTTACGGAAACGGACAACAAGATGTGGTATCACATGTTTGAAACCCATGCGGGGGCCATATACATTATGATAGCGTACGATAGTGGTTTCAAAACCAAGTATCCTTGAATAATTCAGGAAACCGGATTCACCCAGCATTTTGGTGACCGCATACGTGAACCTCGGATGCCCTATGTCCTGTATGCACAGCGGTACTTCTTCCGGTGTGGGCACTGTATAACCAAAGGCATCAATAGTGCCGGCATAACATTCACTGGTAGAAGTGAACAATGCTTTGCCGATCTTCGACCGGCGTATCCACTCCAGCGTATTATAAATTAAGGCTGTATTGATACGGATGATCTCATGGGGAATGGAGTTGGCATTATCAACACCAACTACCGATGCCAGCATATATACCTGGTCATACGCATTATCCAGCCCGTCAAATGCTTTAGGGTCAGTATAGTCACCGGCCACCACTTTGATATTGCGTTTTTTTACCAATGCCGTAAACAACTCATCTTCTTTACCCCTGGCAAAATTATCGGCAATGGTCAACTGGTAGTCGCGGTTTTCAGAAAGATACTTAGCGATATTGAAGCCGATGAACCCGGCTCCGCCTAATAACAGAACTTTTTTACTCATAAATAATTAAAGCTGGTTTTTCCAATTACAGGTCCCCTCTTCCGATCACCTTTACAATATGTTTTTCTTTCAATTTTCGTATTTCATCATTGCTCAGTACCCCGATCGTATCATAAATGAAAGACCCGGGATGGCTGAGTAATGCGCTGACCAGTTTAGGGCTGTTACGGTATTCCTTATGCCCTGTACTGATGATGACCACATCATACGCCTGTTGCAGTAATTCATCAAGGTCATTGTTAATTCTAAGTCCCTTCTCTTCCCACAACATGACATGGGGATCATGCAGTGTCACCTCGCAACCGGCATCTGTTAATCTTTCAAACAGGCCCTGTACGGGTGTAAAACGGGTATCTCCCACATCATTCAGGTAACTGACACCAAGCATCAGCACTTTCTTTCCGTTTAGCGGACCATTATATTGCGATTGTAAAAATTGAAAAGCAAAATGCGGCATCTGGTCATTAATATGAACCCCGGTCTCGCTTTGTTCAAGCGGCTCACTGCTTCCAAACAAGTTCATCTTTGCCCAGCTGGCCAGCAATGGATCTTTAGTAAGACAATATCCCCCTACACCTAATCCAGGCAACATGATATTCTTATGTGTGGGTCTCATGCGGATAGCATTCACCACTTCATAGATGTCCACTCCGGCTTCTTCTGCAAAACGGCTCCATTCCACCATGAACGCAATGTTCATGGCCCGGTAAGAATTCTCCAGCACCTTTGCCATTTCGGTGGCTTGTGTGTTGCCGAGTTTTGTCAGCGGGTATTCATCCGTTTTGATAACAGTCCGAAGAAATTTCTCTACTGCTTCTTCGCTGGCCTCATCCGTCCCGGAGAAGACACGATAAAAATTCTGAATAGAATCAATGTATTTCGGACCGGGCATCACCCTTTCATAAGAATGTCCTGTCTTCAACTGGTCAGCAGGCAATCCTCTTTTTTGCAAACACTCTTCAAGAACAGGCCTCACTACTTTTTGCGTGGTGCCGGGAGGTACCGTTGTTTCTACCAATACCAGCACACCGGGTTTGCAATAAGTGCCGATCGCCGTGATCGCTTTTTTAAAAGGGGTAAGGTCAACGCTGTAATCTTCCAGATGACCATTATCATTGGATCTCTTTTTTACGTCCAGGTTGATGTCCACTACCACCACATCCGCTTTACTGTAAGCGTAGGGATCGCAGGTGGCATAGAAGTTTTTCTTCTCTCTTGTTCTTTTATAGAACTGTTCGATCTTCGGATCGTCTGCTATCACGGGAAATACCCCTTCATTAATGGATTGTATCTTCCAGTAAGAAAAAGGAGTGGGCAGATCAATACCGACCACTGCATACTCTTCTGTCAAAGCATTGGCCACTACCAGCGCCATCACAGAACCGACAAAGCCCAGGCCCTGAACCACTACTACTTTTTTGCCGGGATGCTGTGCGACAAATTCATCAATACCCGCTTTATCATCCACCTTTTCCGGGATAAGGTACTGCTTGCCTGTCAGCGGGCTGACGGATTGCAATTTGGTTTCTTCTTTTATCATATTGATATTATCAGGATTGGAGTTTAAATATCTTATTACCTATCCGGGTATAGGCCCAGGGGCCTTTATAGGTTGTTGCTTTTATTCTTCGCTCAATTTCTTCCATCGGCATTTCCGGGCTGATAAAACAGAGCTCATTCAATTCCCTTCTTGTATAAGGTTTTCTTTTCCATTTTTCATCAGACACAGGTAACGGGCCGCCCTGCAAGATACAATCCATTATCTCATAAAACATCTCCTCTATCAAACCATAGCAACGCTGTGTTACCCCGAATACGGTATCCTCTTCCGTCAACGGGAATCTTTTCACTTTAACGATATTGCCGGTATCCACCACCGCTTTCATGTGATGACAGGTAACGCCATACTCCTTCTCCCTGTTATATATCGCAAAATTGGTACAGCCGGTTCCCGGGTATTCAGGACTGCCGGGATGAAAATTGATGGCTGCAAAGGCTGCATTTTGCAATAAGACCTCCGGCAGAATCCAGGAACTGATAAAGGAGATCAGCAGGTCGCCTTGCCAGGTCAGCACTTCCTCAGGTAATTTGTCATGTCTTGTTCCAAAGAAGATCAGCGGATGGCGAAAATGCCGGTTAATGTAATCAGCCGCTCTTTCAGCAAAGAGATTATCTTTTTTCCCTAAAAAAAGTACACGGAATTCCTGCGGGTGTCTGGTCATCTCGACGGGTTGATTCGGCTTGCTTTACAAGGTGGCAAAGGTATCATGATTTCCCCAGAGAATAAAAGGAAACTCCCGGGAACGTTTTGGCGAGGGAAAAAGGAAGTCATTGGGTCATATCAGTCAGAAGGTCATATGAGTCAGAGAGTCAGGAGACATAGATAGTATGCTTCGACAAGCTCAGCACTTCGCTTTAGCATAGCCAATGATCAGCTGTAAGCTGTATGGAAAGGGAACCGGACACTTAGTTTGAACGCTTTTACTATGCTTCTGGCATACAGTATCCATACCTCACCCCTAACCCCTCTCCGAAGGAGAGTGGAAACTGATGTATAGTCGTGGAAATACGGTTGACATTACGGTGGTTTTTTGGTTTATTGTGTATATGGCGAAGCAGACCGGGATCATCAAAGTGAAAGGAACAATGCACGGTGTTTGTTTTTACCGGCTTAACGGGAAATATTATGCCCGCAAGAAAAGCAGCCTGAGCCGGGAACGGGTGAAGAAAAGCAAGGCATTTGCAGCCACAAGAAGATCTTCGCAATTATTTGCAACGGCTTCTGTTATCGGCTCTGCTATCTACCAGATGATACCGGCAGCGAAAAAGGAGCGAAAGGTTTACCAGCGGATAACCGGTATGGCCATGCGATTGCTGAAAGATGGCGCCAGCAAAGAACAAACTCTCCGCCTTCTGCAATCAAAGCTCGCTGATCTGTAAACTGCCGGGAAAAGCGGTGATGATCTTACCACCTGCATCTGTGACAATTGCGATCTTATCAGTTGCAATACCATTCTTATCAAAACCAATAATAACAGGCGCCTGTAAGACCCGCTGAAAATTGCTGCAACCGGGAGCCGGTGTTACCGGAACGGAACAGGCTTCACGGATATAATTCAATATCTCAATTATTGAAATAGTGAATTTGCCTGCATGAGGATGGCGGTTTACTTTATGGTAATGTCTTTCGAGTATGTGTGCAAACGCCGGTACAGATAAAAAATAGGTCTTTCTCAAAAACTTTTTCTTGTCGTGAACAGGCAGGCGGCTGAATGTCTCTTTACAGAGATCATCTACCCATGTCTGAATATCGGCGAGCAGGAAAATAAGTTTAATCCATTCTGCTTCGTTGTTCATGCGACTATCCTGGGTTTTACGTTTAAGGTTACAGGACGGTTTTTTTCTTTTGCTTTATTCTTATCACTTCATAGCGTGCCTGCAGATGGGATAGAAAATGTTCTTTGAAACCGGCAAAGTGCTCTTTAAAAACAGTGATGCGGTTCCCGGCTTTCCGTATCCATTCGGCCATATACGCTTCTACGTGAGAAGGGAACAGGTAAAGATTATCCTCATTATCCTGCATAAAGAACATCATAGGCAGGTCAAAACTGCCGATCATTTTACAGGGTAGCTTAGCTGTCATTTCCAATTGAAAAAAATCCCTTTTGTCAGTCAAGCGGAATGAAAGCCGGGGCTGGTAAGGCGATACCGTTACCGGCAGGGTGCGGCTTATAGGCGGTTTGGTTTTAAGGTCTCTTTTGTTATATATACTGCAAGTAAAAACATAAGGTTGCTTTTGCAGCAGGGGCCATAGTTTTTCCCAGACAGCAAAGCAGGCGCCATACAAGGAAATGTCGACCGCTTCCATGCTAAAAGAAGGAAAGAATTTACCCGGTAATTTTTCCGCTTCTTTCAATAAAGCAAGACATTGCCCATTCAGCCATTTCTGATCATCCGTGAGCAGATGGTCATATTCTTTTTGAATGCCGGTTAAAAAGGGATAAAACTTTTTTACTGCTGTTCCGGCCTTGTTCAACCGACCCATGCAGGGCATGAGAAAAGGCGGATGGTCTCTTCTTCTGATGTTTACGACCAGGTAACAAAAAACATCCGCTTCGCTGCCACCCGTGACCGAATTGCCGGGCTGGATCGCCAGGGCTTTCACCGCATCGGTAAAGCCTGGGGTTTCGCTGAGCGCATACACTGTACCAAGAGTTTTTGCCGGTTGCAGATCCTGGCTGTAATAGCCCTGTTTTTTCCGGAAATATTTTTTGTGCTTTACAGACATTTCAAACAAACCATTGGGGCGGAACTGCTGAAAATAATCAGAGCCTTCATACCAGCAAAGCCTGTCCAGCGCTTTGAAGGCATGAATGCAGAGTGTTTCCACCTGCTCACCGCAGCTACAAGCCACCTGCAATTTGTCTTT
>JAEUVK010000035.1 GCA_016787135.1 Chitinophagaceae bacterium | reverse complement strand
AAATTGGTGCTGGATGCCTGCAATCCTTCTCCGTAGGTGGTTTCCTGCCAGGAATAACCAACCACAACATTCACCTGATGATCACCAAACCTGCGGTTCCAGGTCAGATAGGATTCAGCTGTTTTAAATGTATTCTGGAAGGAACTGCGGAAAGCTGAACCATTCACTCCAAACAGTGACCCGATCAGTGTATGCGCAATACCGATACCGGGGTCGGGGTTATTGTAAAAGTTAGAAGTCGGATATTTTCCATAATAACTGCCATAATACTCTCCATGCAGCGAAGTGGTATTCTGATAAGACAGGTTCAGGTTATAGGTCAGATCAAAAGGAAGTTTCACTTCCGTGGTGAAGTTGCCCATCAGAGTGTTATACTTTGTATCATCTTTTGCGTTATCCACAATGGCCACCGGGTTGAAATAACCGGTAGTACCGAGGTTTTCAAAGTACGTACCATCCGCATTCATTACCGGTGAGACCGGCAGGTGTTTGGCAGCCTGCAACAGAACAATATTTTGCAGCGGAACATAATTCGCATTGCTGTTCGCATTGGAGATAGTAAGCCCGAATCTTACTTTATCATTCAGGGCATATTGATCCAGACTTAGCCTGCCGATGATCCTGCGCAGATGACTGCGGTTGAGGATACCTTCTTTATCAAAGTAGTTCAAACTTGCACTATAGGTACTCTTTTCATTACCTCCGCTTAGGGAAAGGTTATGATTATGAGAGACAGCCTGTGACCGCTGGATGGCAGCCATCCAGTCGGTATTAGCCCCCTTATCATCATTAGGTGAGAACGCCGCTCCATTAGCTGCGATATAAGCACGCAATTGGCTAGCATCCATCAGCTCGAGTTTGCTGCTGACGCTTTCGAGTCCCACATACCCATTGTAAGAGGCAACTGCCTGCCCTTTTTTGCCCCGGCGTGTCGTAACAATGATCACACCGCTGGCGGCCCTGTTACCATAGATCGCTGTGGCTGCTGCGTCTTTTAATACGTCAATGGAAACGATATCATCCGGAGCCACAACAGCAATATCGGCACCGGGTACTCCATCAATTACATAGAAGGGAGCGCCTGGACTGTTCACTGTAGAAGCTCCACGCAGAATAACTGCAGCCGGGCGATTAGGATCGCCGCTGGCTGTGATGTTCAGACCAGCTACTTTACCCTGCAGTAACTGCCCCACGTCTCCGATGGCACCACGATTCAGGTCCTCGGGTTTGATGGTCGTGACAGAACTTGACAAATTCTTTTTAGAACTTTTTCCATATCCCACCACCACCACATCACTAAGCGTGACGGATGAAGCAGTAAGAACAACGGCATAAGAGGCAGATGATGTCACTTTCATTTCCGTTGTCTCAAAAGAAACAGCACTGAAAACAAGTACATCTCCTTCTTTGGCAGTAATAGTAAACGATCCGTCATCGGCGGTGATAGTTGAATTTACCGTTCCTTTTACTGATACAGTGGCAGAAGGAACGGGGGTTCCTTTACTGTCTTTTACCGTTCCGCGGATCGATTGTTGTCCATATATGACGAATGCCGACAGCATAAAGACGGCCGTCAGCATTATCCTTGGACCACGTAAACATAGCAGGCGTTGCAAAGCAATTCGTAACATAGTAGTCAATTTTTGATTAAGCAATATGGTTAGCTTTTCAAGGACAGGTCAGTAATTGTTTGTATGACACTAATTTTACAGGCAAAAAAATAATAGTGATGCCTTATATATTTAAAACTTCAGCGTTGAAGGCAGGTATTTGCCGACAAGATCTTCGTAATAGGGCCTCAGCTTCTTCCAATCCGGCGGCTCAGGACTTTTGGAATAGAGATCGTATGGATTGAACAGCTTTACCCATTTCAGCATTTCCCGGTCATGATCGTCGAGCAGGTGACTATACGCCCCCTCCCTGTGCCATGCATAGAAAGAATGGTAGCGTAACATATATAAACCCGGCTCGGGAATATAATCCTTCAGCATCTGGTACACATATTCATCATGCCCCCAGGACATGTCTACTTTCCTTAACCCGCAATTAGGTTCATATACACCGTGCGGTGTTTTAAATACAGGATTATTATAGTCAGGATTGTCTTTAAAGAATTCGGAGTACACTACCTTGTCGGAATAAGCACACCCGACCGGGAAAGTGTCACCCACCACAGCCCATTGGGGTTCGCCAAAAAGACATAATACCTTTCCCATATCATGCATGAGACCGGTGAGCACCATCCAATCAGCGTGACCATCGCGACGGATAGCCTCTGATGTCTGTAATAAATGCTGCAACTGGTCGAGATCAGTATCAGGGTCTGAATCATCCACCAGCTGGTTCAGAAAATCAAAAGCATCCCATACCGTCATTTCCTTCCGGTCAAACTTCAGGAACTCATTCCTCTTTTGCTGAACAAAATCAAACGTCTGGTAAGTATGGTTCAGCCGGTAGAATTCTTTTACTGTATCCCGGGCGGGTGTATCATAATTCCTGTACTCTTCTGTTGCTTTGGCGGTCGCAATAGCTTCCGGATCGGGATAGCGAAGAAGCACATCTTCTTCCCAGGCATCCAGGCTGGGCAATGGGTTTGCCTCCATGGGGTTTTTGGTACTCATAAGTCAATAAGATGATTGATGATAAAATAGATTCTGAAAGAAATGTCAGTGCAGTTTCTTACTAGCATTATGGCAATCGTTTGAAAGGTGATGAAGGATTCCGATGTTAAATTGCATATTTTTTATAATACCTGACCCCGGTCAGCTAATGTTTATTTACGAAACCGTTTTCGCTGATAAGCTTATTTTTACAGGGCTTTAGGCTTTGAAGGGTTTCAAACCGTGCCGCCTTATTATGAGTAACACGACCATTAAGATATTAGCAAAAGAGCTGAACCTGTCGGTAGCTTCAGTATCCAAAGCGCTACGCGATAGCCATGAAATAAGCAAAGAGACCAAGGAGAAAGTGCTGGCGCTTGCACAAAAACTCAATTATGTTCCCAATCCCTACGCCAGCAGCCTGCGCAAAAGAAAAAGCAAGACCATTGCAGTCGTACTGCCGGAAGTAGCCGATAGTTTTTTTTCCTTAGCCATTAACGGTATCGAATCGGTGGCGCAGGATAAAGGCTACCACGTACTGATCTATCTCACCCATGAAAGCTTTGCCAGGGAAGAAGCGATACTGAATGAATTCAAAAGCGGAAGAGTAGATGGGATATTAATATCCGTTTCAGATGAAACGAATACCAGCGATCATATCAAACAGGTCATCGCTTCAGGCAAACCTGTTGTATTCTTTGACAGGGTCTGCGATGACGTGGAAGCTGCCAAGATCACCACTGATGATATGGAAAGCAGTTACCAGGCCACCCATCATCTTGTCATGAACGGATGCAGGAAGATCGCTTATCTGTATACTTCAAAAAATCTTTCCATCAATGACAAAAGAATGGAAGGATATAAAAAGGCCCTTTCCGACAGCGGCCTGAAGATCAATGAAGATTTTATCGTGCTTTGCGAGGGGAATACAGCAGGCAACTTTGAGATCATCCGGAATTTACTAAAGAACAAAAACAGGCCTGACGGTATCATCGCCTGTGTAGAAAAACTGACCACCCCCATTTACCTCGCCTGTCATGATCTGAAACTTGCAATACCTGATAAAATAAAAGTGATCAGTTTTACCAACCTGCAGGCAGCATTGATACTTAGTCCTCCTCTTACTACTGTTACACAACCGGCATTTGAAATGGGAAAAACTGCCGCAATGGTTCTATTCAAAGCATTGGAAAAAAATAACTACAACCTGAAAAAGGAAACCATCGTTATCCCATCGCAGCTTACTATACGATCAACCACAAAAAAAGATCTGGGAGTTTAAGAAAAAAACAAACCAGCATCTCGGGCATTTCCATGGTCATCTCCAGCTAACCCGTGTAACCTTTTTCTGCTTTGCGTTTGTGAAAATTGATAGTCGTTGATTAATAGGTCGAAAGGAAAAACCTGTTCGCACATGCAGAACATTTAAAAAAACCGGCCTATTTTCTGGCCCTGATACGGATAATGTTAAGTGAGTAAGAAGGGACCTTGTACACTACTTTTTTCTTCACCTGCAATGCCGATATTTCAGGTATTACCTTCACGGGATCCTGCAGCGTATTTTTCATACCCGGCTCTCCGCTGAGAACCTGCAGCTCTGCAATTGGCGATAACTTACCAAAAACAGAAATATTCAGTTCAGCGTTTACTGTGACGGACCCTGCATTCACGATCTTGATGATCACGTTGCCGGTCTTTTTATCTTTTACACAGGAAGCTGCCAGGTTGGAATCTTTAACGCCTGATCGGTCACCGAAGCTCACAATGCCGGAATAATATATATCGCCCTGGTTAAGCGAGAACAACTGCTGTACATAATAATTCACGGTAGGCGTCACAGAAGTATTGGTAAAATAGACCAGGTTAGGATTCCAGGATGTGTGACTTTGATTAGCCAGCAGCGGCGCATAAGAAGCCATGTGTACAACATCCCCGTTTCTTTCCAGCGAGATCATATAAGCAGCTTCTGCCAATGCATTGAAGAGTGTATTACCACGGGATGCATATTCACCAAGATATACTTTCGATTTCGTACGGTCGTAGCTATCATACCGGAAATGATTATTAAGGAACCATTGTGGCGGCTGGTAATAATGCTCATCCACAACCGGGATATTCAATTCATTGGCCAATTTCCATCCCAGGTCAAAGTCTTCTCCTTCCGGTGCAGGCCCAACAGTACCAATGACGATAATCCCCGGGTATTTTGCTTTTACTGCATTATAGATAAGTTGAAACCTCTCACTGAACTCCGGAGTGATCTTATCTTCATTACCCACGCCGACATACTCCAAATGAAATGGTTCAGGATGACCGGCTTCCGCCCGCTTCGCACCCCATTCAGAAGTAACAGATCCATTGGCATATTCAATAAGATCCAGTACTTCCTGTATGTATTCCTGCATTTCGTTCATCGGCAATCCTTTTTGCCCTGTTCCGCCAATACGCCAGGTACCACCAGAGTTTTGGCAACTCACTGCTGCCGGTACAACAGGAAGAGGTTTGGCTCCAATGTCTTCACAAAACTGGAAGTATTCATAATAACCAAGGCCTGCTGTCTGATGATAATTCCAGATATTTTTTTGTGCCGTCCTTTGTTCAATGGGACCAATAGTATTCTTCCAGCGGTACATATTTCCTAATCCATCACCATGTACCAGGCATCCGCCAGGAAAACGCATGAACTTCGGTTTCAGATCAGCAATTGCCTGTGCCAGGTCAGCACGCAACCCGTTTGTTCTTCCTTTGAATGTTTTCTGTGGAAAAAGCGAGATCATATCCATTGCCACCTTCCCTTTTGATCTTGAAATGACGGCTATTGTGGCTGTGTCGTAATTCTCTGTTGCCGTCAACGACGTTGTATATTTTTGCCATTGCCGGCCGTTCACATCCAATACTGCTTCTGAAAAAATTGCCCCCTTTTTATTTCTCAGTTGTATAGAAAGAGAAACAGGTTGTTCAGATAACTTTTTTGCAAAAATGGAAAAGTTGTATTGCTCGCCGGCTTTGAGCACAATGCCGTCAAAACCATAATTAACTAACCCGATCCCTTCCTGGCCAGGATCTTCAATTGTCAGTACGGCATAGTGTGGATTGTTTGCATGCAGCGGTGATTCGGTCTCTACCGAAATGCTCCCATAGCCATACCCTTTTGTCATGTATTCCCAGGCAGTGAATGGGTGCCATTCCTTGCGGTCGGTAGCGCTATACTCAAAAGAGCGGTTCTGTACCAGTTCGGCATATAACCCGCCGTCAGCGGCATAGCTGATGTCTTCAAAAAATATCCCAAACAGGTCAGCACTGATCTGCTTTGAATACGTAGAAAATTTCCGGCTTCCGGTTTTTTGAGCCACACCGGGCACCCCGGTGACAAACAAAAGCAACAACAGTAAACTCCAGGCTGAATATCTCACCATAGCATACAATTTGTTTAACACATGCAGGCGGCAATCTTTCTGTGCTGCTCTTTTTAGTCTTCTTCAAAAAAAAAAGCCCGACAGGATGCAGATAGCTTTATATACTGAATCACTTCGGGATAATTTCGGGAAAGAATTGTCGTCTTATACTTATATCTTCCTTTTTTTAACCAGCAGTAACATAATTACACCAAAGACGAACATCAGACCACCCATCCAGAGATTGACATTATGGGATAGGGATTTTTGGTACAATGCAGTATCGCTGTTGGTGGCAAATCCATATATTAAAAGGATAACACCAAAAATGGAAAACATGAGCCCGATCGGAATTTTGATATCTAACATAGAAATGATTTTTACCAGAAAAGAATAGATAAAATGATAAAGATCGCCAAAACAAATAATGCCAGCACATTTGTCCGTTTATACCAGGCAATGTGTTCTTCGCTGATCTTTGGTGTAAGCGAATAAACCAACCCCTTTAATTCTTCATCGCTTTTCCTTTGAGCGGTAGCGAAAGAAATGATCACCGTGATGAGAGTGGACGCCGCACAGGCAAAAATGGCTGTCCAGAAATTTTGGGCCATTTCAACCGGATAAGTATGTACCACACCCAGCCAACCGCCTTTTACCAGGGTAGTAGCGCCTGCCGGAGCTGTCAAACCATGATGCAGCAAGGCAATTATAAAACCGCCCAGCAAACCGGAAAACGCAGCGTTTCCAGTAGTTCTTTTCCAAAACATTCCCAGGAATATCACTGCGAAAAGCGGCGCATTGATCATGGAAAAAATAGTCTGCAGAAAGTCCATGATATTGCCAAACAAACCCGCAAGATAGGCCGCCGCAATGCTTACTAAAACACCAAAAATGGTCGCCATTCTTCCGACGAACAGGTAATGCTTCGAATCTGCTTCTTTATCATTTGTGGCAGGCCGGATATAGCTTTGATAAATATCATAGGTCCACACCGTATTGAATGCTGATACATTACCCGCCATACCCGACATGAACGAGGCCAGCAATGCCGTAATACCGACACCTAACACACCTGCCGGCAAATAATGTTTCAGCAACATGATAATGGTCAGATCATAATTAGCCTTGCCATTTTCTTCAATGCTGAATCCTGAACCGGGAGTATTCATCAATACCAGGGCAACGATGCCGGGAACAATGATCAGGAATGGGATAAACATCTTGGGAATGGCGCCTATCAATGGGGTGTTGCGGGCTGCAGTAGTGGATTTGGCGGCCATAGCACGTTGCACGATTAAAAAGTTGGTACACCAATAACCAAACGAAAGCACAAATCCCAGTCCGGCAAAAATACCGTACCACTCCACACCCAGCGGATTAGCGTTGGCCGCTTCTGTATATTTCCATGTAGTCGTAAACGTATCGGGGGCAAAACCTTTTTCAGCTGCGATCGGGGCCAGCCCTTCTTTCAGGCCACTCCATCCTCCCACTTCCATCAATGCAAGAATAACGATGGGTAACAACCCGATCAGGATGATGAAAAATTGCAGTACTTCATTATAGATAGCTGAAGACAGCCCCCCCAGATAAGTGTAGGCAAGAACAATGGCAGCCGACAACCATAAACTAACATTAAAATCCCAGCCCAATACTTTTTCCATCAGTAAAGCAAGTGCATACATGGATATGCCGGAGGCAAGGACGGTCATCACGGCAAATAAGATCGCATTTAAGGCGCGGGTCTTTTCATCAAAGCGCAATTTTAAGTACTCAGGCACCGATCTTGCTTTCGAACCATAATAAAATGGCATCATAAAAATGGCTAAAAAAACCATAGCCGGGATAGCGCCTATCCAATAAAAATGTGTGGTCAACATCCCGTATTTCGCTCCGGAACCTGTCATGCCCATTACTTCCAATGCACCTAAATTGGTGGAAATAAAAGCCAGGCCGGTTACCCATGCAGGCAAGGAACGGCCAGCCTCCAGGAATTGACTCGCATCTTTCATGTATTTGCGAAGAAACCATCCAATCCCTAAAACAAAAACGAAATAGATTATCATAATAACATAATCTATCAGGTGTAAATTGACTTCCATTGTAATTGTATATTTAGAATTCGAAACTTAAAATTCTACTCTCAATTCCTTAATGAAGCCCCGATGGGCGCCTGTATAAGAGAAGCAGGCAAAAATCAGAACAGTGCCATCACCCTGACTGTTAACAGCACAACTTTATTGGCCTGAATTTTTCACTGATTTGGTCATTAACCCTCACCTTTCATTCTGCCGGTCTTACATATATCCGCAGAATATTGCCATTCACCAAAACTAAACTTAAGTATGCAAACTTACAGATTGTAATTTGTTGCTTTATGATTATTGTCAGTAGCCGGGAATACTCCCATAAGCCGGGCTTTTTTCCTGGTACACCCGTACATAATCCACTTCAAATTTCTGCGGGAACCGCGTGTCGGCCGGATCGCCTCCATTCATTCCTCCTACAGCAAGATTCAGCAGCATATAATGCGGTTGCCTGAAAGGATTAAAGATACGGTCATCTTTGTTCACCAGCAGGTCTAAAAAGACCTTGTTCAGCAACTGGTCGTCACAATACAACGCAATATATTGTTCTGTCCAATCCATTTTCCATATGTGAAATCTATTTGCCCATTCAGTACCCCCTAATGAGTCTGTTCTGAATGTATTGCTGAACCATTCCGGCTTACGGTCACTGCCGAGGCAGGCGATATTCGCCAGCAGTTTACCCCGGTAATACTCCATAATATCGATCTCCCCGTTTGCCGGCCAGCGCTTATCCACACCCAGTGTCCACCATGCCGGCCACATTCCTTTACTGATATCAATTCTTGCTCTCATTTCAAAGCGACCATATCGCCATACTCTTTTTCCTCTTGTGATCAGGCAGGAAGATGTATAATCAATGCTTTTTCTGTTCCGTCTCCAATTACTGCTGCCTTCTTCAAAAGAAGGGTTTGGCTTCCCCTCTTTCCTTGCTTCAATGACAAGCAGGCCGTTCACACAAGCTGCATTTTGTGGCTGGTACCACTGCAATTCCTCGTTGCGTACAAAACCCTGTTCATAATTCCAGTTCAGTGAATCTGGTCTTCCTTCTGTATTGAATTCATCTGCCCAGACAAGAACATAATTATTCTTTTGTGCTGTATTACTGCCAGTACTCAGGTGCCGGTTACAAGCCACCAGCAATGACAGGAGAATCGCAATCAAACAAAACTTTGTTATAGATACCGGTATCTTCATCTATTTACCATCTATCAGTTTGATAATATAGCTGTAGCTATATTTTTTATCGAGCAAACGATATTGATCATGTGGTAATGCCCCCCAGCTATTATCTCCGCCTACTCCTCTTTGTTTCAGGTCAATGTTCAGGTAAATATTCTGATCGGGTCTGAGATCAGCAGGATGTTGTTGTTTTTTTGTCATCCCCGGATCAAGACTTTCCGTAGAATGATTCAAAACACTGAAACAAAGCGGCTGTACACCTTCGATCAATATGCCATCGCCTTTGTCATTGGTTAAGGTCAACCAGCGGACATCAGTTTTATAGCCATTCTCCTGCGGCCGGATATAATTAGCAGTGAACTGGTTCTTTACATTATCACTGTATAGGGCAATAAAAGAAGATTCATTCCGGTCGCTGTAATTCTCCCAGGGCCCGCGGCCATAATAACTAAGACTATTAAATGCGGGCGGCAATTGCATGCGCATACCAAATCTTGGGAGTTCCGGCAATTCCCGTCCTGTCATATCCATGGATGCAGTTATCTTAATGCTCCCGTCATTTTGAATAAAATAGTCAACACTGTACGGAACAGCAATACCGGTCAGCTCATACTCAACCTTTATGTTAATACCATCGCTGTTTTGTTCTCCGGCCACTACGCTTTTCACTTTTCTATTCTGGTGGGCTGAACGCCAGATCCCTAATGACTGCTGCATATTGCTCCCGAAATCGTTATCCGTCGGGGCACGCCAGAAATAAGGTTCTGGAAAACGCCACAACTGCATACCTTCTTTACTGTTGTAATTTCTGACAATTCCCTGCCTGAGATCAATTTCGCCGGAGATAGTACCAGATTGAAAACTTAACTTTTCACCCTCCCTCTTTACCTGTAGCGTTCCGCTTACATTTTTCGTTTTTACAAAGTAATCTCCCGCCAGTTTGAACTGCTCTCTTGCTACTTCGTACCCAAAAGGAACCAGTTCTGTAGATGAAGCATGGGAAGTGGTAGCATAGATAGTAATAAAATATTCTCCCGCCCCGCTCATCTTTTCAACAGGCAGACCAAGTGTTACATCCTTCTGCTCATACGGAGCTGCACCCAATTTAAAAGTACTTGTGTGAACCACCTCGCCGTTCTTGACCAATGCCCAGGTAAAATCATACCTGTCCAGGTTTGTGAAAGCAAACAGGTTTTTAACAGTGATCACCCCTGCTGCAATATCCTTTGCTTTGAAATAAATATCCTGGTAAACCTTTTTGACCTCATTCAACCCTGGATGTACAGTTCTGTTGGCAGCGATCAAACCATTCGAGCAAAAATTCTCATCATTCAGAAGATGATAACTGCCAAGGTCACCGCCATATCCCCAGTAGATATCCCCATTCTGGTTCTTCTGTTTGTACCCCTGGTCCACCCAGTCCCAGATGAATCCCCCCTGCATATGAGCACTGCTCATAATGATATCCCAGTACTCCCTGAAATTCCCGTTACTGTTGCCCATAGCATGAGAGTACTCACACATGATGTACGGGCGGGTTTTTGTTTTATCCTCAGCATATTTCTGCATGTCTGCGATCCGCGGGTACATGGGGCAAACAATATCCGTGTTCTCATTTTCCTTTGCCTGTTCAAATTGTACAGGCCGGGTGTTATCCCTCTGTTTGATCCATTTATAAGCATCATAAAAGACAGGGCCATTGCCACATTCATTTCCCAGCGACCATATAATGACCGATGCGTGATTCTTATCTCTCTCCACCATACGGCGATGCCTGTCCAGGTGTGCCGGGGCCCATTCTGGTAAATACGCCACATGTTTTGACTTATCAAACCAGCTTTGCGATTCAGCGCCCATACCATGGCTTTCGATATTGGCTTCATCTACCAAATACAACCCATACTTATCGCAGAGCTTATACCATAAAGGATCATTGGGGTAATGTGAGCAACGAACAGCATTGATATTGTACTGTTTCATCAGTTGAATATCCTTCAGCATTAACTCTTTTGAGGGCACATGCCCATTCACATCATCATGCTCATGACGGTTCACCCCATGCACATACACCGCCATCCCATTTACGAGCAACTGTGCATTCTTTATTTCCACTTTCCTGAAACCGGTTTTCGCCCCTGTGTGGGTTATTGTAACCACTCCCTTCCCGTTGGTATGGGTAATAATGCAATCATACAGATCAGGAGTTTCTGCACTCCATGTAAAAGGATTTTTTATGGCCCCGCTGAAATGGAAGCTTTGCAGGCTATCGCCGGCAAACGAATAATTCCTCTTCTGGCTGAAAACTTTTTTCCCGTTCTTATCAATTAAATCCACCGTAAGCGTCCCCTCATTTGCAGCAACGGCGCCGAACTTACGCAGTACAATATCTGCACTGAATAAACCATTCTTATATTTTTCGTCGAGATCGGCTTTCAGGAAGAAATCCCATACAGTAACCTTAGGCATGGCAAACAGGAATACATCTCTTTCAATCCCGCTTAAACGCCAGAAATCCTGGTCTTCGAGATAGCTGCCGTCATGCCAGCGGAATACCTGTACGGCAAGAAGGTTATTCCCTTTCTTCAAAAATTTCGTGATATTGAATTCCGCTGCAGCCTTTGATGCTTTGGTCATTCCCACTTTCTCTCCGTTGACATACACAAAAGCACAACCGGTGATCGACCCGAAATGAAGAATGATCTCATGCCCGCCCCATGTTTCAGGTATAGTAAATTCCTTCCGGTATGTTCCTACCGGGTTATTCTCACCGACGAATGGTGGGTTTTTGGGGAATGGATACGTAATATTTGTATAGATCGGGGTCCCAAAACCCTTCAACTCCCAGTTGGAAGGTACCGCGATATCACTCCATTTGTCTGTATTGAGATCAGCACGATAAAAATCTTTTATACGATCAGCAGGCTTATCTGCATACACAAATTTCCAGGCGCCATTCAGTGACTGGTGAAAAGGCGACAGGCTGTAATCGTCTCTTATTACATCCCCCTGCGTACTAAACAACATAAAAGATGCACGGGGCGCTTCTTTATTTACTTCATACAGGAGGGGGTTTTCCCAGTCACTCTTTTCAGATTGTGAAAAAACACCTGTTGTGATCACAAGTATGGCAGTCAATATGCTGCTCACTTTCAAAAATTCTCTTTTCTTCATTTTCAACTTTTTTATCAGTTCTTTATTTTTACGTCAGGGCTTCCACTCCAATACCTGTACCATCTGCGGCAATACATCTGACACTCCTTCTGCATCAGCCTGCTTTACATATTGCAGGTACAGGTTAAGTTTATGTTCCTTTTTCCAAAGTTCCGTATCGTATGATGGTTCCCATGCTCCTACCGGCTTAAGCGTTAAATCAATTACCTTCCATTTCTTTTTACTGTTAATATTTTTTTTCCATGCAACAGAGACCTTACTGCCTCTTTCTTCATCTTTGAAGATCATGGCAACGCATGTCTTTTTTCCTTTGCTCCATGCGACAACCTGCGGACGTGAAACAGGTATCTGTTTGGTGCCTGCACCGCTTAAGCTAAATGCGGTCCTTCTGAAACCAAGATCCTGCACCTGCCACTGACCTTTCTTTTTATAGACAATATGGTATTGCGGGATTGATGAATGTTCTTCTCTCCAATAGCTGGCTATCACAGGACTGCCGTTGCCGTCAGTACATATGGATGTCTGGTTGATCAATTCACTTTTTTGGAGGATACTCAAAGCATACTCCGCCGTCGCGGCCGTAACAGGCAAATTGTATTTTTCTCCCGTGGATCTCTCCCATGTCGCTCCCCCATCGGTTGACCGGGCATAACACATGTCATGATTGCTGGCCACATCCGGCGATTCTCTCCAAACCCATGATATATGAATAATTCCTTTATCATCAACACAAGCCTGCCAGTAAGCATTGCGTTGTCTTTCTCCATCAATAAGGTTATTATGCAACTGGCTCCATTGCCCGGTCCTGATATTATATTTATTCACCACCAGGTTTCCCCTTCCTGAGCCACCATCCCGGTACAAAAACATAAGATCGCCCCCGGGCATTTTATAAAACTCCGGATAACTGACACTATTCTCAGCTATTCCGGTCATTTTGATTTTTTCTGACATCTCCAGTGATAAAGGTTCTTTGCTTTTGCAATAATTCAGGGAGTTATTGTGCTGATCCCAGGCCAGATGCAGGTACCCTTCTCCGTCCACCATTATACTGATACTGTTATGTGCATCCTTAATATTACCCGTATAACCTGTCTTATTTAGCTGCCAGTTCTTCTCCCCCGCCTTTCTTTTGCCAAGTACCACAAATCCTTTGGCATCATAGAAACTGATGAATTGTGTATCACCGAATGAAACAAGTGAATTTTTTCTGAAGACAACAGCGTTGACCGAATTTCCCGACCAGCCACTATCAACATCCGTAATACTTACATGTCTGCTGACAGGACCTTGCGCATTTATCCCAAAACAAGACAACAGAAGAACTGCCGGTATAAATAGCTGCAGAATATCTTTGCCGGTGGGTTTGTATATCATTGAAGTGTCCTCTTTTTAAAACGTGGATCTATGCCGGGGACGGCAAACTTTCGTACCAGCTGCGTTATGTAAAGTAGCCTGTATTTTTCTGTTTCGTTATATATAGAAAGCAAGAAATGCCCCTGAAGACACCTGTCGGGCGGCAAGGATACATGAGGCAAATTTTTCATACGCAAGCCGTTTAATGATTATTTCGAGGTCGCTGTGGCTTCCCTTTGGCAAAATCAGCCATAAATTTATGACTACGATCATTGGAAACAGGGGGGATAAATCTGAAAACAAAGGGGTGAATTCAGCAAAAATGATATTTTAAAAGGAAAAAACTTTGAAAACCATCGGGTACAGGACCTGCTCTTCTTAAGCGCAACCATGTCAAGGCAAATGTTCTGCGTTCACCATTATTCATATTCAGTCAGCTGTCAGACATGGTAGCAGTTGAAAGTTTCAACAAGGGCTGAAATATATCAAGACTTCCGTATCCACATTGGAGCTGGAATTTTCTGCCGATCATCATGAACAGCTTCCCTGGTTAAAAAATAACAATGAAAAGCATGATCCGCTACTTAAACAGTTCAGATAACAATTAAAAATGGAGAAAATAGCCTGTCAGTACCTGCATTCACTCCTTGCTCTTAATAATCTCTGTCCAGGTTCTATAATTTTCGGCAACTTTTTTTGCTGTAGCGTCGGGCTGGTAAACCTTTTTATCGGTATTCAGTTCCTTTAAAACATCAATATGTCCATACACTCCGGTTTTCAGGCCAGCCAAATAAGCAGCTCCAAGCGCCGATACATCAGGCATACCGATACCTGCAACATTTTTATCCAGGAGATCAGCTATGAATTGCATGACAAATTGATTGGAGGTCATTCCGCCATCGGTCATCAGCTCTTTCAGCGACATACCAGCATCTTTTTCCATGGCGCTGATCACATCTTTTATCTGGTAAGGAATAGATTCTAACGCCGCCCTTACAATGTGGTTTTTGGTAGTGCCGAAACTCATTCCTGTTATAGATGCTTTTCTGTTCATCTGCCAGTGAGGTGAACCGAGACCGCTAAAAGCGGGTATTAAATAAACACCACCATTGTCTGCAACTGCCCGGGCCATCATTTCGGTCTCTCTACTATCATTGAATAAATTCAATTCATTCTTCAGCCATTCAATGGTAGCACCGCAGGAAACGATCACACCCTCAAGCGCATAGTCAACCCGGCCGTTCATACTCCAGCAAACAGTAGTGACCATTCCGTTACCCGAAAGCACTGGCTTGTTGCCGGTATTCATCAGGATACTGCAGCCGGTTCCTAAGGTAGCCTTGGCTGTTCCTGCTTCAAAACAACCTTCACCAAATGCAGCAGCATGTGAATCGCCAATAAGCGCAGCGACTGGAACCGGCTTTTCCAATAACCCGTTCAGGGCGGTTTCCCCGAAATGAAACGAAGAAGGGTTTAATTGCGGTAAACGGATACCTTTTACACCAAATATTTCTATCAACTCATCATCCCAGCGGAGAGAATGGAGATTAAAGAATAATGTTCTTGAAGCATTGGTAAAATCAGTTGCGTACTCTTTACCACCGGTAAGTTTATACAATAACCACGTATCTATCGTTCCAAAAAATGCATTGCCGTCCCTGATCGCTTCTCTTATCACCGGCACATTCTGAAATAACCAGATGAGTTTAGTGGCTGAAAAATAGGGATCGATCACCAACCCTGTCCTTTCCCTGATAAGGAACAACAAACCTTTCTGTTTTAATTGTTCGCACACCTGTACAGAACGTTTGCATTGCCAAACCACTGCATTATGCAATGGATTCCCTTCCTTATCCCATACTACAAATGTTTCCCGCTGATTCGAAATACCGATAGCGGCTATATGAGCTGTGTTAAGACCTTTTTGAGTGAACTGCTGCAGGCATTTTTTAACTGAAGCCAGTACGTTCTGATAAATACCTTCTGCATCCTGCTCTACAAAACCATTATCAAGATAGTAAGTGTGCAATGGCTCCTGGCCTTTGGCAATGGCCTGCCCCTGATCATCAAAGATCAGAGACTTGGTGGAACTGGTGCCCTGGTCAATAGCCAGTATATATTTATGTTGGCTCACTTAATTTCTTGTTTAATCTTTTTGTCGCCAATTTTATCAATGCTAACCGCCAGCAAAATCACTCCTCCCTTGACCACCGGCTGCCTTTGCTTTTAAAACATTGGCTACCGATCCATTTGCATCTGTAGAATTGAACAATATGGCTGCAAAACCGGAGACTATGATATTTTCGAAATGATCGCTTTCCGATGCCGTATTATTCTGCGAGTCGAAGATCTTTGCATCATATCCTAATGCCTTTGCTTTGGCAGTAGCCGTTTCCGCCAGAAAAACAAACCATGGATTATTGAGTGTTGAAACCACTACAGCAATTTTCGCCAGCCCTGCATGATGTGTTTTTACTCTGCATAGCACAAACAGCAACACAGCGCATACAGGCAACCAGTACAATCGTTTTAGCATTTGCTTTTATTTTAGTAAAGACAAAGCCACCTCTGCTATACCTTTTTCATTTATGCCATAATGGTCAAATATATTCTGTTGAGAGCCGGTGATCGTATATTCATCAGGGATGCCAATTATCCTGAAAGGCTTTGTGATCCTGTTTTGCAACAGGTAAGAAGCACAAGCCTCACCCAAACCTCCATATACACTATGTTCTTCTACAGTGATGACCGCTTTACACTTTTCTGCAACCGATCTCAGCAATGCTGTGTCCAGCGGTTTTATCGTATGCATACTTATCACGGTCGCCGTAATACCTTGCTGCTTTAATTTGCCGGCTGCCTGCAGAGCAGGATATACAGTTTCCCCTGTTGCGATTATGGCTACATCACTGCCTTCCAGGATCACCCGTCCTTTTCCAAAAGCAAACCCATCGTTATTTATCTCTTTCAGAGGAGGCATTGGTTTCTTACCAAAACGGAGATATACCGGCTGATCAGCTTTTGCAGCCAGCTCTATGGCCTGCTCCGTTTCAAAATTATCTGCAGGCGCCACCACCATAATATTATTGATAGCCCTTAATGCAGCGTAGTCGTGCAGACTGTGGTGCGTACTACCCAGAGCGCCATAACTTACTCCTGCGCTGATACCGATAATATTTACCCGGTTATCACTATAGGCCACATCATTTTTAATTTGTTCCAGTGCTCTTGCCGTTAAAAAACAAGCGGGTGAAACAGCAAATACCTTTTTACCACATGAAGCCAATCCTGCTGCAACGCCAACAAGATTTTGTTCAGCTATTCCTACTTCCACCATTTGTTCCGGGAATTTTTTTCCGAAAGGGACCAACTTACCCGAGCCACGGCTATCACTTGTAACAGCGACAATATTCCGGTCAGTCAACGCAAGACGCTGCAATGTTTCTGAAAATATCTCCAGATTCGGTTTATAAGTATGCGTGTTGATCTGTTCTGCCATGATTATATTTCACTTAATGCTTTATCCAGCTCATTCTGTGCTGTTTCATACTGATTTTTGTCCGGCACACCATGATGCCATTTCAGTTGGTTCTCCATGAAACTTACTCCCTTACCTTTTACAGTATGTGCAATGATCACCGACGGTTTACCTTTTTCAAATGGCAAACCGGCAAAGGCATCCTTCAATGCATCGACATCATTCCCGTTTATTTCTTTTACCGCCCATCCAAAGCTTCTAAACTTTTGATCCAGCGGATCAGTATTCATCACATCAGCCGTAGCAGCCGTGATCTGCAAACTGTTCTTATCAATAATGGCACAGAGGTTATCCAGTTTATAATGAGCAGCGCTTAATGCAGCTTCCCAGTTCGATCCTTCGGGCAATTCTCCATCTCCCATCAGTGTGAATACACGAAAGCTTTTCTTATCCATTTTGGCAGCCAGGGCTGTCCCAACTGCTATAGGCAATCCATGCCCCAGCGCACCGGTGTTCTGTTCAACACCTTTTACTTTTTTGGTGGGGTGACCTATATAATGTGATTTATACTGGCATAATGTATTAAGATCTTCTTCGGGGAAAAAACCTTTGTCAGCCAATACGACAAACAGTGCTTCCACACAATGCCCTTTACTTTGGATATACCTGTCCCGGTCATTAGATGAAAAATTCTGTGGGGATACATTCAACACTTCATTATACAGTACATTCAGGATATCCGTACATGACAAACTCCCGCCCGTATGCCCTGCATTGGCTTTCATGATATATTGCAGTATCTTTTTGCGATAGATAATTGACCGTTCTTTCAGCTCCTTAGTTGTCATTATATTCTTATTACTGGTGCTGGTATGTTTCCCAGCCTAAATAATTCCCGAATGCTTCTTTTAAAATGCCTGCGGTTTTAGCAGCATTCATTACAACATGATGTTCAAAACCGTTACGGCATACATACTGCATCAATCCCTGCAGGTTGCTGATCTGTGCAACAGCCCTGTTGCCAAATGTGCTCAGGGCATCATCGGTCAGTTCACCTTCGCCTACATAAGCCTTGATCACCCCTTTACAATCATCCGTACTGATACGGCCATACGTCAATGGCATCGCCGGGGTACGGCCATCCAGTGCCCCATAAGTATTTTCTGTTCCGACAGATGTGCCCAGTATCGGCGCCGTGCTGATCGTAATATCAGGCAAGAATGATTTTGCCCAATTACCACAATGAAACAGCACGCATTTGGTATCATCATCTGCATAATTATTGTTCCAGTCAACCAATGCAGATGGCGAACCGCTGGCCAGTTGCATGGCATACATGGTCAGTGTACCGGTAACATCCACTTCGCAGGCAGAAGGCAGCATATTTTCACTCATCATACTCATGTTAGTGCAGACATTGCAGCCATAATTCTTTTGCAGTGATGTCCAGCATTGAATAGCGGTGGCATCGAGTACATTCTCCTGCATAAAATCAGACAATACCACATCCAGCTTTGCTATCTGCACCAGTTTTTCATTGGGTGTTTTTCCCGTTGCTGCGTACGCATTGATCTTTTCCAGTTTTTCCTTCACCACCCTGTCATCTGCACTCAGTTTATTGGCATTGCCCAGAATTTCCGACAGGTCAACGGTGGTAACAGAGATACCACTTCGCTGAAGGATCTTTTCGCTGTAACGAACCGTATTGAATGCGCCAGGCCTTGCCCCCACCGCACCGATGCGGACTTTTCGCATACCCTTTACCACACGGCATATAGCAATAAAATTTCTCAGATCACTGATAAACGATTCATCAGAAAGGCTCACTACATGCTTTGTCGTCAACGAGTATTTTATTCCGAATTGATAGAGGTTATTACAAACGGATATTTTACCACACCAGGCATCCCTCCTGTTCACCACATCCATTTTACCCAGGTCATCCGGATAACCTTGTATCAGTACCGGAACATTCAATCCGGACAACTTGATCGTCTCCGCTATTCCTTTCTCATCTCCGAAATTGGGCAATACCACCAAAATGCCATCAATCTGATCCGCATGTTGCCTGAATAATGCAGCACACTTCTGCGCTTCGGAAAAAGTTTCCACCCCGCCGAGCTTAGAATCAGTATCGCTTAACAGCACAGGTGTGATGGCAAGCTTCTTAAACAGTTCAAGGACTTCTGTTCTTGCCTCGGCCACTAATTTATCCGGAAAGAAATCACGGTTACCAATAATAACACCGAGTGTGGATTGCTTGTATTTATTTACAGTCATAGTATTTATCAGTTTGCTATGATCAATTCAATTTCATTGTCGCGGAATACCTGTTTATTTTTTTTATCTATTCCGGCATCTGTAATGATATAGTCAATAAGAGATAATGCCCCTAGACTGGCAAATGCAGCCTTCCCCATTTTAGTGGAATCAGCTACGAGGTAAGTCGTCTCGGCCGCATCTATCATCGCCTTTTTTACAACAAGGTCGCTGATGCTTGGATAAGTAAGCCCTGCCTTAAGCGAAATGCCGGCCGTTGCCAGGAATAACTTCTGTACGTGCAGCCCTTTGAAGAAATCAGCAGCTTTCTGACCCGTAAGCGATAGTGTCGGTGGCTTGAATTCGCCACCCGTGACAATCACTTCTATACCGGTCTCTGCTCCGAGCATCAGTGCGATATTGAGGGCATTGGTAATAACGGTGAGGTTTTTCTTACCCTTCAGTTTCTTTGCCACTTCAGTGGTGGTGGAGCCGGAGTCTAAAATAATAGTATCGCCGCTTTCAATGAATTCAAGACACTTTGCAGCAATCAGTTCTTTTCTATCCAGATTTTCCTGATGAGCTAAAGAGAATTTCTGAACCTGGTCTTTGATATTTTTCAGGTACGCCCCGCCATGCTCCCTGATGATCAAACCTTCTTTATCCAGCTTTTCGAGATCCTGCCGGATGGTGACCTCGGTTACTTTAAAGAGTTTGGCAAGGTCCAGCACTTTGGCAGAACCGTCTTCTCTAAGTAGTTCTATTATCTTTTCTCTGCGTTGATTGGGCAGCATAGACTGTTTGTATAGCAAGGATACGAAATTAAAAGAAAAAAATCGAAAATAAACAAAATAAATCGAAATATCGGCTCCGGGAGCCCTTTATAGCCTTTTACCTAACCTATCGCTGGTGGTTACCGCAAGATTCATAAGCAGGGCATATCAATTAGTGAAACAAACTAGTAATTCACTAACAAATATGGCACATTGAATTACGCTAATCATTGTCCAGCGACCTGTATTTCTTTGGAGACATGCCAATGATCGTCCTGAAGCGTTTGGAAAAATAATAAGGATCGTCAAACCCCATACTGAACGCAATATCTTTTACAGAACGGTTGGTGAAATCCAGTTGCTGGCAGGCTTTCTGCATCTTCATCTGTACGAAATAATCTATCGGGGCGTACCCGGTCTTTTGTTTGAACAGGTTGGAAAATCTCGAGACCGAATAATTATATTGCTTGCTTAATTCATTCAAAGAAATATTATCGTTGATATGTTCCTGCATATACAAAATGGCGCTATCTACACAATCTGCTTTTTCATTGGCAGAAGTTTCATAGTGACGCGAATTATAAATGAACAGGGTGAGAAATTCAGATAAGCACATATTGGCGAATAAAAGGTTGTCGATACTATACCCCAGTTCAAGCGTTTTGTATATTTTGGTAAAGAGCGGAAGAATATCGCCGTTGTTCTTTATATAAAAAGGTTTGAAATGCTTTTGTACCGCCTGCACTTTATTCAGTTCCGGAAGCGAATCTCCGCCAAAATGTATCCAATAGATACTCCAGGGATGATCCGGGCTGCTGCCGTAAGCATGTTCTGTATTTTGCGGGAGCACAAAAAATTCATTGGCGCCTACTTCAAAATGCTGCCCGTCTATTTCATACCACCCATGCCCGTCCACACAATAAAAGAGAAAATTCTCCGGCAGGCCTTTTTTTCTGTAGGTATAATGATCTTTTGCTTTAGGATAATACCCGATAGAACAGATATGAAGGTGCTTGAGTAAAAGGTTACTATGTACCCTTGATTTCAGAATGGTCTTCGGTATCTCAATACGCTGACGCCCTAAACCATACCATATATTCTTATGTGAGCCTTCTTTACTATCCTTTTCCTTCATATTGCAAACTAACCTTATTTCGCCGGGTAAATTACAGAAAAGTTTCAAACCATTACCGGGTGATAATCAACAGTACCGGACAGGAGTATAAGCATTATGAATTATTTTAGACTTTTAAACAAGATCATACTATGATTGCCTCCCAACATAAGACCAGACCGGTTCTGATTCTGCTGTTTTTTTCTCTGATAATCCTCAGCCCGGTCATTGCATCTGTAAAATTGCCTTCGTTCTTCAGCGATAATATGGTACTCCAGCAGCAGACCGATGCCGCTATCTGGGGATGGGCAAAAGCCAATGCCACCGTACAGGTGGTGGCTTCCTGGAATAAAAAGAAGTACGCTGTAAAAACCGGCGCTGATGGCAAATGGAAAACAAAGATCAGCACTCCGGCAGCTGGCGGACCTTATGAAATAACCATCAGCGAAGGGAATACGATCACCCTCCGCAATGTACTGATCGGCGAAGTATGGTTCTGCAGCGGGCAATCCAATATGGAAATGCCGATGAAAGGTTTTAAAGATCAGCCTATACTCGGGTCAAACGATGCTGTTTTCAACTCTGTAAATAACAATATCCGCATCTATACCGTTCCCCGCTCTGTACAGAATGAACCGCAGGATACAAGCAAACATTCTTCCTGGAAAGCTGCCAAACCGGAGGACATCAGTAATTTCTCAGCTACTGCATATTATTTCGGAAGGATATTATACCAGCAGTTAAAAGTTCCGGTTGCGCTGATCAACGATAGTTATGGTGGTTCGCCTGCCGAAGCCTTTATGAGCAGGGAGTCGCTGAAAGATTTCCCTGACATTAAAATACATGCTCCCGGAAGTACGGAAAAACTCAACAACAAAAATGCCACTACCCTATATAATGGTATGATCCGTCCTATCACGGGTTACACGATCAAAGGCTGTATCTGGTACCAGGGAGAAAGCAATAATGGCCGTCCTGATGAATATGAAAAATTATTCCCGGCTATGGTGTCGTTGTGGCGTAGTGAATGGGGACAGGGAAATTTCCCTTTTTACTTTGCACAGATCGCTCCGTACACATACAGCACTTACTCGTCCGGCTCCTGGAATGAAAAAATGAATTCTGCTTACCTGCGGGATGCACAGCGCA
>JAEUVK010000016.1 GCA_016787135.1 Chitinophagaceae bacterium | reverse complement strand
GCCGGTTTAACAGCCTGGGATGAGAAAAAACTATTTAATCTTTGGAATAACTGCATAGCGTACGGTATACAGTATAAATGTAGCCAGACACCGTGTTATATGCAAGTATTGACCAAGTAATTTTGATTAGTAAAACTACGGCTCGCAAGTAAGGCTATTATTATCAACAAACTAACTTTTTACTTACTATTAGAACATGCCGGATCACGTTTAATAAGTAAAATCACGCATAGATGCCTGACCCGCAAATCAATCCCATGACGGTCAACGGCTTTCCGTTCAATCGCCGCTTACTTGCTATATTTGCGGCTCAAAAAGGATATTTACGATATGTACAGATCAAATACTTGCGGCGAACTGAGGATCACTGACATTTCAAAAGAAGTGACGCTGGCCGGATGGGTGCAGACAGTGAGGAAATTCGGGGCCATTACTTTCGTGGACCTGCGTGACCGCTATGGTATCACTCAACTTTTATTTGGAGAAGAGCTGAACAAACAATTAGAAGAAAACCCGCTTGGGCGTGAGTTTGTATTACAGGCTACTGGTGTTGTCAACGAAAGAAGTAATAAGAACCCGAATATTTCTACAGGTGATATTGAAATAAATGTGCAGTCATTCAGTATTTTGAATAGATCAGCAGTTCCTCCATTTACCATACAGGATGATACAGATGGCGGTGATGACCTGCGGATGAAATACCGATTTCTTGACCTGAGAAGAAATGCAGTAAAGAAGAATCTCGAATTAAGATATGCGGTGAACCGTGCAGCCAGGAATTATTTACACAAAAAAGGCTTCATGGATATAGAAACCCCTTTCCTGATCAAATCAACACCCGAAGGAGCCCGGGACTTTGTCGTTCCGTCCAGGATGAACCCGGGGCAATTCTACGCATTACCACAATCACCGCAAACATTCAAACAATTGCTCATGGTAAGCGGATATGACCGCTATTACCAGGTCGTGAAATGCTTTCGTGATGAGGACCTGCGTGCAGACCGACAGCCGGAGTTCACACAGATAGACTGCGAGATGGCCTTTGTTGAGCAGGAAGACATTCTTAATATGTTCGAAGGAATGGTAAAATCCATTTTCAAGGATGTAAAAGGTATCGACTATACGGAAAAAGTGCATCGCATGACCTGGGAAGATGCTATGTGGAATTTCGGAAACGATAAACCGGATATCCGTTTTGACATGTCATTGCTGAATTTAAAAAAACCTGCATCGGTATATGTCTCCAAAG
This sequence comes from Chitinophagaceae bacterium, assembly GCA_016787135.1. GTDB lineage: Bacteria > Bacteroidota > Bacteroidia > Chitinophagales > Chitinophagaceae > VBAT01. The sequence continues at coordinate 44,741 of JAEUVK010000016.1, read as the reverse complement.
GAGACCGCTCATCTCTCATCAATGGTACAGGCTTTAAGGTATTTGATGATGCTGAAACTGTTTTGGCCATTGCCGTTCCCGGTTGCAGTGAATACAGCCGTAAACAAACTGATGAACTGACCGAATGGGTGAAACGTCCTCAGATCGGTATGAAGGGACTGGTATTTATTAAATGTAATACCGATGGCACATATAAAAGCAGTGTTGACAAATTTTACAGTGAAGAGAAGTTAAAAGCAATTGCTGAAGCTGCAAATGCCAAAGCGGGTGATCTTGTACTGATACTTGCCGGTGCTGAAGAAAGAACAAGAAAAGCGATCAGTGAATTGCGGCTTGAAATGGCCGAACGCCTTGGGCTGCGCAAAAAAGAAGAATTCAGGTTACTATGGGTACTTGATTTCCCATTATTCGAGTATGATGAAGAAGGCAATCGCTGGGTAGCCCGACATCATCCGTTCACATCTCCGAAACCGGAACAGATATCTACGATGATCAATAACAACCCGGTTATTGAAAATGCAGCTGAATACCTGAAACATCCTTATGCGAATATCAAAGCCAATGCATATGATATGGTATTGAACGGAAATGAGATCGGCGGTGGATCGATTCGTATATACCAGAGAGAGTTGCAGGAAAAAATGTTTGCAGCGCTTGGTATGGATAAAGAAGAGCAGCAGCATAAGTTCGGCTTTTTACTTGGCGCTTTTGAATATGGAGCTCCGCCACATGGTGGTATCGCATTTGGCTTTGATCGCTTATGCGCTATCCTTGGCGGTAGTGAAAGCATCCGCGATTTTATTGCCTTTCCCAAGAACAATGCAGGAAGAGATGTGATGCTGGATGCACCCGCTACAATTGACGATAAGCAATTTGATGAATTGCAGATAAAGCTTGATCTGAAATAATGCCCCTTAAATGGAAAATATTTCTTGCGCTGAATTTTATCGTTGCCCTGCCTGCATTCGTCCTGCTGCTGTTGCTGATCATCGGCCTGGCGAATAACAGCAATCATAGCGAAGACTATTTGTGGGGGTCGGTCTTCGGTGCCGGGCTGTTGTTCGTGGGACTGAATAGCTTCCTGAATATTATCCTGGTACAGCGCTATTACCCGGATAAACTAATACCTCCGCCTGTTAAAACCACTCATATCATCCTGCTGGTCTTGTCAGCGCTAACCACTATTGGCATGATCATTCTTTGTGTTTATGCCGCCATGTGGGAATTTTCAGACAACAATGAAGGAAGAGATTTCACCGGGAAGATCATGCTCGGCATTCTTATCCTTGCTTTGATAATTGAGACGATCACACTGATCATGCAGGTCGGATTACCAGCCCTCATTAACCGGAATAACCGGAAGAAAATGGACTCGCTTATCAATGCCATCGGACAATAACAATACCCTGCAAAGAAATCTGTTACTTTACACCCTATGCCGGTAAGATGGATCATATACAGAATAGTCTGCATCATACAGTTGCTGGCTGCCTCTATATTTTCTATTATTTCTCTCATCAATTTTTTCCAGGTATTCGAGATAGGTGAACTGTTGCGGGCTTTTTTATTTGTCTCGATCTTTTTATTGGCTATTCTTGCGATCAATATCCTCAATTCCAATTATCCTGACATGCCGGTAACCGGAAAACAAAAAACAAATTTCAACCGGATATTCCTGGTCAATTTTCTTTTTCTCGTCTTTTTGTTTGGGATCATTTTTGCGGAATACAGGGAACTGGCCTCGCTGGCCGCATTGATGAGCAGGCCTATGACCAGATTACCATTCCAGCTTTTCCTCCCTGTGCTGATCAGTCTTATCATGCTCGTGTTTCAGTTGATCATACTCTATGGGCTGTATGTTCTGCGGCGTGAGCTCTATATGAACTTCATGAAAAAACAGTTCGAGTTTGAAAAAGATTCAGCTGCGTAACTCTTACCAGCCTCTCTTCCAGCCATAGTAGAGATAGATACCGCCAATAACAAGAATGATAGATATCACCCTGAAAAAATTTTTTTGCAGGAAAGAACTACGGTCCTCCCCTGCTTCTATTCTTTGTGTGCAAAGAGTGGTATAATAATTCAGCCTGGGATAGTTGCTGTTGAGCTTTTTTACATCTTCAAATCGCTTCAACGCCTTTTTATAATAAGACTGATAAAAATACCGCAGACCTTCATTGTATAATAAAGAAGAACGGCTTAGTCCCGGTTTTACACCGGCGCTATCAATAAATTCTTTAATTACAGTAACAGGGATAGCAAAGTTATATCCGGATGCAAGGCCGCCAGTATTCTGTTCGAAACTGCCAAAAGTTGCCAGTCCGATCACTTCGCCCTTATCATTACAGACCGGGCTGCCACTGCTGCCATGGGATATCATAGCATCCATTTGCACGACAGGCCAGCCTCCTACTGATTGTTTGATAGCACTGACCACTCCGGCAGTAAGTGTCGGCTCTGTATTTGATTCTTCCGCCAGAAAAATATTGCTGGTAGCAGGTTCGGGATAGCCATATACTAATATCTTTTCCCCGATCTTAATGATCGAATCCCTGCTGACCGGCAAGGTAGGAAGATCATTAACATCGTCTAACTTCAATATTGCCACATCTTTTCCCGGCATGGCCTTACCCTTAACTATCGCCTTTGCAGGTTTTTTTACTTTGAAAGGCTGGTTGGATCCGTTATCAGCGCGGTAAATGATGAAAATATCTTTTTGCAGGTCAAAAAGGATCATGGAAGAAAGTTGCGAATAGATCAGGCTGTAAGAATTATATAAGAGGCTTCGCTGTTCATCGGTCAATGTCATAGCCCAGGATGATTCTAAGGAACGGATATTGGCATCAGCAACTTCACGAAAAGTAGAAAGAATAAACTTTTGACGGATAAAGGCACTGTCCCTGTCAATAATATGGCAGTTGGTGATAAAATACCCATCACCCGTTACAAAAAAACCGGTACCATTTGATACGATACGATGCTGCTGGCTCAGGTATTGAGTAGTAGCAGCAAAAAAACGTAGCGGGTTATTATACAAAGCCTTTACAACTATATCCAGTTTGCGTTCTGCAGATAACATATTCCGCGTGGCATCCAATTTTTTAACAGAATCCACAAGCTGGTTCAATCGGCGTTGATTGATCTCCACTTTGTTTACATATACTGTAGCTGAGAAGACTGTTTGCACCATTGCTACACCGGGAGCATTGATAGCATAATTATGCTCACCGGGAATAACGGGCTGGGCGATAGCAAGAACATTCTGAAAGAAAATGACCAGCCCTGCAAACAGTGTTCTTATATATTTCCGTCCTTGTTTCATTTAAAGCGTCAAAATAATCAAAAAACCCGTTGCCGCCACTATCCTCGCCTGATTACAATGCCCGGACAGGCGTGATTGTTGTAAATTGCTTCTAAACTCATCTTTACCATGCACCGGTACCTGTTGCCTTTTTTTCTCTTCAGTATCATTATGGGCTGCCAAAAGGAAAACCAGGAAGCCAATAATAATACCATAACAGAACAAACCATTCTGAACACCGCTTATGGAACTGATGCGCAGCAGAAAATGGATATTTATTTGCCGGCCGGCAGAACGGCCGCTGCTACCAAAGTGATCCTACTTATACATGGCGGCGCCTGGTCATCGGGTGATAAAGCTGATTTCACTCCTTTTGTAGATACATTGAAGAGAAGGTTGCCGGACTATGCCATTGTTAATATGAATTACAGGTTGGCAACGGCAACAGCTAATCTTTTCCCGGCACAGGAAAATGATGTGAAAGCAGCTTTTGATTTTATTGTCAGTAAATCGGCCGACTATAGAATATCCGGGAAGATCGTTTTACTTGGCGCCAGTGCCGGAGGGCATTTGGCCTTATTACAGGCGTATAAAAATATCAGCCCTGTAAAAGCAAAGGCGATCGTTGACTTTTTCGGCCCAACAGATATGACGGCCATGCATAACAACCCTGTCAATCCCCTGCTGGTACCCGTGATCGAAACTTTACTTGTCGGCACTCCCGCTACCAACCCTGCCATGTACCAGCAATCAAGCCCTATCAACTTTGTTAGCATTGAAAGCCCTCCTACTATTATTTTGCAGGGCGGGCTCGATCCTTTAGTGCCGGTGTCACAATCTACATCGCTGGTTACAAAGCTGCAAACCAAAGGTGTTATCAGCCAATATGTTTTTTATCCTGCAGAGGGGCATGGCTGGACGGGAGCAAACCTTACTCATTCCTTCAATGCCATCCAGGCCTTTCTGAATGCAAACGTAAATTAGTCCCGTTTTTTTTTTACAAATACCGCTTTGCAAAGACCGATTATATTGAAGGATTCGGTATATTCGGCAAAACGGTTGTTTCCACATGAAAGCATGTGAAGCAACTTTTTTTATTTGCCCAAAAAACTGCTATGACTGGTCGCCAATTATTTGAGGAATACAAAGCCTATCCGGGCACCTGGGATGAGATGTGTGCTGATAATACTATCCGTCCGCAATACCTGCAGGTATTTAATGATATCAGCCACTTGCCTGATGAATTGCTGCACCAGAAAGATAAACAGGCCGGGGAACTCTTCATGAACCAGGGAATAACTTTTACGGTCTATAGTGATAATGCAGGCATTGAAAGGATATTCCCGTTTGATATCATACCACGCATACTCACCTCCAAAGAATGGGACCATATTCAGCAGGGTATCAGCCAGCGCTTAAAAGCACTAAACCTTTTCCTGAAAGATATTTATTCAAAACAACAGATCATTAAGGACAAGATCATTCCTGCTGAGCTGATCGCCACCTGTCCTCACTATACCCGGGAAGTACATGGGGTAACTGTGCCGCATGACCTGTATGTCCATATATCAGGCATTGACCTTATACGCGGGCAGGATGGTACATTCTATATTTTAGAAGACAACCTGCGAACACCGTCAGGTGTATCTTATATGCTGGAAAACCGGGAAGTGACCAAGAGGATTTTCCCGGGAATGCTGGCAGATAGTCGTGTAAGAATGATCAACAGCTATCCGTTGCTTCTCCAGGAAATACTGACCAGCCTTTCCCCGCAACAGATCGGCAACCCGACAGTAGTACTCCTTACACCAGGCGTTTACAACTCCGCTTATTTTGAACATACTTTCCTTGCCCGGTCAATGGGTATCCCTTTGGTAGAAGGCCGTGACCTGCTGGTAGATAACCACAAAGTGTATATGAAAACAACAGCAGGATTGCAGCAGGTGCATGTGATCTACCGAAGGATAGATGACGACTATCTTGATCCGCTTGTGTTCAGACCTGATAGTGCTTTGGGAGTACCCGGATTGATGAGCGCTTATCGAAAAGGGAGTGTGGCGATCGCCAATGCTGTTGGTAATGGCGTTGCAGATGATAAAGCCGTGTATGCTTTTGTTCCGGCAATGATACGGTATTATTTAAATGAAGAACCCATTCTTCCCAATGTTCCTACTTATGGGCTGGAAGAAGCAGAAGTAAGAGAATATGTGTTTAAGAATATGGAGAATATGGTAATAAAAAGGACCAATCAGTCAGGCGGATATGGCATGGTGATGGGTAATAAAGCCAGTGAAAAAGAACTGGAGGAAGTGAAAAAAGCTATTGAAGAAACACCGCGTGAGTTTATTGCGCAGCCCATCATTAAATTATCAACCGTTCCCTGTTTCATAGATGGCAAATTACAGCCCCGGCATGTTGATCTCAGGCCTTATGCCTTATGCGGGCCCTCGGGGATAAAGATAGTGCCGGGCGGATTAACAAGGGTTGCTTTACGGGAAGGTTCATTGGTCGTCAATTCATCACAGGGAGGCGGAAGTAAAGATACATGGGTGGTGGACCTGTGAATGGTGAATAGTCAATAAAGGGTTTGACAATTCACTGCTGACCATTCACCCGGATTCAGGATAACTTTAAATTCATTGTAGATTACATGCTAAGTAGAATTGCAGATTCATTATTCTGGCTGAACAGGTACATGGAAAGAAATGATTGCCTGGTAAGGGTGATCCGTACCAATTATATACTCTCATTCGATATTGGCAATACCCATCATTTTTCCTGGAAAGATGTAGCAGCTGCTTTTACTTATTGTCCTGAAGGTTTTGGCGAAGAACAGACAAAAGATACTGCCGCTGCACTAAAGCTGCTGATCACGGATACGGCCAACCTGAACGCCATCAAAGTGATGATCACCAAAGCAAGGGAGAATGCAAGAGGTGTGCAGGACAATATCACCAAAGAAGTATGGGAACAGGTGAACCAGTTATATCATATCGTCAATGCTCCTGGCCTCGAAAAAAAACTAACCGGTTCAAAGGCACTTGAAATAATTGACCTGCTGGACATGAATAATACCCTGTATTATGGCGTTACCGACAGTACGATGCCGCGGGGCCAGGGGTGGAATTTTATGAGCCTTGGTAAATTCATTGAACGCTGCCTGCTCACCATAGAAGTGACGAATGCCCATTTTGCCAAGATCGGTCATCAGCTGGATGATCAGCAGGATATTCTTTTCTGGAGGAACCTGTTGCTATCCTTATCCGGCTATGAGCTATATCTAAAGACCTATACACATGACCAGCATAACCTGAACGTAGTGGACCATGTCATCTTAAACAAAAACTTCCCAAGATCATTGAATTATTCCCTGAACCGTATTAAACGTTACCTGGATGAGGTGGTGGAAGATGCGGAGATCGAAGGCAGCAAGCACTTGCAAAAAACATTTGGACGCATCTGCAGTAAAGTAGAGTTTGCGGACCTCAATATGATCAAGGAAATGGGGTTGCCTGAATTCCTTCATTCAGTTCGCCATGACCTCGCTGGGTTTTCCAACCAACTGACCAATATCTATTTCTCGTATGCATGACAACCCATAATCAATGCCCGTTTTCAATATACACCACGTTACAAGATACGAATACGACAGGCCTGTAAAAGAGAGTGTGAATGAGATCAGGATATACCCCTACAATAGTCCCGGCCAGGAAGTTTTGTATCACGAACTCAATATCACTGACAGTCCCGACGTTTTAACGATCAATGATTACTGGGGCAACCGCGCCGGTATGTTCAATCTCTTATCTGCCCATAAAGAATTAATAATAGAAAGCAAACTCATTGTCCGGACGATTGGAAAGGATGATCTGCATCACCATGCTATCGCTGGCCTTGACGCTCTGAAAGAAGAGGTCGGCAACAACCTTTCTTTACTGGAGCTCTCCCGTATTGAGGAAACAGAGCTGAAAGAGCAGATCAGCGGGCTGATCATGGATATATATCAGCCAGGCATTTCAGTCGCCGATTTTACAGAAAAATGCAGTGCATATATTTTCAGGCATTTTAAATACATCAAGGGCATTACCTCTATAGAAACCACTGTTGCGGAAATCCTGGATCATCGTTCGGGTGTGTGCCAGGATTTTGCTCATGTCATGCTCGAAATGTTACGGACCCTCCAGATACCATGCCGGTATGTAAGCGGCTACATTTGCCCGAATAAAAATGGTATGCGGGGCGAAGGGGCCACTCATGCATGGGTAGAAGCATGGATACCAGGAAGAGGGTGGACAGGCATTGATCCAACAAATAATGTCTGGGTTACCGATAACCATGTCAAACTTGCTGTCGGCCGTAACTTCAATGATTGTTCGCCCATCAAAGGCACATTCAAAGGTCCTGCCCGTCAATCTCTTTCTGTTTATGTATCTATCGGCTATGAAGACGGCCATACGTTTGAAGACATGACCCGTGTCAAACTTGAATCTCAGCCCGGTGCTCAGGAAGATATAGGGGCACTGGAAACATTTGCAGGACAACAACAACAGTAAGCGTAAAGTTTTGAGTTATGAGCCGGGAGCAATAAGTCCGTTAACTTTGCCCCGGGTTTTTAACTCACGACTATTGACTCTTAACTCCTGACTGAAATGACTCCTTTAGCAGAACGTATTCGCCCCAGGAACCTTGATGAACTTGCCGGTCAGCAACACCTTGCAGGCAAAGGAAGCATCTTACGAACATCCATTGAACAAGGTAAGATACACTCAATGATACTATGGGGCCCTCCCGGTACAGGAAAAACGACCATTGCCAATATCATTGCGCATACACTCAATGCTCCGTTTTTTACATTAAGCGCCATCAGTTCCGGCGTAAAAGAAGTACGGGAAGTGATCGAAGAAGCAAAAACAAAACCCGGCTCTGTTTTATTCATTGATGAGATACACCGGTTCAACAAAGGACAGCAGGATGCATTACTGGGCGCCGTAGAAAAAGGTATCATTACCCTGATCGGTGCAACCACGGAAAACCCCTCATTTGAAGTGAACAGCGCCTTGTTGAGCCGCTGCCAGGTATATGTTTTGAAATCGCTTGATGAAAAATACCTTATCCGGCTGCTGCTTACGGCAATTGAAAAAGATGAGGTGCTAAAAAAGAAAAAGATTGAACTTAAAGAAACTGCAGCATTACTCAACATATCCGGCGGAGATGCAAGAAAATTATTGAACCTCCTGGAGATCGTATGTGATACAGGCGGAAAGGATATTTCAATTACTAATGAAATGGTGATGGATGCCGCACAGAAAAAGATCGCCTTGTATGATAAAGGCGGCGAACAGCATTATGATATTATTTCTGCCTTTATCAAATCTATCAGAGGCAGTGACCCCAATGCGGCTGTTTACTGGCTGGCCAGAATGATAGAAGGCGGCGAAGACGTGAAATTCATTGCACGAAGGTTAGTGATATTAGCCAGCGAAGATATCGGCAACGCCAATCCGACCGCTTTGGTCATGGCGAATGCAACTTTTGAGGCGGTGAACAAAATAGGTTATCCGGAATCAAGCCTCATCCTATCGCAATGCGCCATCTACCTGGCATCAAGCGCCAAAAGCAATTCGGCTACTGTTGCTATAGGCGCTGCAATGAATGCAGTGAAACAACATGGCGACCTGCCGGTGCCACTGCATATACGCAATGCCCCCACAAAGCTGATGAAAGACCTTGGATACAAGAAAGGGTATGAATATTCGCATGACTACGACAAGAACTTCTCACCGCAGGAATACCTGCCAAAGGAGATCTCAGGTAACAAATATTATGACCCGGGCAAAAATGCAAGAGAAGAGGAATTGAGAAAATTCCTGAAAAGTTTATGGAAGGATAAATACAACTATTAAAAAGAGCAATGGATATCACAACAAGGAAGAGTATTGAACTTTTAATCACCCGGTTTTATGAAAAAGTAAGACAGGATAACATCATTGGTTTTATCTTTAATGATGTCATGAAAGTGAACTGGGAGGAACACCTGCCCGTCATGTTTGATTTCTGGGAAACGATCCTCCTGAATGAAACCAAATACATGAGAAATGCTATGGGCATTCATTTTGAAGTGAACAGAAAAGTAAAGCTGGAAAAAAAACATTTTGTACGCTGGGTACAACTCTTCACTGAAACCACAGATGAATTATATACCGGTGAGGTAGCAGAGATGGCTAAGAAAAGAGCCCGGTCCATTGCTGATGTCATGTTGTTTAAAATGAACCAGGAGAATGAAGGATTGATTATCCCAAAAAAGGAATGACCTCAATTTCCTGCGGGATCGTACAGCAATGGAAAGAATTGCCCTTCCATTTTTTCGCCGTTCGGCACGACCGGGACCCCTTCCAGTAACGGCTGATCAGAATCCGAGATAACGCCATCCGCAAATACATTAAGCACAAAAGCTCTTCTCGGTCTTGAGGATGTATTTGCACCCGATCCATGCAACGTGAGTGAATGATGAAATATTGCTTCCCCTGCTTTCACTTCTGCATACTCCGGGTTTTCGAATTGCTTTATTTGTTCATCATTCAAATGATCTTTTATCCCATGCAGGTCACCCGCAATAACCGGTTTAGGCAGCAGGCCCCATTGATGGCTTGCCGGAATATATTGTAAACAACCGTTTTCTTTTGTTGAATCATCCAACCCGCACCAGCAGGTAAGATGAGCAATGGGTCTTGTTCTCGTCCAGTAAGAATAATCCTGGTGCCAGGCCACTACTCCACCTTGTTTTGGTGGCTTCCAGAAAAGCTGGTCGTGCCAGAAACGAACAGGAACATTGCCTAACAACTGGCTTGCAGCAACAAGAAAACGCGGATTCCATAGCACATCATGCAGGCCTTCTGTGATCCGCCATGCCCCTAATGCATGAAAGAGTATGGTCCCGGGATCAGTGGATTCGTTGGAGTGAAATTCATAAAATAAACCATGCCCCGGGTGTTTCGTATCGGCAATCTCCGCTAGTTCAGCCCTGATCATTTCTATTTGCCTTTCGTCCAGCAATCTTATCCCGCTTACATAACCGTTTTTATTAAAAAAATCTACCTGTTCTTTGGCCAATTTATACTGCGCCCATTCATCAGTTGAAGCGGGCCATTGAAACAGATCACTGATAAGACCATGTACTTTGCTGAGATCCTTTACCGGCATAAACAACCATTTATCTAAAGATACAGGATTTGAGCTGTATGAAAAGACAACAGGCTCCGCATACAAGATCATGGCATTCCTTATTTTTACGCATGATCACATGGGCAGTAAAAAAATTTGAAGAGCTGACACCGGCAGAGTTATATGCGATTCTCCGGCTCAGAAGTGAAGTATTTGTCGTAGAACAGCATTGTGTTTTTCTGGATATGGACAATAAAGATCAATCCTGTTATCACCTGATGGGTAACCAGGATGGAAACCTGGTTGCCTACACCAGGCTTGTTCCCCCCGGCATATCCTATAAAGAGCCATCTATAGGCCGCGTTGTCACTTCAACATCGGTAAGGGGAAGCGGAGCCGGTAAATTATTAATGAAAAAAAGCATTGAAGAAGCAGAACGCCTTTTTGGCAAGGTTTCTGTTAAGATCGGAGCACAGTTTTACCTCAAAAAATTTTATAATTCTCTCGGCTTTGAACAAAGCAGCGAGATGTATGATGAGGACGGCATCGATCATATTGAAATGATACGCCGTTGAATTTCGTATTTCCCCTAAGTATAACAACTTTTTCCCGGCTGCTATTGAAAGAAACTTTAGCTTTTGTTTCATAGTTACTTATATCTTTTTCTACTTTGGCTGCTGAAATCCAATAGTAGAAAAAACCAGAAATCTGATAACTATGAGACTACATGTACCCTCAGTACGGATCATTGTACTGTTCTTATCTCTGACAATTTTGTCATCCCGCTCGTATTCTCAATCGGTAATGACGGGCGACGGGAAATGGGAGATCGGTCTTGGCTTTGGCCCCATGTTTTTCCTGGGTGACCTTGGCGGAACAGCCGGCATCGGTAAACCATTCGTAAAGGACCTTGACTTCCCACTCACCAAGCTTTCAAAAAACATCTATGCAAGCTACTATCCTGCCGAATGGCTTGGCTTCCGGCTTGCATTGAACCATGGTGTGCTGGAAGGGGATGATGCCGAAGCACCTAACAAAGGCGGTGCTGAAGTAGATCGTCTTCAAAGAAATCTTCATTTTAAGACTTCTGTACTGGAAGGATACCTGGCCGCTGAAATTTATCCTACTGTCTTCTTTGAAAAATATGAAGAACTGCAGGGAAAGTTTCGCCCTTATGGTATCATAGGAGTAGGTGCGATGAAATACAAACCCAAAGCTATGCTGGATGGTCAATGGGTAGAATTGCAACCGCTCCGTCTGGAAGGACAGGGAATGGCAGAATACCCTGACAGAAAACCTTATAAACTGATACAAAAAGAGATCCCGATGGGTATCGGTTTCAAATACTACATTAAAGAAAACATGTATGTAGGCCTTGAAGTACTGCACCGCCAGTTATTCACTGACTACATTGATGATGTAAGTACAGGATATATCGATCCTATCTACTTTGATTCATACCTGTCTGCATCGGATGCAGCAAAGGCTAAAAGATTATATTATAGGGGAACCTATACTGACCCCTTAACAAGACCTAGTGTCATACAATCATATCAACGTGGCGACCCTACAGAGAATGATGCTTTCTTTTCCACGATCCTGCGTTTTGGCTGGAGGCTGAATGGTGACGACCCGGGAAGCAGGGCAAGAAGACAGATGCGGTGCCCGGTCTTCTATTAAAGCCGATACTACCGACTTAATCCATACCACCCATGAAACTAAAATTTACACAGTCCATTGCGGGAATTTTTATCGCTGCTGTTATCATGATGCAGCCTGCTGTATCATTTGCCAACGACGGCCGGAAAGAAGACCCCAATGAAAAGGAAAAGAAAGAGGTCAAAAAGGAAACAAAAGTTTCCGCATCACGCAACAACAATTCAGTAAGGATCTATCCTGATATTGTGAAAAGAGTGATGCATGTGGTTGCCAAAGAAGATAACGATGGCAAAGGCATTGATTTCTTTGTTTTCAGTCTCGAAGGCACCCTTCTTCATCATTACAAAATGAAAGCCGGTGATCACGAAAAACTCGCTAACCTCGAAAGAGGCAAGTATGTATTTCGTGTGTTTTCCGGAGATGAAGAAACCGCATCCGGGAATTTCGAGATGCGTTAATTAGTTCTTTCTTTTTTTAACTGAATAACACAAACGCTGTTCCAATAAGCGGCAGAGAGCTTAATAGAATCTGATACCCTGGTTGATTAAAACCTGATCCGTTCTCTATTGGTACTCTCATTAGTATACATTTTATTAAACACTTTCTGCCAATGCTTATTGGACTTTTTTTTCAGTTGACCACACACCAATAACAACCATCAAACGTTCCATATCTAACCCAGAGTTCTTTTATTTAGCTATAACTAAGAATCCCGTAAGGCAGGAAAATTGTCTAGATCCGTATCCGGATGAAAAAACCAGCAAGCTGGCCACCGAAAAGATTTTTTCAATCACTTCCTGCGCTTACTTGCGGGAGCCCTCCCGCTTTCCTGCACAGAATGTGAATTACCTGATTTTACTATTTGCCGTGTTTTAGTACATTTAGTTAACCAAAACCAACTGTTATGAATATAATAGACCGGGCAAAGAACATTCTCATTACCCCCCAGAATGAATGGCCTGTAGTGGATAAAGAGCAGGCAAATATTGCTACAATATTAACCTCGTATGTATTGCCAATGCTGTCGATCGGCGTTGTTGCCACTTTTATCGGGCAGGGCCTTATAGGACAAAGCCTTCCTTTTGGTGGTTCTACGGCGAGTGTAAAAGCTGGATTGATTGGCGCATTACTATACGTTATCATGTCCGTTATCTCTGTTTTCATTGTTGCCGGCACTATTGATGTACTGGCACCTTCATTCGGTTCTGAGAAAAACTGGGGTAAATCATTCCAGATGGCTGCCTACTCACTGACAGCTTCTTATGTCGGAGCGATCTTTCTTTTATTTCCTGCTTTAAGTATCCTGGTAATCCTTTGTACCCTGTTTTGCATTTATGCTTTGTACACGGGGATACCCATTATGAAAAAAACAACGGCTGACAAACAGGTAGCATACCTGGCTGTGATCATCCTTATCACCATTGTAGCCATGATACTGGTAGGCCTGATACAGACCGAGATACTGAAATCCATCAACCGGCCGAAAATGCCGGATATCAATAACTTCTTCAGATAAAAGGCAGCAGTACCAAAATCCTGATCAGATAAGAAGGGCATCACAAATACACCAAAGTGAGTATTTGTAACAATTCCTGCTATCCGTAAAATTGGTTATTATTATTGACCGGGAGCTGCACAATATAGTATCTGTTCCCGCGGGCGGATGCCGAAAAGCCATAAGAGTAGGCGTAACATAACCAATCAAACAATCATGCAACCAGCCGGTCTTCATCAAAGAAAGTTATATGCAATTATAGAAGCTGCTATCGCTTTTCTCGCTTTATTGCTCCCCTGGACACGCTATAAATTACAAATGGGCGGGTTCAATATGTTTTATGGCGGCGGTGGCGGCGGAAGTATCGACCCGGATAATGGCTTCAGGAGCTGGGGCTGGCTGGTGGTTATTGGCGCTATCGGCGTTGTTATTACTTCCCTGCTGGGTGATAAAACAAAAGAATATGACAAGAATATGAAGCTGGGAGCTATGGGAGGATTTGCTCTCATAGCACTGGGCGCTATTATTTATCTTACCCGCTTAAGTTCGATCGGAACCCTCCAGACGCAGGATGGGATACCTGTGACTGTTGCTTCGGGCATGGGCTTATGGTCGGCGCTTGTTGCCGGCCTCATCGGTCTTGCCTGGGTATCAGGCATATTGGATCAGCTAGGTAAAAAAACCACTCCTAATCCACCTGCATCACCTACCGTATAAATTCACTATAGCAAAAGCCCCGGCCAATACCGGGGCTTTTATTTTATACCAATTCAGCTTTCAGAAATTCAGCTGTAAAACTTTCTTTGTTCTTCACCAAGTCTTCCGGTGTGCCCTCAAACAGTATTCTTCCGCCGCCATCACCACCTTCCGGGCCAAGATCAATGATATGATCGGCCACTTTTATTACATCCATATTATGTTCGATAACAAGCACGGAGTTTCCCCTATCCACCAGTTTGTTCAATACATCGAGCAGGTGCTTGATATCTTCGAAATGCAGGCCCGTAGTTGGTTCATCCAATATGTAAAATGTTTTACCGGTATCTCTTTTGCCCAACTCTGTTGAAAGCTTTACCCTTTGTGCTTCCCCCCCGCTCAAAGTCACTGCTGACTGTCCGAGTGTGATATAACCCAACCCTACATCTTCCAGCACTCTGATCTTCCTGTACAGGTAAGGGACAGGCTGAAAAAACTCCACCGCTTCTTCCACTGTCATCTCCAGCACGTCGGCAATGGATTTACCTTTATATCGTATTTCAAGTGTTTCCCTGTTATATCTTTTGCCATTACATTTCTCGCAGTGGACATATACATCAGGTAAAAAATTCATCTCGATCACCCGCATGCCACCGCCCTCACACACATCGCACCTTCCGCTTTTGACATTAAAAGAAAAACGGCCTGCATTATATCCCCTGATCTTTGCTTCCGGAATAGAAGCGAACAAAGTCCTTATTTCTGTAAAGAATCCACAATACGTTGCAGGGTTACTTCTAGGCGTACGCCCTATAGGGGACTGGTCTATCTCGATCACTTTATCAATATGTTCCAGTCCTTTTATTGACTTATAATCCAACGGGGTTCCTTTTGACCCATACGCATGATGCGAAAGAATAGGGTACAATGTCTCATTGATCAACGTTGACTTACCACTGCCACTTACCCCGGTCACTACAATAAATTTTCCAAGAGGAAATTTTACATCTACGGTTTGAAGATTATTGCCTTTGGCCCCTTTCAGCTCAATGAACTTCCCATTCCCCTTTCTTCTTTCTACCGGCACTTCTATCTTATGCAGTCCGTTCAGGTACCCGGAAGTCAGTGTATCCAGTTTCAATAACTGCCCCGGATTGCCCTGTGCTACAATTTTACCCCCATGATAACCTGCCTTAGGGCCAATATCGATCAAATGATCTGCCGCCAGCATGATGTCCTTATCATGTTCTACGACCAACACACTATTACCAATATCCCGAAGATTCTTAAGCGCTTCTATCAAACGATGGTTGTCTCTCTGATGCAAACCAATAGAAGGTTCATCCAGAATATACGTAATGCCCTGCAATTGTGACCCAATTTGCGTGGCCAGGCGTATCCGTTGCGATTCACCGCCACTTAAAGTTTTGGAAGAACGGTTCAATGTCAGGTAGGTTAATCCTACATCCAGCAGGAACTGTAGTCTTTCCCGTATCTCTTTCAGTACATCCTTTGCAATAGCATTTTGCTTGTTGTTTATCCTTAATTCTATGCCATCCAGCCATGCTGCAAGATTATCAAGATTCATATTGCTCAGCTCGGCAATATTTCTTCCGGCTACTTTGAACCAGAGACTTTCCTTTTTCAACCTTGTTCCGTTACATGCATCGCACGGTTTCATGATCATATAATCCTCCGTCCACTCCCGTATTGCCTCGCTGTAGGGATTGGCAAACCATCGCTGCAGCATATTCACCACTCCTTCAAAGGGAGCCTGTGGATCAAATTTCATGTTCTCAAAATCGAGGTCTGCCTGCTGGCCTTCTTCATTACCATATAAAATTATATTCAGTTGCTTTTTCGTAAGCTTGCTGACAGGAGTTGTCAGCGATATTTTATGCTTTTTCGCTGCTTCCTGTGCCTGCCGGTACACCCATGCATCCCTCTCCTCACCCAACGGAGCAATGCCGCCTTCACTGATGCTTACCGAAGGATCAGCGATCACGGCTTCCATGTTAATATGATGTTTGGTACCAAGTCCTTTACAAACAGGGCAGGCACCATAAGGAGAGTTGAAAGAAAATGCATTCGGCGAAGGTTCTTCATAACTGATCCCGGTATCTTCACACATCAGGAGTTTTGAATATTGAACCACGTTCTTTTCCTCATTGACCTGTATGAACATCAGGTCCTTTCCAAGTTTCAACGTCTGCTGCAGGCTCTGACTTAATCTTGATTTCAGATCATCCGTGACCTGCAAACGATCAACTACGAGTTCAATATCATGGATCTTGTAACGATCCACCTGCATTTTTGGAACCAGGTCTTTTACTTCTCCATCAATTCTTACTTTTAAAAAACCTTTTTTCCTGATATCCTCAAACAGCTCCCGGTAATGTCCTTTACGCCCCCGGACAAGTGGCGCCAGTAAACTGATCTTTTTATTCTTATATTTAATGGAGATGTTTTCGACGATCTCTTCTTCACTCCACTTCACCATCTTCTTACCTGTATTGTACGAATAGGCTTCTCCTATTCTTGCAAAGAGCAATCGGAAGAAATCATATACTTCCGTAATGGTTCCAACAGTTGAACGTGGGTTTTTATTGGTGGTCTTTTGTTCGATGGAAATGACCGGTGAAAGCCCGGTGATCTTGTCCACATCCGGCCGCTCCATATCGCCGATGAACTGGCGGGCATAGGCGCCAAATGTTTCCATATAACGTCGTTGTCCTTCTGAATAAATGGTATCAAATGCCAGCGATGACTTACCGCTGCCGCTGATACCCGTTATCACTACCAGTTTATTCTTGGGGATGGAAATATCCAGGTTCTTCAGGTTGTGCACCCTCGCCCCATACACTTCAATCGCATCATTCTCTGTCTGTGCGCCGCTTTGGCCATTATCCTTTGTGCTCATAATTTTCGTGGTCAGCGAAGATAAAACAAGCAGGCGAGTAAAAAAGTTACCCCGAAATGGGCTAAATCCTGAAAAAACTCCCGGTTTTTCCCACAAAACGGATTTCTGGCATAATATTTAAAAGAAGATAGGCGAACGGATTTTAATTAACCCTCTTAAAGTAAAAACTTATGAAAAAAGCCGCGATCATAGCCGGTAGCCTCCTTTTCCTGTTCACCGCCACCGTCAATGCCCAAACCGAACCTGCGAAAACAACAACCGATCAATGGAACAACCACAATCCGGAAAAATATAAACTACAGGCAATGCCGGAAGTCATCACACTGGAAAAGAAATTCCCTGTAATAGGCAAATACAACCTGACCGATAAAAGTGGCGCTGCCTCTGAAGTTACCATTACCCTTGACGAAACCAACAAAGGAATGGTATGGGTGGAAGGTTTACCGCAAGGAAAATTCAGGGCATTGCTGAGAAAGGCACCCGGCACCTACAAAATACCTGTGCAGAAAGGCGCTGACGACAAAGATCTGGCAGAAGGCGTGCTGATCTTTGATAAAGACAATAACACACTGAATGTATGCATCGGCTGCACGTACAACATAGAAGATCCAGCTTCTGTATTCGCAACAGCAGAAACTATTACTGAAGAACCTGTAAAGACAACAAAAAAGACTACTGCAAAAGCAAAAGTAACTCCGGTGAAAACTTGGAAATACAGCGGCAGCAAGGTGGTGGAAACTACCGCATCTGTTGCCCCTATGCAGTAATAAATCTGATTCTTTGAATCACCAGTGATCATTGGGGAGTCCCGCATATAGCGGGACTCCTTTTTTATTTTATATTTTTGAACAGAAATAGAGGATTATGTTTAGCCTGTTTAAAAAGAAAGAAGGATCAGTAAAGGTTGTTGATAAGGTATGGATATCAGAAAAAGCAAAATGGAAAGGAATCATTGAAGAATGTAAAAAAGACCCCACCGCTATCGTCATCGCATGGTTCAGCTCAACGGTCTCTCATCTTGAAGCATTACCGGCAGATACAACTATTACTATTTATTTAGCCAGGGAAGTTCACAGTTCCCCGCTAGCAGGCAAAAAGATCCTTTTAGCTGAGCATCATCCGCTGCGATCAAAAGAGCAGGAAAGCTTCAGGCAATGGCAGCTTAAAGAAGTCGTTGTTTATTCATCACTGGAAGAGCCCTTGTTTAAAAAATTCGGTAGCGACAAGATCATACAGATGATGAAACAATTAGGTATGAAAGAAGATGAAGCAGTGGAACACAAATTGATCAGCGGCGCTATTGAAAATGCACAGGAGAAAATTGCGAAAAAAGTGATCACAGAACATTCAGCCGATTCGCAGCAGGAATGGATGGAAATAAACCTGCCTGCCTGAAACATTTTCTGGCAAAGGGTTTCAGATCATATGCCAACAAATGTTAGGTCCAAAAATTAAAAAAATTTGGAAGTCTGATACTCACGCTGCTATCTTTGCACCAGTTCTTTAAAATGATCGCTTATCAAGAAAGGCAGAGGGTAATGGCCCGATGAAGCCTTGACAACCTCCCCCGTTTTTGCTCCTGTTATCAGAGAAAACGAAGGAAAGGTGCCAATTCCATCCCGTCAGACGCGGGACAGATAAGTCAGATTCAAAGCTTCGAAAATATCTTTCAACATATTCAAAAGCTCATCTGATTTATCGGGTGAGCTTTTTTATTGCTACTTACCCGATATAGTTTCCTCTGTACTCTGTTTCTTTCCGGTAAGCTATCAGCTGAAGTATCTGAGAAATATTGCCGTTGGAAAAATATTCGTGACCGTATATCAATAACAGCTGACCGCAAGATGTTTTCCGCATGCATTGACCCTGATACAACCCTACTTTTATGTTTCTCTGACTTAGCAGCATAAGGGAAACAGGATGTTCTAAACACTATTAACAATATGAAAATTGGAAGAATCAGTATAGTCCCCTAATTTTATAGAGTAATGAAAAAGCAACTGCCAAAATATACATATACGTCGCGGTGCTGTTGCATTTGCTGTATGCCGTAAGGCATACCATCTACTCTTCCACAAGCATATGCCTGACATATTGATCACCAATTTCTTTAACAACAATATCTGATAAATTAAAAACATTACTATGAGTAACAGTCTTCATTTTGAAACATTACAGCTCCATGCCGGGCAGCAAATTGATCCTACTACCAAAGCAAGAGCGGTTCCAATCTATCAAACCACTTCGTATGCTTTCAATAACTCGGAACACGCCGCCAATCTTTTTGGCCTGAAAGAGTTTGGCAATATCTATACCCGAATTATGAACCCGACCACAGATGTTTTTGAGCAGCGTATTGCCGCTTTGGAAGGTGGTGTGGCGGCTTTGGCGACCGGCTCAGGTCAGGCAGCGCAATTCCTGGCGCTGAATAACATATTGCAGGCAGGAGATAATTTTGTTACCACTACTTACTTATATGGCGGTACCTATAATCAGTTCAAGGTCGCTTTCAAACGTCTCGGCATTGAAGCAAGATTTGCAGATGGTGATAATGCTGATAGTTTCGTAAAACATATTGATAAGAATACAAAAGCGCTTTACCTGGAAACGATCGGTAATCCCCGTCTGAATATCCCTGATTTTAAAAAATTCGTTGATCTTGCCAAAGAATATGATCTGCCGCTGATAGTAGATAACACATTCGGAGCTGCAGGTTATTTATTCCGCCCGATAGAGCATGGGGCAAATGTCGTAGTGGAATCTGCTACCAAATGGATCGGCGGTCATGGCACTTCAATCGGTGGTGTGATCGTTGATGGAGGTAATTATAACTGGGGTAACGGGAAATTTCCGCAATTCACGGAGCCATCCGAAGGTTATCATGGATTGAAATTCTGGGATGTGTTTGGCGAAGGCAATCCATTAGGTCTTCCCAATATCGCCTTTGCCATCCGTGCACGAGTAGAAGGATTGCGTGATTTTGGCCCGTCATTAAGCCCGTTCAATTCTTTTTTGCTGTTACAAGGCCTGGAAACATTGTCATTGCGTGTGCAGCGTCATGTGGATAATGCACTGGCCCTTGCGCAATGGCTGGAGCAACATCCTTCCGTAGAATTTGTGCAGTATCCCGGATTAAAGAGCAGTCCTTATAACGCACTGGCAAAACAGTATTTGAAGAATGGTTTTGGCGGCATATTGAACTTTGGTGTAAAAGGTGGAAAAGAAAGCGCCAGCAAGTTTATTGATGCATTGAAGCTGGTAAGCCATTTAGCCAATGTAGGAGATGCAAAAACTTTAGCTATTCACCCTGCCTCTACTACTCATGAACAACTAAGCACAGAAGAACAAATAGCAGCCGGTGTGCAGCCTAACCAGGTACGCATCAGTGTAGGTATTGAACATATTGAAGATATCAAAGCAGATCTCGAACAGGCATTTCAAAAAGTATTCGCAAAAGAATTAGTAGGATAAAATGGTCTCGGTTTTTAATTACGAAGAGTCATTTACGTTAGAGTCAGGGGTAACCCTTCCCGGTTATCACCTGGCTTATACCACCCATGGAAAACTAAATGCAGCAAAAGATAATGTTGTCTGGATATTTCATGCGTTGACGGCCAACAGCAATCCATTGGAATGGTGGCCGGGTTTGGCAGGTGATGGAAAATTTTTTGATCCGGCTAAGTATTTCATCATTTGTGTAAATAAACCCGGCAGCCCTTATGGAAGCATCTCGCCATTAAGTACCGATCCCAAAACCAGCCAGCCCTGGTATCACGATTTTCCTGTTTTCACGATCAGGGACATGATAAGAGCATACCAGAAACTGAAAGATCATATCGGTATCAAAAAAATATTGGTTGGTTTAGGGGGGAGTACCGGCGGCATGCAGTTGCTGGAGTGGGCCATTGAAGAACCGGAATTGTTTGAACACATTGTCCCTATTGCCACCAATGCTGTTCTTTCTCCATGGGCTATTGCGTTCAACGCCTCACAACGGTTGGCCATCGAGGCTGACACAACATGGCTGGAGAAAAGGCACGATGCAGGGCAAAAAGGGCTGGCGGCCGCCCGTTCTATTGCACTTCTTTCGTATCGTCATTATAATGGCTACGGGATCACGCAGCCAAGAGATAAAGCATATATGGCCCTGAGTAAAGAGGTAAACTACGCAGCAGATAACTATCAACGTTACCAGGGGTTGAAATTAGTGAACCGGTTCAATGCCGTTTGTTACTACCGCCTTACCCAGAGTATGGATAGCCATGATGTTGGCCATAACCGCGGCGGAGCAGAAAAGGCCCTGAAACAAATAAAGGCAAGGACATTGGTCATCGGTATCCAATCCGATGTATTGTACCCGATCAGTGAACAGGAATACCTGCAAAAGAATATCAATGGCGCACGACTACTCAGCATTGCCAGTGATTTCGGGCATGACGGTTTTTTACTGGAATACGAAAAGATCGAAAAAGCATTAAAAGAATTTATCGAAGAAAGGTCATCTCATCATTTAAAAGTAGTGAACGGATAATATGGAAACGCATAAACAACTAACAATAGGCTTATTTGGCTTCGGTGTTGTAGGTGAAGGTTTATATAAAGTACTGCAACAAACACCCTCATTAAAAGCCAGCATAAAGAAAGTATGTATTAAGCATCCAGGCAAGAAAAGAAATGCGCCGGAAACGTTATTCACCACGGATAAAAACGAATTGCTGAACGATGCAGAAATAAATGTGATCGTAGAAGTGATTGATGACTCCAAAGCGGCATTTGAAATTGTATCCACTGCTCTAAAGAGCGGCAAAGATGTTGTCAGCGCCAGTAAAAAAATGATCGCGGAAAACCTGAAAGCATTACTGGAGCTACAGGAGCAAACCGGGCATTCATTTCTCTATGAATCGGCAGCTTGTGCCTCCATTCCTGTTATCAGGAATCTGGAAGAATATTATGATAACGACCTGCTTCACTCAATCAAGGCCATAGTGAACGGGTCAACCAATTTTATCCTGACAAAGATGTTTGAAGAGAAACTGGAATTCAAACAGGCACTGTTGCTGGCCCAGCAGCAGGGATTTGCTGAAAGTGATCCAAGATTAGATGTGGAAGGTTATGATGCAGTGAATAAATGGACCTTTTTACTCACCCATGCCTATGGTATCACAGCATCGCCGGACAATATTCTATTTAACGGAATACAGAACATCCAGGCAGGTGACGCCATTGTTGCCAAATCAAAAGACCAGCAGATAAAACTGGTTGCACAGGCAAAAAAACTGCAGAACGGGAAGGTGGCAGCGTTCGTACTGCCGCAATTTGTCAAACAAAACGATCATTTAGCATTTGTAAAGAATGAATACAATGGAGTGGTGATCGAAAGCGGTTTTGCTGATAAGCAATTCTTCTACGGCAAAGGTGCCGGTAGTTTTCCTACAGCTTCAGCCGTATTAAGTGATATCTCTGCATTACGTTACCAATATAAGTACGAGTATAAAAAATTGTATCACCATACGCCTCAGGAACTGGGCAATGATTTTTACCTGCGTGTATATATAAGTTTTGACGACCTGAAATTTATCCCGAAAGAGAAATTTGAATGGATAGAAGAATCGTATGCACAGGAAGCCAGAAAATATCTGGTTGGGGTGATCTCCTTTGAAGAACTAAGGCAAAATAACTGGTGGAAAGAGAATAACAACTCCCTGATCTTAACTGCCGATCCGGTCATTGAAGATATCGCCATACGCCAATTGAAAAAGAAAAGCCTTGAATTGGCTGGTATCACGCTGAATTAACCTACCGCAGGGTTTATACACTTACCTTTTAAGAAGGACTTCCTTTGGAGGCCCTTCTTTGTTATTAAAATGTACCTTTGTGTCAATCAATTAGCGCTATGCGGGAATTATCGGTGGTCATAACGGTCATGAATGAAGAGGAGAACATCAAGCCTCTTTTAGAAGCGGTACGTAATGCTCTGGATGGAATAGATTACGAAATAGTATTGGTAGATGACGGCTCTACTGACAAAACAAAACTGCAGGTATTGGAATATGCTGATGACAGAACAGTGCTGGTAGAACTAAGAAAGAACTACGGGCAAAGTACAGCGATGACAGCAGGCATAGATCATTCACGCGGCAAATATGTAGCACTGTTGGATGGGGACCTGCAAAACGATCCGACAGATATTCCTGCCATGCTTGATCTCCTGCAAAAAGAAGACTGGGATGTTGTAGCCGGTAACCGCAAGAACCGGAAAGATGGTTTTATCCTGCGCAAATTTCCCAGCAAGATCGCCAATGCCCTGATACGCCGGATGACCGGTGTGTATATCCGTGATTATGGCTGCACGCTGAAAGTATTCAAAAGAGAAATTGCTGAAGAACTGGGATTATACGGCGAGCTGCATCGCTTCATTCCGGTATTGGCCAAATTACAAGGGGCCAGAATCACCCAGGTGGATGTAAAACATCATCCCAGGCAATTTGGTAAAAGTAAATATGGCCTCAACCGCACCTTTAAAGTAATGAGTGACCTGGTACTGATGGTATTCATGAGAAAATACATGCAGAAACCCATGCACCTTTTCGGCACTATCGGCTTTATCAGTTTCGGTATCGGGCTACTGATCAATCTCTACCTGTTGGTATTAAAAATTATGGGGCACGATATCTGGGGCAAACCGCTGCTGATACTTGGAATGATCCTGCTACTTGGAGGAATACAATTCATTACTATTGGTATCATTGCCGACATCAATGTCCGCACTTATTTTGAATCACAAAACAAGAAGACATATAACGTAAGAAAAGTGTACCACGCAAAGAAAGAAGTAAGCACAGCCCTGGATATTACTGTATAACCAATCTATTTCACCAGCATCGCTTCATGCTGCATGAACCAGTCGTAGAATTTTTTCAGGCCCTCCCCTATTTGTGTCTTTGGGTCGTAGCCGAGTAATACTTTGGCCCGGTTAATATCAGCATATGTTTTGGGCACATCTCCCGGCTGCTCAGGTTGCTGATCAATGATGGCCTTTTTACCTGTTACTTTTTCGATACCCCGAATCAGTTCCCTTAATGAGATCGTATAGTGATTGCCGAGGTTAATGATCTCAAAGTCTGTCTTATCATAATGGATCGCCCCGATGATACCCTGTACAGTATCTTCCACGTATGTATAATCACGGCTGGTATTGCCATCGCCAAACATAGCGATTGGTTTCTCCCCAATAATATTTTTGGTGAACTTATGAATGGCCAAATCAGGTCTTTGCCCCGGCCCATACACAGTAAAGAAGCGTAAAGCGATAAAACGGATACCAAATAATTTATGATAAACATGTCCCAGCATTTCACCTGATAGCTTGGTAGAGGCATAGGGGCTGATGGGCATCAGTTTTTCATCTTCCTTCCACGGGTAATGATCATTGATACCATACACACTGCTGCTGGAAGCAAACACGAATTGTTTAATGCCTTTGATCTTTGCGAAATCAAGCATATTCTGCAGGCCGATCACATTCGCTTCCTGGTAAGAAAGCGGGTTTTCTATACTTGGTCTTACCCCCGCTTTGGCCGCCAGGTGAACGATAGCATCTATTTTTCCGGGCACCAGTTCTGCCAGTTCTTTCCCGGAAGTCTTTCCAAGATCGGTTTCTACGAGCCGGAAAGAAGGCTTGCTCGTAAACTCCTTTATATTGAACTCCTTTATTGATCTTGGATAAAAAGGGTCAAAATTATCAATGCAGGTGATCGTAAGGCCGGGTTCATTTTTGAATAAGTGCCGGATCAGGTTGCTTCCGATAAAACCGGCTCCGCCGGTAATGAGGTAATGCTTCATATTGTATTAAACCACCACAAGATAATAATAATTTTTGCCGGCGAAAGAACAACGTCTTTTTGCTG
Organism: Chitinophagaceae bacterium; assembly: GCA_016787135.1. GTDB lineage: Bacteria > Bacteroidota > Bacteroidia > Chitinophagales > Chitinophagaceae > VBAT01. Next base: position 19,605 of record JAEUVK010000016.1, on the reverse strand, counting down.
AAAAAGCCTCCGGATGGTATTTGGCAGCGGTGGATATTTTTATTGAATGACAGGCTACTTATCATCATTTTTTACCGATTGGAGCTGTCAGAACCGGCTCCACTTTCCGGATGTTACTGATGAAAGTCGCTTTTGTTACCAGATCAACCCTGCACACAGTGCCCGGTGGTGATACGGTGCAGGTACTGCAAACAGCCCGCTTTTTGCGGGAACTGGGTGTAGAGACCGAGGTACGCCTGAGCCATGAAAAAATCGAGTATAACAGTTACGATATCTTTCATTACGTCAATATCACCCGCCCGGCAGATATACTTTTTCATATTTCACAGACAGAAAAACCCTTTGTTGTTTCCCCGGTATTAGTTGATTACAGTGAATATGATAAGAAACACCGGAAAGGTATTTCTGGATTCGTGCTTCGTTCTTGTTCACCGGCAGGTCAGGAATACATAAAAAGTACCGCCCGCTGGCTGGTCGGAAAAGATAAAATGAGAAGTAAAGAGTATTTATGGAAAGGTCATCGGAAAAGCATTAAAAGGATCCTGGACAGAACAGCCATGCTACTACCCAATTCTGCATCAGAGTATAAAAGACTGATAGAAGAGTACGGAACAGATAAAGAGTACATGGTCGTCCCTAACGGAATTGACGGCTCACTTTTTTCTTCTGATAACAAAGAGGAAAAAGATGATACTATCGTTCTTTGTGCGGCCCGCATAGAAGGGATCAAAAATCAACTCAATCTGATAAAAGCATTGAACAACTCAAAATACACATTGGTACTCATCGGTTCTCCTGCCCCAAATCAAAGGTCATACTATACAGCCTGCAGGAAATTGGCAGCAAAGAATATCCTGTTCGGCGATCATATACCCCAGGAAAAACTTATTGCTTATTACAAAAAAGCAAAAGTTCATGCTTTACCTAGCTGGTTTGAAACCTGTGGGCTCTCCTCACTGGAAGCAGCCGCGATGGGTTGTAATATAGCGATCAGCGACAAAGGTTATACCCGTGAATATTTTGGCGACTATGCTTTTTATTGCGACCCCGGCGATCCGGAATCCATATTTAATAGCATTGAAAAAGCAGCCGCAGGTGAGCCCCCTGCGATCTTACAGGAGAAGATACACAAGCAATATACATGGCGACAGGCGGCGGCCATTACACTTAAAGCATATCAAAATATCATACCTGCATGAGAAATCTGAAGATCGGCATTTCAGGAACCCGGGGCATCCCCAACCATTACGGAGGATTTGAACAATTTGCTGAACATCTATCGGTCGGGCTATCGCAAAGAGGCCATGATGTGACTGTATATAATTCAAGCCTCCACCCTTATAAACAAAAAGAATGGAAGGGTGTGCAAGTCATTCATTGCAAAGACCTGGAAAATAGGATAGGAACAGCGGGGCAATTTATCTATGACTGGAATTGCATCAACGACGCAAGGATAAGAAATTTTGACGTGTTGCTTCACCTCGGTTATACCAGCGACTCTGTCTGGCATTGGCGGTGGCCAAAAAAAACGGTAAATATAGTGAACATGGATGGGCTCGAGTGGCAGCGGAGCAAATACAACAAACCGACGCAACGATTTTTAAAATGGGCTGAATCGCTGGCTGCAAAAAATGCCCATACGATGATCGCTGACTCACCCGGCATACAGGAATACCTGTTCAAAACGTACGGTAAAAAACCAGTTTTCATCCCTTATGGTGCAGAGCCTTTCTTGCAGCCCGACCCTTCTGTGCTGGTAAAATATAAACTGACACCTTATCGCTATTTTCTGCTTATCGCCAGGATGGAACCCGAGAATAATATTGAAATGATCATACAGGGACACCTGGCCTCAGGACACAGAAACCCCTTATTTATTATTGGCAATATCACCAACAAGTACGGCAGGTATATAACATCCAGGTACAACAATCCTGCTATTAAATTCTCCGACGCTATTTATGACCAGTCAGAACTTGATAATCTTCGTTACTACTCTTCCATTTACTTTCATGGTCATTCTGTGGGGGGCACCAATCCTTCCCTGCTGGAAGCGATGGCCTGCGGATGCCGTATTATGGCTAATGACAACCGTTTCAACCGGGCCGTGTTACAGGAAGATGCCGGTTATTTTCGTGAAAGCAATGATGTAGCACAGGCCATCAATACGCCGCTGGCAACATCAGTGATCGAAAGATGGAAGAAGATGAACCTTGAAAAGATCAGGCTGGTCTATAATCATGAGAAGATAGTTGATAGTTATGAAGAGATAATGCTGAACGCCTGTGGCGAAAGAAAGCTAGTGATCAAGCCGGCTGTCGCAGAAGCGGTGTAATACCGGCCTCTCCAGGCTTCCTTACATCGAACTGGTAAAATACATTGGTAAATGCAAGTATCCATATAACGTATTCTGCCACATTAGTGATAAAGCTCCCGGTAAACTGGTAAATGAACATGAAGAAAAAAAGCAGAAGCCTGTAATAGTTACTCCATACTCTTGTATAAAAAAAGAGAGAGAGCTCCAATAACAATCGTAATGAAAACCCAACCCATCCGAATATGGCCAGGGTTTCAGCCGCAGCGTTGGGTATCACAGCGGTAAAATCTCTGTAATACATGTAATAATTGCGAATGATACTGGCACCCGCAATTTTTATCTGCCCGGGGCCCGCTCCCCAATATTCATTCCCTGTTTGAAGGATTTTTTCTGAAAGGATAAAAGCATCTACAGTACGACCTTTACCAGAGGTGTCATGACCAGTAATAATATTATTGATCCTGGAAAAAAAAGCGTTGTTCCGGAAAAACAGGAACATGACCGTGATACCCGTTACAAACAAGGCAACAGATGAAACCATAGCATTCAGTATCCTTCGTTTACTTGTCAGCTTTTTGAACCAAAGCATCCAGGTAAGCAGTCCGGCCAGCAAAACAGCCGTGATCACACCAACGGAAAAAGAAAGGATGTACGGAAGAAACAACATAGGCAACAGCCATCTTCCTGAGATATTATTCTGCCTGAAAAAATACTGCAGCAGGAAGAAAAAAAAGACTGGTGTGAATAGCAGTGCATAATAGGAAGGTTCATAAGTGAACAATTTTAACCTTCTTACGCCTGCTATTCCTGAAGATATGTCCTGCTCCAGCCAGAACCATCCATGATAAGGAGTAAAATAAAAAGGTATTGCGAGAAGACACAATCCAAAGTTAAATAGCAATATGCTGTGCAATACCTTCCCCGGATCTTCACATTTTTTAAAAAAAGTATAGGCTGCCTGGCAAAAGATGTACACCAGCAAAACATTCATAAGCGAAATAGAATAACTGCCTGGTTCAACACCTGTTATGTAATGAGCTATGATAAAAGGAAGCAGGAAAATGACAAAAGGCAAAAGGATATCTTTTTTTCTTTCAAGCAGCAACCATGCATAAAAAAAGGGGGCGAGAATAGCAGTGTAGGTAAGCCCGAATGGCAGTGCCAGTGAATTGAAGAAAAAATAAATGAAAGCTAAAGGCAGATACCTGTTTATTTTCATCAGTATTGTTTTTTTAAAAAATCTTTAGCCCCTTTATACACACCCCTTGCCCTTGCCCATTGACCGGTGATCACTCTTTTCAAAAACCTCATCCCCATGAACATCAGTACAACCGGAATATTTTTCTTCCTGTATTTTGAAATAAACACTAACCCGTTTCGGGCATAATAATAATCTGACATAAATCCTTTACCGATGACTGTGCTTACCTTGTCATAACATATCGCCGATGGGCAGACAAGTAATCTGTATCCCTGTTGTTTGGCCCTGAAGCACCAGTCTGTTTCTTCCCAGTAAAGAAAATATTCACCGGGCAACAATCCCAGTCGCCTGATACTTCCGGCATGCGTGAATAAACAGCCCCCGGAAATGTAATCAAGTGCCGGCTCATCCTTTTTTGCCCTGATCAATTGAATAGTGGCAGATGCAAAGTTCACTTTACCTCCACCGTAAAAAAATAGTCCCTGGTTGCCTGCATGATAACGTACTTCGGTCCCAATGATACATTCAGCAGGCTGCTGTATGGCAAAACTTGTGAGCTCGGCAAGAGTGTTTTTGCTTACCAGCATGTCTGGATTTAACAACCATATATAAGCATCTTCATGCTGCAAAAACCGGAGAACAAGGTTATTACCGGCTGCAAATCCTTCATTTTTCTCACTCTGAAAAAAAACCACTTCAGGCAGGATTGAGACCGTCCCGGATTGTTCTATTTCCGGTCTTTTCAGCAGGCTGCTTTTTATGTGTCCGTAGCTATTCTTTAGCCACTCCTGCAAATGTTCAAGTGAATTGTTTCCGGAATCGTTATCAATGATAAAAACAGAATACTTCGTGTAGGTCGAACGAAGCAAAGATTCAAGGCAATCCCTGGAATCCTGCCAATTTTTGTAATTCACAATTATAATGTAAACCTGTGGATAGCTCATGTCATTATTAAAATTCAATTATCTCCTGTTTTCGATGCAGTCAAATATAAGTTCGTTTATCCTAAGCAACCAAATGCTTTAGAAACCCGTTAAGAGGAACAACCCTGACAAAGGGAGTCGTATGCCTTGTTGACAATAACAAGTCTTTACAACCCACTGTTTCAATATTATTCAATCGTATGACCACAGAAGCATCTGTCAAGAGTACCTCGCCTGATGATATTGATCTGCTATTGCTGGCAGAACGTGTTATTTCGTTTTTCTCAAAATACAGTTGGTCATTTATTATTGCAGGCATATTGGGGATCGTCTCCGGGATATTTGTCTATCGCAGTCTTCCGAATATATATACTTCCCGGCTCATACTCCACTCTTTTGTCCTGACAAACCAGGAACATATCCAGGTCATTGACAACTGGAACGAATTACTCAGGAAAAAAGAATACGAAATACTGGCCAGTACTCTTAATTGTTCAGGAAGGACTTTGTCGGGCTTAAAAAAAATAAAGGCAGAAGAGATTCAAAAAACATTCACCGGCACAAACCCCCATGGCTTCCTCGTTACAGTAAATGTCACCAACACCGGCATACTGGATGAAATACAAAAAGCTGTTGTTTTCGGATTGGAAAATAATGAATATGTTAAAAAGAGGCTGGACAGTAAAAGAACTAACCTGCAGCTATTAATCGAAGAAACAAGTGCAGAGATCCAAAAACTTGATTCTATAAAAAAGATCATGGCAAATATTATAGCAGGTAAAGCCAGCAGTTCTTCATCTATTATTCTGGATGGCAACAGTATAAACCGTCAACAGATCGAAATCAATGAAAAACTTCTCGGTTTCAAAGAAGAGTTGAAATTCACTAATGCAGTACAGGTATTGCAGGGTTTCAGCAAATTCAGAAAACCTTCCGACCCTAAACTGGTTCCCTGGATCATTATCGGGCTGATGGTCTTTCTCTCGTTAGCATTCCTCTACGCTGTATTTATGTCAATAAGGGAAAAACTGAAAGGACGGACAACCGGTATGAAAGGGCCAGGCAACCAAATTGCTGTTTAACCCGCTAATCGTATGCAAATGGCAAAAGGCCTTTTTTTGATCAACCAGGTCTTATACCTTGTTCTTTTTATAAGCATGGTATGCGCCTTCCGGGCCATCAGCAGCATAAGCATAGGTCTTATCCTTGCAATCGGTCCTATAAGTAATAAAATGGACAGAGAACGGTTGTTTCACCAAACCTTGAAAAACTCATTTCTCGCAGGTTGCATTTTGCTTTTTATTATACATATGATTGCCCTGATTTATACCCGTAATATACATGAAGGTTGGAACGATATACGCATAAAAAGCGGGCTGGTGATCATTCCCCTGGCTGTTTACTGCAGCACCTGTATCACCAAAACCCTCCGGGACAAACTCCTTTCCTATTACTGCCTGATCGTTTTTGCGGCTTCGTTGTATTGCCTGGGCAAAGCCGTCATTACCTATTACCATACAGGCAGTACATCCTCATTTTTCTACCATGATTTGGTCAGTCCCCTGAAACAACATGCCGTTTATTATTCGATCCTGGTCTTTGTTGCCTTTATTTTCCTGCTGGACAGTTTTTCAAAAAGAATTAAACATTACGGCAAATATCTTCATGTCTTTTTGATCATTTTCTTTTCAGCACTTCTTTTCCTGCTCTCTTCCAAACTCGTATTGGTGTTCTACACCCTATTCATGCTCTATTATATTTTCCGGCTGGCAAAAAAAAAGCCGGCAAACAAATCATGGATAGTAGCCCTTTTCATTACATTAATGGCAGTAAGCTGGTTAACTTTATCTACTGCCAACCCGGTAAGCAGGAGATTTTCTGACATAATCAAAGGCGATATCAGTGTCATAAACAATGAAGAATTTTCCGCCCGGACGTATTTTAATGGCCTTCAGTTCCGGCTATTGCAGTGGAAATTCACAGCGGAGATCCTGAATGAAACCAATAGTTGGCTAATAGGAGTAAGCCCAGGTGATGCCCGCCATTTTCTTGATCAGAAATATGTCTCATCAAAAATGTATACAGGCGATCCGTCAAAAGGCGATAAAGGGTATTTGCTATATAATACACATAACCAATTCCTGGAAACTCTTTTACAAACAGGTATCGCCGGTCTTGCTGTTTTATGCTTCCTATGTATTTCTCTTATTATGATTGGCCGGGCAAAGAAAAGGTTGATACTGAGCTCTGTCATTCTGTTGCTCCTGACCTGGCTTTTTACTGAGTCGGTTTTGGAAACCCAGTATGGCATTATGATCTTTACTTTTTTCCCGTTATTTCTCGCCAAAGATTGAAAAGTTGCTTTCTGCTTAAATGCTAATGATATACAAGAGGCTGATCCTGGATAAAATATTGCAGATGGCAAACCTTTTGACCGATTATTGCGATTCAACAACGGGCGGAAGACCCGGGGAATATTCCCGCCCGGTAAATAAAGAATAGCATGCAGTCACTGTCCGTAGTGATAATCACGTTTAACGAAGAGCAGAATATTGCCCGCTGTCTTCACTCGGTCAGGTCACTGGCGGATGAGATCATTGTTCTTGATTCTTACTCTACCGACAATACCGTTGCTAAAGCCCGTTCGCTGGGCGCTACGGTTCATTTTGAAAAGTTCCGGGGATATATCGGTCAAAAGAACCTGGCCATGCAATACGCTACTCACAATTATATACTCAGTCTTGATGCCGATGAAGCGCTGGATGACCAGTTGTGTGCATCTATACAGGAAGAAAAGAAAAGCTTGCTGCACCGGGCCTATAGTATGAACCGCTGTACCAACTATTGCGGTCGTTTCATCAGGCATGGACTCTGGTATCCCGACAAAAAGATCAGATTATTCGACAGAAGGATCGCCAAATGGGGGGGATTGAACCCGCATGATAAGATAATATTGCAGGAAGGATTCACGGTCTGTCACCTAAAAGGAGATATTCTTCATTACTCATTTAATACAGTAGAAGACCATATCTGGCAAAACAATCGCCTGAGCTCGATCGCCGCTACTTCACTGTACAATGCAGGAAAACACAGTTCTTGGTACAAAATGCTGGTAAGGCCAGTATGGGCATTTGTCAATGGCTATATTTTTCGCCGTGGTTTCCTGGACAGAGCCGATGGGTTCACTATTGCAGTCAATACAGCGCACCAGGTCTTTCTAAAGTACAGCAAACTGTATAACATGCAGCGGGGCAAAAAAAAGAATTCAATACCCGCACTGACAAAGCCCTTGCTTCCTGAAAAAGACCGGCTGCAAGTAAAGGCTAACACCATGAAACAGTAAAACTGCCCGGTAATAATTGATATTATTTCATGTGACGCCAGACACTGATTGAAGACAACCCCCTATACTATAAGTGAAGGATATTCTGAAAAATACATGGACGGTTCTTGATAAAGGAGAGAAAAAAAAGTTTGTAACACTGGTGATAGCAGACATTGTCATCAACGTATTAGATATCGTTTCCCTGGCACTTCTTCTTTGGATCATTCAATTCTATATTGAACCCGCGAGTAATGACAGGTTCTCATTTTTTCCTGGCTGGCTGACTGACAAGAGATCAGCCTGGTTCATCGTCATATTCTTCCTGCTGTTCGGGTTGAAGAATGCAGGCGCCTATTTTATTTCCAAAACCTGGTACACCTTTATAACCGGGGTATCTGTAAGTATTTCCGGCAATAATTTATCAAACTACCAGGATGCTTCGTTTGAAGAGTTTGTTAACACAGACTCTGCCATTCACATACGTAAAATAGGTTTTCAGCCTTTTGAGTTTTGCCAGTACATTCTTTCCGGTATCCAGCAGGTCATTACGCAATCAGTCCTTATCCTGCTGACTATTGCCGCTATTGTTGTCTTCAATGCCAGATTATTCCTGCTTCTTCTTGCGATCCTGTTGCCACCGGTGATCATTACTTTATACTTCATACGAAAACGAATGACCAAAGCAAAAAAGGATATAAAAACCAGCAGTGAAACTTCTTTTAAATATCTCCTCGACGCTTTGAAAGGGTATGTAGAAGCCAATATTTATAACCGTAATCATTTCTTTTTGCAGCGGTTTATCAATTCGAGACGGATATTCAGTAAGGTGATGTTTGGCTCCATCAGTATCCAGCAAATGCCTTCCCGTTTCATTGAAGTGTTTGCCATACTTGGGCTATTCATTCTTATTGCCATCACCCGGTGGACCGGGAATAATGATAACAGCATGCTGATTACAATTGGCGCATTTATGGCGGCGGCTTACAAGATCATACCCGGCATTGTCAGGATCATCAATATCAGCGGGCAAATAAACGCCTACGAATATTCCATCACTGACCTGGTGCAAAACGAAAAGCGGGCAAAAAGAAAAAAAGAACGAAAGCCGGCTGCCCCTCCTGCATCCATCGATCTGAGAAATATTCATTTTCAATATGATGAAAAACCCCTGATAAAGGGCCTTTCTTTTTCAGTTGAAAGAGGGGATTTTGTTGGTATCACAGGTGACTCAGGCAAAGGCAAAACCACTGTACTGAACCTGTTGCTTGGTTTGTTAGCCCCTGCTAAAGGAGAGATCCTTTTCAACAAGACGCCTGTAGATAAAGATGATGCCAGAGATTTCTGGCCATTCATTTCTTATGTAAAACAACAACCCTTTCTGATCCATGATACCATTCTCCGGAATATTACACTGGAAGAAAATGTGTACGATGAAAAAAAATTACAGACAGCCCTGGATATCTCCGGTATCAGCCAACTCACTGATATATCAAAAACCGGTCTTGATAAAATAATCACAGAGAACGGCAAGAACATCAGTGGCGGGCAACAGCAACGTATAGCCATTGCAAGAGCGCTCTACCGTGATGCCAGCCTTATTATACTGGATGAACCTTTCAATGAGCTGGATGAAGTATCTGAATGTGACTTATTGAAGAGTTTTAAGCTACTGTCACAAAAAGGAAAAATGATCATACTGATCACGCATAATAAAAAGGCCTTATCATTTTGTAACAAAATAGTGTCGCTGGATGGAAAAGAAGGATAAAACGCTGGTCATTCTTACACCCGCCTTCCCGGAAAATGAATCAGCAACATACTGGGTACCTTCACAGCAGCTGATGGTTAAGGCTTTAAAGAATAACTTCCCGGCAATAAACATCATTGTGTTATCCTTTCAGTATCCTCATCATACATCATCATATACCTGGCACGGAGTCACCATATTTAGTTTTGACGGAATGCATAAACGAAAACTGAAACGCCTTTCCCTGTGGCGGAATACCTGGAAAACATTAAAAGATATCCGTCGAAAAAATACAATTATTGGCATTTTCAGTTGCTGGTGCGGCGAATGTGCCCTGATCGGCAAATATTTTGGAAAGCGATATGCGATCAAACACTACATATGGATATGCGGACAGGATGCACGAAAAACAAACAAATGGGTTCCATTCATTCGTCCTCAAGGACATGAGCTTGCAGCTATGTCCCCTTTTCTCGTTCATGAATTTGAAATGAATCATCGTGTAAAACCACTTCATATCATTCCCAATGCCCTAGACAAGGCATCATTTCCCTCAATGCTGCCATTAATCCGCGACATCGATATTTTTGCCACCGGCTCTTTTGAACCGTTGAAAAGGTTTGATCTTTTCACCAGGATAGTGGATAATATCCGGCAATTACAACCGGACTTAAAAGCACTCCACTGCGGAATAGGCCGGGAGAAAGAAAAAGTAGCGACCCTGATAAAAGAATTAAATCTTGGCAATAACCTTCAATTGCTTGGCGGTAAATCACATGATGAAGTATTACAGCTTATGCAGCGGGTAAAAGTATTTCTGCATACCTCCGGTTATGAGGGTTTCAGCACTGTGTGCCTGGAAGCATTGTATGCAGGCGCCCATGTGATCAGCTTTTGCTACCCTCTCGGCCATCCTGTTCCGCATTGGCATGTAGTGAACAATGCAGAAGAAATGAAGGCAAAAGCTCTTGACATTCTGCAAAATCCACAAACTGATCATTCACCGGTGATGCTGTACGATATGAATGACAGCGCCAGGGCAGTTATGAAATTATTCGAAGCTGAATTATCAATTAAGCCGGAAGATCCCATACAAAAAACAGTTGACCATTGAATAGCTGCAGATAAATCAAAAAAATGAAAGTAGTGCATGTTTCCTTTTATTATGATGAGACCTTTACAACAGAAGAATGTCTCCTGGAACAGCACTATACTATTACAGGCTGGGCAGAGGCGCTGCAGCGGAAAGGAGCGGAAGTAATTGTCATCAGCCGGTTCCATAGAGAAAATTCGTTTCAAAAGAATAAGGTACATTATCATTTCATTAAAGACAGCCTGAAGGCAAAGCCAAAAGGCTGGCAGTTACCTTTGAAGCTGCTAAAGAAAATAAGCCGCCTTAACGCCGACATTGTTCACCTGCATCACCTTACTCTTTCACTGCAAACGATCCTGTTAAGAATGCTGCTGCCAGAGAAAACGGCAATTGTCATTCAGCATCATGGCGGTCCGCTACCTGTAAAAAAAAGAAGGGTTGTCCATAATTTTTTTAATTCTGTAGCAGATGGGTATTTCTTTACAACATTTGAACAAGGCCACGAATGGTTTATGAACAAAAAACAAGCTGGCAGGGTCATGCCCGTCATGGAAGGCGCTACATTCTTTACTTATGGCAACCGCGATGCCACAAACATTCTTAGCAACAATGACAAGAACGCATTAAGAATAAAAACCGGTATGAAAGGCTCTCCGGTCTTTCTCTGGGTCGGTCGGTTAGATCGAAATAAAGATCCTTTAACCGTATTGGATGGCTTCTGGATACTATTAAAAATATATCCTGAAGCGAAATTATACATGGCCTACAGCGACGATAAACTCGCCAATGCAGTAAACAAAAAAGTTGACGGTTCACCAATGCTTAGAGAAAATGTATTCTTATTTGGCAATATTCCGCATACTGAAATAGAAATGTATTACAATGCCGCCGACTATTTTGTTCTTGGCAGCCACTACGAGGGCAGCGGCTATGCTTTAAGTGAAGCTTTACGTTGCGGTTGTGTACCAATCATCACTGATATCCCGAGTTTCAGGATGATGACGAATAATGGCAGACTGGGCGCATTGTGGGAACCCGGCAATAGTGATTCTTTTGTCAAAGCCGCCATCCTGGCTATCGACAAACCTCGAAACAAGGAAGCAAACGCATGTATTGACTTCTTTAAAGAATATCTATCTTTTGATGCCATTGCCGGAGTAGCCATGCAACATTACCAGAAAATGATTCGGTCACGGTCAAAAAAAAATAGCGATCAGCCTCCGTTACTCTTTTAAAGTACCGGCTCCGCTACTTTTCTCCCTTCCTGTTTAGCGATTCTGTAAGGATTTGTATCAAAAGTAATCTGCCATATTGATCGTAAAGTGGCTTTTATCATAATAAAATCCCCGGCAAGTAAAAACCTGAAAAAGTTGCCGGCCAAAGACCATATAAGGCGGTGTTTTTTCACATGAGGCAATGCTTGCCTGATCCGGATAAAATAAGCAAGCGCCAGCACCCTGCGATAGTATTGCAGAGACTCCTTCAGCCGGTTCGTTTGTTCATGATGGTGGTAAACAACAACCTTGTTCACCACCTGTATAGCAGGAACAGGGAAACCCATGATCACTCCATAATTATCCCCGATACCTTGCCTGTCCAGTACTTCATCATAGGGCGACCGGATTAGCCATTCCTTCTTTACCAACGATGCCCCCAGGCTATATACAGGACATACAATATAATCTCCTGCAAAATTCGTGTTGACCGGCCATCCTGCTTTTGAGATATGGTTTCCCTTCCGTTTGTAATAGGCCCTGATCTTTTTTATGATAATACTGTTACCTGCGCAGTCAATTTCTCCCCATATACCCAACCCGAAAATATATTTCCACACTAATGCCCCTGTAGATACTACAGGGTGTGAGGCCTTCCACTCCCCATTGACCTTTTCCAGCCATAATCCCGAAACAGCTCCCGTTTCCGGAAATGAATGAATATGGTTGACCAATCCCTGCAGGTAATCACCAGCGATCTCAATATCATCATCACAAAGAAATATCCAGGGGGAGCGGGCCATGCGGATACCTGTATTACGCTGGATGCAGACCGACCTTTCAGATGAGACGTATTGAATGTCCAGGTTACTAAACCGGGAATATTCAGCAGGTGATAATTTATCATCTCCTGCATCCACAATGATTACTTCATTCAATGGATAGGCAGAACGATCCAGATCCCGGAGCAGGGAAAGCAATCTTGCTCTACGATCGCAGGTCGGGATAACCACACTGATTTGCATTCGCTGCTTTTTTATTACAAATTAAATTTACTAGCAAAATATTGACATGTATATAACAGATCGTAAATGTTTTTCTTAATTCCGGTTCAGGCAACTCAAACAGGTTTCAATACGATTAACGGATGAATGACTGACAATCTCAAGCGTATGAGCCTGTTCAAATCTTTTCGTTCTTTTTGCCTGCGCTCCGGTCATTTCATAAAGACATTCCCTGCTTTTCTGCCGCTGCTCCCTGTCTTTTTTGTTCTGCATGGATTCACCGCTAACTACAGTTCTGTTCCATTTGATGATGCTGCGATGCTGACACTATCTTATATCGCCATAGCATTGCTGATCGGCGGTATCAGCTGGTTCTTTTACCGGAATGTGATCAAGGCCTGTATCCTGTCATTCTGTACCATGGCCTATCATTTCTTTTTTGGCAACATACAGGACGTATTAAAAAACTTTTCGCCACTCGCATCTTTCTCCCAGTATCGTTTCCTGTTACCGATCAGCGCTCTTTTGTTCCTGGCAATAATGATCCTCCTGGGTAAGAGAAGCAGAGGGATACAGAAGCTCACTGCTTATCTGAATATTTTGCTGTTGCTGCTGATAGCAGCCGATACTGGCTGGCTGATCACAAAAGCTGCCCGGTACAAACACAGAGGCGCCGGCACAAACTTCCCTACCCTGCCCGTATGCGATACATGCCGGAAACCAGATATATACCTGTTATTGTTTGACCAATATGCCGGTCATACGGCATTGAAAAATGTTTTCAATTTTGATAACTCTGCTTTTGAAAATGAATTAAGCAAACGCGGATTTCACGTTGTAAAGAACAGTCGGAGCAATTATAACCTTACCCCTTTCTCCATGGCATCTCTGTTAGAAATGAATTACCTCGATCCTGAAATGGGAGTAAAAAAACATCTGAATGTCGGCTACAGTTACCGTACCATACAAAACAGCCGGGCTATGAAATTTCTTGCAGCTCATGACTATCATTTTTATAATTATTCTGTTTTTGATTTCCCCGGCCAGTCGGCACATAGATATGCTATGTTCTTTCCTTACGGAACCAAACTGATCACTTCTTCGACCTTTATCAGCCGGATCACAAGAGATATAAGGTCGGGTATTGCAGAAGGCAAACTGGATTTTAAAGCCGCTCAAATCAAAATTGCCTATGAAGGGCTGCATTTTAATAATGATATTTTCCAGCTGACAAAAAACATTGCAGGAACAAAAACCGGTAAACCCAAATTTGTTTACGCCCATTTCATGATGCCTCATTTTCCCTACTACTATGATAGCAAGGGACACCAGGTACCTGTAGAAAAACTGCTGAAGAGCCGGACCGAAAATGCCGAAGATTATATCGGGTACCTTCAATACTGTAATACCAAAATACTGGAACTGGCAGACAGTATCCTGGCAACATCACCTGAGCCTCCTGTTATTATGCTTCTTTCAGACCACGGGTTCAGGCATCCCGGAAAAAATGCGGACCGTAAATATGATTTCCTGAACCTGAATGCCCTGTATCTCCCCGATAAAAACTACACTCATTTCTCCGATAACCTGACCAATGTGAACCATTTCAGGTCCCTTTTTAATTATTGTTTTAACCAGCGCTTCCCTTTGCTGAAAGATTCAACGACCGATCTGTGGGACTAACTTCTTACAACTCAGGCAACCCAGAAGCTATAAAAAACGAATACCTCTTAAAGGCCGGCTGCCCGTTTTAATTGATCTGATGCTCAGTCAATCCTTATATCAAACATTCAAGCGATACAGGTCACTTCAGACCCATAAGATATCGGCTTTGCCTGTGGTAATACTGATGCCTCATAGCGCCTGTAATTGCCGCTGTTTGATATGTGATATCTGGAAAGACAACAAGAACCTGAAACAGCTTACAGAAAAAGATATAAGCGGTTTATTGGTCTCACTGAAAAAAATGGGTACTCTGCAGGTATTGATGTCGGGAGGTGAAGCTTTGCTGAATCCAAATTTTTTCCGGTTTTGTGAGATACTTCAAAAGGCGGGTATAAAAGTATCATTACTATCAACCGGGTTAACGCTAAAGAAGAATGCCAAACAGTTGGTAAAATGGGTGAATAACATCATTGTTTCGCTTGACGGGCCGGAAGTAATACACGATCAGATAAGGAACATTCCCAATGCTTACCAGCAACTCAGGGAAGGCGTACAATGCATAAAAAGCAGTGACCCGCTTTTCAGGATCACTGCCAGAACGGTCATTCAACGGCTTAATTTTCTTCATTGGCCCCTACTCATTGAAAGCGCCAAAGAGATCGGGCTGGACCAGGTAAGTTTTTTACCGGCCGATGTCAGCAGTCACGCATTTAACCGTGAAGTTCTATGGAATGATCAACGGCAACATGAAGTTTTAATTGACGAAAAAGAACTGGAAGAACTCAAAGTGATCACAGAAATTGTTATTGAAAAATATACAACCGGGGCATTCCGGCATTTCATTGCTGAAAGCCCTGAAAAGCTCAGGAAGATATATAGTTATTATGCCGCTTTTTACGGCCTTACTCCCTTTCCATATAAAAAATGTAATGCTCCCTGGGTGTCAGCAGTTGTTGAAGCAGATGGAACTGTCAGACCTTGTTTCTTCCATCCGGCAATGGGGAATACCAGGAAGCATTCTTTAGAGGACATTCTCAATAGCCGGGAAAGCATCCGCTTCCGTAAAGAATTAAATATGGAGCAGAACAGTACCTGCCAGAAATGTGTCTGTTACCTGCATCTTTCACCGGGAACAAAACTTAATTGATAACGGCTGATGAAAAAAATCCTTTTCTCCCATTCATATTTCCTTCGCTTTGACCCAAAGCAATGGGCAACCGGGCAACCCTATCCACCAATCGGAACATTATATGCGGCAGCAATAATGAGAGAGAAGGGATATGCAATTTCATTCTTTGATACGATGTTCGCTTATGGCCCGGATGATATCACTCCTTCACTCGAAGAAAGATCACCTGATTTCCTGGTTTTGTATGATGACGGTTTCAA
This sequence comes from Chitinophagaceae bacterium, assembly GCA_016787135.1. Classification (GTDB taxonomy): domain Bacteria; phylum Bacteroidota; class Bacteroidia; order Chitinophagales; family Chitinophagaceae; genus VBAT01. The sequence continues at coordinate 3,727 of JAEUVK010000016.1, read as the reverse complement.
CTACCTTACAAAAATGTGCCTGACCAATATGCGGGAGGCCGCATTCAAAATGATAAAACTGGCCAGGCAAAGAGACTGTACTGTTATTGTCTCAAGTTCAGATTCCACTGACCATTACGAACAATATCTGCAAGAAGGCGCTGATTTTGTTTTATTAGGAGAAGCGGAGCAAACGCTGGCAGAATTGATAACAGCCATTGATACCGGCAATACCAATTTCCTTTCCACTCCCGGTCTTGCTTACAAACAGGATGGTGCAGTGATCAAAACTGCGAAAAGAAATGTGCTGAAAGACTTAGACAGTCTTCCGTTCCCGGCATGGGAACTGGTGGATATTGAGCCTTACCGCAAAATGTGGATGAAGCATAGAGGGCTTTTTTCACTGAATATAGCAACTACCCGGGGTTGTCCATTTAAATGTAACTGGTGTGCCAAACCTATCTATGGCAATCGTTATAATTCGAGGTCGCCGCAGCATGTGGTAGCAGAATTGAAAATGCTGAAAGAAAAATTCAGTTTTGACCAAATATGGTTTTGCGATGACATTTTCGGATTAAGACCGGGGTGGGTGAATGAATTTGCCGATCTTGTAGAAAAGGAAAAACTATATTTCAAATTCAAGATACAGGCCAGAGCTGACCTCCTGTTGCAGGAGAATTATATCCGTGATCTTGCACGGGCCGGTTGTGAAAACATATGGATGGGAGCCGAGAGCGGATCTCAAAAAATATTGGATGCCATGGACAAAGGAACAACGGTAGAGCAGATATACCAGGCTACATACCTGATAAAGAAAAACGTGATACACCCTTCCTTCTTTATCCAATTCGGCTATCCCGGAGAAACAAAAGAAGATATCAGGAAAACTATCCGGATGATCAATGAATTGCTACCTCATGAAATAGGGATATCCGTTTCCTATCCGCTGCCTGGCACTGTTTTCCATGAAAAAGTAAAAGCAGACCTGAAAGAAAAGGCCAACTGGACGGACTCCGATGAACTGGCGCTGATGTTCCGCAATACTTACGGCCCGGCATTTTACAAACAACTTCACCGCTATGTACATAAAAGCTACAGGAAGCATATTGCTATCCGGCATATAAAAAACCTCGTGACGAAACCAAAGAACATTAACGGGTTTACATTAAAAAAAGCATTGTCATTTCTGTATTATGCCCCCGCTGCCTGGCTGGATAAGCAAAAACTGCATTCCCTGGAAAGCATATCTGCATGAGTAAAACTGCACATACACTGAATGAACAGGCCGCTGCAGAAGCTTTCAGCAGGCAGGCGCCCTTGTTTGATAACCTGTACTCAGAAGACCTGACCGTTCAATATAAAAGAAAAAGGGTAAGGGAGCATGTATTGCAATACCTTGATCCCGGCTCATCTGTATTGGAACTAAATGCAGGAACAGGTGAAGACACTGTTTTCTTTGCGCAGCAGGGTTATACTGTTCATGCCACTGATATTTCAGCAGCGATGCAGGAAAAGCTGAAAGAGAAAACTCTTCAGCATAAACTTCAAATGCTTATCAGTAATGAGATATGTTCCTTCACAGAGCTGGAAAAATTATCTGCCCGTGGGCCATACGATCTTATCTTTTCCAATTTTGCAGGGCTGAATTGCACCAGCGAACTATCAAAAGTCCTGCACTCATTTGATCGCTTAGTGAAACCGGACGGGCTGGTGACATTAGTTATATTACCGCGATTTTGTTTATGGGAACTTCTGTTAGTATTCAAAGGAAAATTCAAAACTGCATTCCGGCGTTTTTCCGGCAGCAAAGGCGCCAAAGCGCATATCGAAGGGCAATATTTTCGCTGCTGGTACTATAACCCTTCCTTTATCAAAAAAGAAATGAAGGGATCGTTCCATACGATAAGTATAGAAGGCCTGTGCACACTGGTACCTCCTTCTTACATTGAGAAATTTGCAGAGAGTCACCCCCGATCGTTCTCCTTTTTAACGAACCTTGAAAACAAATGGAGGAGAAAATGGCCGTGGAGAAGTATAGGAGATTACTATATCATTACACTCCGGAAGAAAAGTTAAAATAACCCGGATACTTTTTACCGAGCTCATACAGTTTTTCCGCATAGGTCCCCAGCAGTCTTTCCCTGAACAGTCCGGGATTTGACCTGGCAAAATGTTTATCCGTGATAAGATCCATTTGTTTCCCTTCCTCATTGCGCTTCCCTTCCTGTCTTTTTTTCTGCCAGCGTCGTGTGGTGACCTTCATCAGGCAATCATCCAGGTGTTCGCCCATCCAATTATTCAACAACCATTCAATGGTCTTTTTTATCATTGGTCTCTTCGTTTTCGCCTCCTTACCGGTAATAACAAAGGGATAATCAGCAAACCAATCACCCACCCATTCATTAGCCGTAAAAAAATCATACATGGCCCGGCCATTTACAGGAAGTAAGGTCGCCGTTTCGATCGCAGTATAAATATTCTGGTCGCCCAGTTTCAATGCGCTTTCATCTATATAATAATTCATGCAATAGAGATGCTGCCGGCCGGCGAGAAAGGTGAGTTTTTTGAAGACATGCATGATCGTTCTGGCGATCCACAAGCGTCCGGCCTTTGTGATAATGAAAAAATCGATGTCCGCCTTTTCGTCCGCATACTTTTTCGACAAAGACCCTGAAATACCGATCCCGCGTACATAAGGAAATAAAGAAAGGAACTTTCCGATCCTCATAGCCTTTGGTAATAATTGTTCCGCTCTCTGGTTACCTTCTCTTCTTCTTTTTACCAATGAAGGATCATCCTGCAACAGATAAAATCCACCTATGTTGAAAATTACGCTTTCACTGACCAGTTGTTCCAGGGCATCGTCAAACATCCCGGCATATGTCCCCGGAGGCAGGTAAGCAGCGATCTCAGACCTTGTCAACGGATACTTAAAAATGGAGAAATAAGCCAATACTTTCAGTATAGCTCCGGCTGTTCCGGTATTCACATTATACTCTTTTTTATAAACAACATTCATCATGTTTTCAGGCTTACTTTACCCGGGCTGCAAGCAACCAGCTATCCTGTTTTCCCGATTGAATCCTTCAGCAATCAATCACCTTTTTCATTCTGCTTATTTTGATCAAAACCGACATCCATAAAGAATCACTTCCTGTTATTGCTGAAGTTGAGGTCATTCATGAAAACGCAATAATCACCCGTTTCGTTGCCAGCCGCAAGTACTATTTATATTGCAAAAGGGCATTCGATATTACTTTCTCACTTCTTGCCATTATACTGGTATTAAGCTGGCTGTTACCCATTATAAGTGTATGGATAAAACTCGGTTCAAAGGGTCCGGTATTTTTCTCACAAAAAAGAATGGGGAGAAATGGGGTTTTCTTCAGATGCCTCAAGTTACGGACCATGATAAAAAACAATGAAGCGGACGAAAGACCTGCCGGTGAAAATGATGAACGTATCACAAAAGCCGGTCGTTTTTTACGACAGACAAATATGGATGAACTGCCGCAATTATTCAACGTCTTTATCGGGGACATGAGTCTTACAGGCCCAAGGCCACATATGTTGTCTGACTGTATGCGGTTCTCGTTTGTTATCTCATCTTATAAATTCAGGAGTTTAGTAAAACCGGGCATTACCGGCCTGGCGCAGGTAAAAGGCCATCATGGCATTGCCAAAGATTACACAGAGATCATGAACCGCTATTACTGGGATGCAGTATATGTGCGCAAAGCAAGCTGGA
>JAEUVK010000002.1 GCA_016787135.1 Chitinophagaceae bacterium | reverse complement strand
CTCTGGCTATTTCTGCCCAGTAATTACCATCAACGGATCTTTCCATTGAAAAGTGATCAATGATATCCGGTTGGGCGACACTCCATTTTAAAAATGTTTTTTCGTTTGAATAATTGGCTCTGAACCAAAGAAGGTCAACAGGTAATAATACCGAGCAATAGCTGTTGGATAATACAGAAGAATTGGAGTAAGAATAGTTTTGCATGATTTGGCCTGTAGTGCCTGCTCCCGGAAATACTGCTGCTGCGCAGGAAGCATCCCGGCTAAGTTCAGCACCGGCTGCACCGCCGGTTACCGTAACAGGGATAGCCGGCGTTGTTCCTGAGAAGTAGATGGCACCGCCACTGCCACCACCTCCGGCGCCATAACAACGGCCAATATTTCCCCCGTCGTTTTCTGTTCCTCCTGTTCCCCCGTTTGCTTCGATAGTTGTTGTACCGATGTAATTATTAATACTCATTAATATAGTTCCGCCCGCCCCGGCTCCCGAAGCACCATCTGATAGCGCTGGCCCCCCATTCTGCCCGTTCGCTGAAATTTTATACCCATTCCCGGTCAGGTTATTTGCCCTGATAAAAACAATTCCGCCTCCATGACCACCACCATTAGAAGCGATCAGGTTATTATTCACATGGCCTGCCCCACCCCCTCCTCCCATAAATATCTTTTTACCGCCGTAACTGCTTAATGCTTTTCCTGCCAGGCCCTGTCGCATGGCTGTGCAGCCTGTAGTACTTGAGTTGCCGCCGCCAATACCGCCTGCTGTCAGGTTAGCGCCTCCTGCGCCGCCATTATTGTGATTATTGCCACCCCCTCCGCCGTTGGCTGGTGCACCCCGGCCACCACTTTGTGAAGCTGCAATATCTGCTGCACCCTCCCCTTTATAGGATCCACTTTGCGGTGATGTACTACTGCCATTATAATAATATCCATTGGCAGGAGCAATGTCACTGCAGGTCCCGGAGCTGACTATATAAGCGCCACCACGATAGCCGTACGCATCACCATAAATGGGAGCGTTCAGTACAAGATCTTGTTCAACATATATCGCCAATACTCCGCCGGTTCCTGTTGCGTTATTCCAGGGAGCAGCCTTTAGCGTATCCACAATAGTTGCTGAAACGTATTCGGGAATCCTCACCAGCTGTACTTTATCCGCCACCGTATATTGATTCAGTAACATATACACAAAAAAGACAGAGTCTCCCCTTACGTAGCAGATATCGCCTACTTCATAATTGCCAGCATTATTAAGGCTGGTGGTATCTCCGAATGATACAGTGTTGGTCGTATTGATCGTGGCGCCTTTCATTTGTACCAGCATAGCTTTATCGCCATAGGCCAGACCGGCAACAGTGTTTAAACGGACGCAGGCCTTTGCAGGAATCACTTCGACCACCTGGTAGTAAGCATTCACGACACCGCTGATGTTTGTTTGCGAAGATGCAGGCAGCCAATAGCAGAGTAGCAGCATAAGCAGAGCCTGGCGGCAGATGTTGATGGGTTTACTCATAGTTCATGGAAAACAGAAAAGTTTCCCTTTTCCATAAGGGTAAAATAGTAATAATATTCTGATCCTAAAAGCGTAAACACAACAAGGGGTAACACACCAATGGCTCAGGGAACAGGCCAGATACTCAGGGTTTTGGCATTTTGCTCAATAGAGATGTTCCTGCCAGGGGAATACCCTAATTTTAAAAAAAGTGAATTTTCCGGCGTGTACCTACCCTCACATACCAAACGCTGCCTCCTGGTTTTGGCTCTTTTACTGACCCTTATTAAAGGGCCTGGGCAGACTTTATCCTTTCACCATCTCAATACTTCAAATGGTTTGTCAGAAAACAATGTTCAGTCTGTAGTGATCGACAAAAAAGGTTTTTTGTGGATCGGCACTATTGACGGGCTGAATGTGTATGATGGATATTCTATTACAACATATAAAAAAGAAACTCAGCCTGTCATTCCTTCTAATAATGTCATTCACTTAACCTGCGACAATCGTAACAGGGTATGGCTGGGCTCGTACGAAGGGGCTGCCTGGATAGACGAGAACAGGAAATTCAATCGTGTCATTCTAAATGATACCGTGTCAAAGTTTGTCTGCAGGACCATACAGGACACCAAAGTATATGGCCCGGTCCTCTATACCAGTCTTGGCCAGTATTTTTTCAATGAACAAAAGAAAAAATTCGAAAGGCTTGACTGGATACCTGCACAGCTTGAATATCCGAGGTTTCATGATGCCGAGCCATTCGGAGAGAACCAGGTCATTTACGCAACCGATAGCCTGGTAATGGTCGTAGATTATGCAAAGAAAAAGCTGATTTATGAACAACCATTTACTGCTGTATTCAGTTTATGCCGCTACAGCGATCATGAACTGGCTGTTGGTCTGCAACACGGTGTAGTACAGATTGTTGATATCAATACAAAAAAGATCAGCAAACAGTATCAGGTAACAAGCGTATTGAATAAAAAAAGGATCAATTCCACTATTACAGAAGTTCGCCCGGCCATTAATGGCAGTTTGTTGGTAGCTACTGACTATGCGGGCCTGGCGATCATTGATACGGAAGGTAATATTTCCAACTATGCACACGATCCTATTAATCCTAATACGATCGGGGCGAATATTCTCTGGCGATCACTTGGCGGCAGTAATGGTGAGATCATCGTTGGTTCTAATACAGCGGGTGTAAGCATCTCAAATATTTACAGCAGGCAGGCCGGTTATACCCGCATCTTTAGTGACGGGCAGGGAAATTTTTACGACAGCTATGTCAGCGAGATGGCGGAAGACAAGAATGGAGTGATATGGATCGGCGCTATGGAAAGATTGATAAGCTGGGATAAGAATAATAATAGAACAAAATTTTTCTATTATTATTCTGAACCGATATGGACCGGGGCGCAAAGCCTGGAGATACGGTCGGTATGTATAGATAAACAGGGTCGTAAATGGGTAAGTGCACTCGGTGATGGTATTGCTGTTCTTAATGAAGTGACAGGTCAGTTCAAAAAGATAATTCGGGATACTTCCCTGGGCGTTGCAGTGAAAAGCGATTATGTCTATGACCTGTGTGCTGCCAGCGACGGGAATATCTGGGTAGCTTCTAACGGAGGTTTATATACGATAGCTTCATCTACATTTAAAATCCATTCATTCAGCGATCATCCTGTACTGAAAGTTATTTCAGGGTTCCGGGTGAACTCGGTTTTTGAAGACGCACAGACCAATATGTGGATAGCTACATCAAATGGCTTGTACCGGTATGACAGAAAAGCAAACCGGTTAGATCATTATACGACAAAAGAAGGATTGGCATCTAATCAATGTAATAGCATATTCCAGGATAAAAAGGGAAGTATTTACATTGGGACACCAAGAGGATTCAGCATTATTTCAAAGGACAGCATCAGAACATACAATAAAACCAACGGGTTGAAGTATGATTATTGTGAAGGAATCGTACAGGATGACAGGGGGAAGATATGGATCGCCAATACAAAATGCATAGTACGTTTTGACCCAGAAACCGGCAGTATGCGGTATTTTGATGAGAATTACGGACTGACTGCTGAGGGGTTCCGTTTTGGCAGTTACCTGAAAAGCAATACGGGTGAATTGTTTTGGGGAAGTCGTACCGGTATCAATTATTTTTATCCTAACCAGCTGGTTAACCGCCCTGTGGGATTAAAGGTAAGCATATACCAGGCAGATATTCCGGACTCGATACTCTACCTGGGTGGGTCTGACAAGCTTTCCCTGCAATACAAGGATAATAGTATCGTCTTTCGTTTTTCCGCTATTAATCTTCGCGGCTCACGCAACATTCAATACCAGTATAAGCTGGAAGGATATGATAAGAACTGGCAAAAAGGATACGATGTAAGACATGTGCGCTATTCCTCTTTACCTGCGGGTGATTATAACTTTAAAGTAAAAGCCAGCCTTGATGGCATTAACTGGGTCGTCTCTTCCAATGAGGTTAAAATAACCATTGTTCCGCCGCTATGGCAAAGATGGTGGTTCGTAGGTGCAGCCATTGCCTTTGTAACCGGGATCGTTTATTGGATCATATCCAATCGCAACAGAAAAATTGATGAACAGCGTGAAGAGATAGAAGCCGAACAGGCGATCAGTTATTTTGCTTCCAGCATGTCAGAACACCAGACAGAAGAAAGCATTCTGTGGGATGTCGCCAAGAATTGCATAGGCCGCTTACATTTTGAAGATTGCGTGATCTATCTGCTGGATGAAGAAAAGAATATCCTGGTGCAAAAAGCAGCACATGGACCCAAAAGCCCGGGAGAATTTGAATTGACCCGGCCCATAGGAATTGAAATGGGAAAAGGTATTGTAGGAAGTGTGGCTTTCAGCGGGCGGGCTGAGATCATCAACGATACTATGAAAGATCCACGCTACATCGTGGATGATGAACGCAGGCTCTCAGAAATATCCGTTCCGATCATTTACGATGGTAAGGTTTTGGGGGTGATTGACTGCGAACACTCAAAAAAGAAGTTCTTTACTCAAAAGCATTTGTCGATCCTTACCACAATTGCGTCCTTGTGCGCCAATAAAATTGTGAGGGCCAGGGCAGAGGAAGAAAAGCGGGAGGCGCAAATGATACTGATGAGTACACAACAAAAAATGACAGAAGTAGAGATGCAGGCCTTGCGGGCACAGATGAACCCGCATTTTATTTTTAACTGCCTGAACTCTATTAACCGGTATATTGTCAAAAGCGACCAGACAACCGCTTCATTATACCTGACCAAATTTGCCAAGCTGATGCGGCTGATACTGGACAATTCGAATAGTAAGAATGTGATCCTGTCCAATGAACTCGAAGCATTGAAACTGTATATCGAAATGGAGGCATTACGCTTTGATAAAAAATTCACGTATGAGATAAAGGTGGAGGGTAATATAGGAACTGATACAATAGAAGTGCCGCCGCTGATCATCCAGCCTTATGTAGAAAATGCTATCTGGCACGGGTTGCTGCACAAGGAGCAGAACGGTCACCTCAGTATCCGGGTAAGTCTGGTCAGCGAAGGAATGCTCCAATGCATTATTGAAGATAACGGAATTGGACGGATGAAAGCGAAAGAACTAAAGAGTAAAACGGCTACTTCCCGGAAATCACTGGGAATGCAGCTGACAGAAAGCCGCCTTGGATTATTGAACAAACATGCAGAACTGAACGCCAGTGTTGAGATCATAGATATGCAGAACGGTAATAAGGAAGCAGCCGGAACAAAGGTGGTGTTGAAGATACCGGTATAGTGAATAATCAATGCCGGAGGATGGAATTAAAGTAGTGGCCATAGGCTATTCACGATTGGTAAAAGGTTTAAAATTTTACGCTATGATACGATGTGTTTTGATCGACGATGAAAGCAACAGTCTTGAAATGATGGAGTGGCTGCTCAAAACGTATTGCCCGCAGGTGCAGATCGAAGCGATGTGTAATGCGGCCAGCAAAGGAGTTGAGGCGATCAATAAGTATAAGCCAGATGTGATATTCCTTGACATTGAAATGCCACACATGAACGGTTTTGATATGCTGGAGCAATTTGATAAACTTGATTTTAATGTGGTCTTTTGTACTGCTTACGATCAGTTTGCCATTAAAGCTTTCAAGTATAGTGCGTTGAACTACCTGCTAAAGCCAGTCGACCCGGAAGATCTGAAAGAGACGATCAGGCGGGTGGAAGAAAAAAAATCGTCACCATCGAAAGAACAGATCGAATTGCTGTTTCAGACCATCAGGCAAGAATCGAAATCAACTGTGCAACGGATAGCGCTGACCACGGGTGACGGAATGATCTTCGTGGCAACACAGGATATTCTTTATTGCCAGGCAGAAAGCAATTATACCAGTGTCGTGCTTACAGGAGGAAAGAAAGTATTGGTGTCGAAAGTGCTGAAAGAAATCGATGAAGCCCTCAGCGGCCCTGATTTTTTTCGTATTCACAATTCTTTTCTTATTAATCTTAACCGTATAAAAAAATATGTAAGGGGGGAAGGTGGCTACATCGTTATGGAAGATGGGGCTAATATCAGTATTTCCCGTAGTAAGCGGCAGGAGTTCATGGATCAATTCTCAAAATTTTAATGTTAGATGGGCAAAGTGAATACAGGGAGCTTCGATATCGAAACCCACCGGCTAAGATTGATATGCTGTACAAAAGAGATACTGGAAGCATTATTTAAGGGTGATGAGGCCCTGGCCGAATTGCTGGAGATCAGCATCCCGGTGAAATGGACAGAATTCGGGGAGCCTGTATTCAGATTTACCTACAATAATATCACTAAGGGTAAAGGGCATATCCAATGGTGGACCTACCTGCCCGTCTTGAAGAAAACAGGAACATTGCTGGGAAGTTGCGGTTATAAAGGTGACCCTGGTAACGGGATGGTGGAGATAGGTTATGAAGTAGCTGAAGCATATCGTGGTTTCGGTTTAGCCACAGAAATGGCAAAGGCATTGATCAAAAGGGCATTTGAAAGCAACGAAGTGGAATATGTGCGGGCCCATACACTGGCCGCTGAAAATGAGTCCGGCAGTGTACTGAAAAACTGTGGTATGCAAAAAATGGAAGAGTTGGACGATCCTCAAGATGGCAAGGTTTGGAGATGGGAGATCAGGAAACAAAAGTCCGTTTAGATCTTTATCAACTACCAGTGCGGCCTGTCTTTGCCGGTCCGAATGCATTTTGCTCAATAAATATACCATTGGCTCACCAGTACCATCTTCTTTTATTTTTTGGGTATAATCTTGCACTATCAACGATCATTAACCGTTTAGCCTTATCATTATGCGGATATTGAAACTACTTTGTATCATTCTTGTCGCCATGCTGCTTTCCGCAGCCTTCTTATCCTGCTTTAGCAAGTAAATAGTCATTGTATTATAAAATATTACGGACGGTTTCTCATAACAGTAGGTTTGGTTTAAGCGGTGTAACAACCGCTTTTTTATTTACGACGCCTGTAAAAATGATTTTTTACACACTGTTTCCTTTGTATTTTTGCTGTCTATACCGCCGCAATGAAAAGAGGACTACTGAAATACTTTCTCATTTTTTGTTTTTTGTTTATTGTTTCTCACTTTGCAGAAGCACAATGCTCTATCTGTACCCGTACTGCCCAGCAGCTCGGGGAGCAGCCCGCCAAAGGAATGAATACAGGTATTCTTTATCTTGCTTTCGTGCCGATGGCCATCGTCGGCGTAATCAGTTACAGGTGGTGGAAGAGCAACAGGATTGTGGGAGGCGAATAATCAGCCTTGAGAGTAACTTCTATCTGGTCTAACCTACTTATTTGCAATAAATTTATACAGGTTAAAATTTCCTTTCGGGTACAAAGCTTCAATTTCCGTTTTCAATGCGACCTTGTCGATATCCTTCATTCTCTTTTGCTCAATAAGATAAAAAGCTCTTTCTGCCAGCAGCCAAAAGCGTTTGTCGGTCAGGTGAGCTTTTTGTAATTGATTCAGGATGATATCCAGTAATTCTTTTATACCTGTTTTTTGTAATGCTGCGGTTTTTACTACTGGTACTTCATGATAATGGCGGCTGAAAGCAGGTGCCAGCATCATCCGCAGGTTTTTTACAAAGGTATCCGCATCGGGCCTGTCTGCTTTATTGACCACAAATACGTCGGCGATCTCCATCAGACCGGCTTTCATCGTTTGCACTTCATCACCGGCTTCAGGAACCATGACCACAACAGTAACATCAGCGAGGCCCGTTATTTCGATCTCACTTTGTCCTACTCCAACCGTTTCTATGATGATGTGATCGAAAGGGAATGCTTTCATCAGGTCGCTGATCTCAATGATCTTCGGGTGAAGACCGCCCATTGAGCCTCTTGTTGCCAGTGAACGGATGAATACATCCGGGTGGTTGTACCAGTTGTTCATACGAATACGATCACCGAGCAAAGCTCCAAGATTAAAGGGTGAGGAGGGATCAACACAAAGCACGCCTACTTTCTTTCCTTTTTCAACGAGTAGTTCGATCAGCGCATCAGTCAGTGTGCTTTTGCCGGCACCCGGCGGTCCTGTGATGCCGGTTATTTTGGTAGTGGAGAAAGGAAGTGATTGCAAAAACTGATAGTAGCCTTCATATTCATTTTCTACCAAAGAGATACCCCTGGCTAATGCTTTTGCATCTCCCTGTTTCATTCCTTCCAGCAAAACCGGCCAGTTCATAAATACAATAGGTTTTTGTTGCCTTTCTCTTCTTTGTCTCCTACCCTGTATCTTGCGGCAGCAAAAATAAGATAAGCCATCCATGCATGACAGGCAAAAACAGATCATTTTTTTCAGCATCATCGTGATGATGATCTCGCTTTTTGTATCAAGAGCGGCACTGTCTGTGAGTATGGCTGTTTTTACTGCTACCTGTTTCTTCCATACAAATCTGAGAACTCACCTGAAAGCATTTATGTCGTCACCTGTATTGTGGAGCATGAGCCTTTTGTTTATTATTCCGCTGATCTCAGGTCTGTGGAGCGAAGATAAAAGAGAATGGCTGAATTTGCTGCGCATTAAACTGCCATTGCTGGTACTACCTCTCGCTTTTGCTTCACCCTTTTCTTTTTCAAAGAAACAATGGGGTCAGCTTATCTGTGTTTTTATCTTATTGGTTACAGCCGGAAGCATCTGGAGTATGTTCTGCTATCTGCAGAATATTGAAGCGGTACATGAAGGGTATCTTCATGCCAGAACTATGGTCACGCCATTGGAAAATGATCATGTCAGGTTTAGCTGGCTGGTAAGTATTGCTGTATTTTTTAGTGGATGGCAGTGGTGGGAAAACAGAGGCCAGGGGAATATTTCATGGATACTTTTATTGATAGCAGTATGGTTAGCGGTATTTCTGCATATCCTGGCTGCCCGCACTGGTTTATTATCATTTTACATTATGCTGCTTGTTTCAGTATTGTGGCTTATCAGCAAAAAGGCAAAACGGGTATATAGCGTTGCGTTATTGTTTGCTATAATAGCTTTACCGGCTATTGCCTGGTGGATCATACCTACTTTTCGCAATAAAGTAAAGTACTTTTGTTATGACCTTGAATTTTTCAAAGACGCTCATTATCTTCCTGGTGGTAATGACGCAACAAGAGTGATCTCATTAAAAGCGGGCTGGCATATGATGATAGCTGATCCGGTAAGAGGTGCCGGGTTTGGGGACATTCTTCCGGAAACGAAGAAATGGTATGATGCGCACTATCCGCAAATGCAGCCACAGGACAAAATAGTTCCCAGTAGCGAGTGGCTGATATACGGAACAGGTTGCGGTGTTCCGGGCTTCCTGCTGTTTACGTTTGTTTTGCTGGTCCCTTTCAGGTTGAGGGTGAAAAACAAATGGGCCTGGATGCTGCTGAACTTCCTTGTGGCTGTCAGTTTCATTTTTGATATTGGTCTCGAAGTGCAGTTCGGGGTTTTTATTTATTCCTTTATTGTTTTACTAAGCTGGAAATGGTTTCGTGCAGAAGCCTGAAATACCTAATCTTTGCACTTGTTTATGCAGCCAGTCTCCATAGTTATAATATGTAAGAATGAAGCGGCCGTCATTGGCGATACATTAAAAAGCCTTGAAGGGGTATCTGACGACATCATTGTATATGATAACGGGAGCACGGATGATACAGTAGCTGCTGCCCGTAAATTCAATGTGCAGGTTCACCAGGGAAGCTGGGAAGGTTTTGGCAAAACAAAAGCAAAGGCCAATAGTTTTGCAAAGTATGACTGGATACTCAGTCTGGACGCAGACGAAAGGATCGATGAACAATTAAAGCGGTCTTTACTGACGTTTGATCCGCCGGATGAACAAACAGTATATAAACTGCAGTTCAGAAATTTTTTGGGCAATAAGTTCCTCAGGTATGGCGAGTGGGGCAATGATTCACATACGAGGCTCTTTAACCGAAAAATTGTCCAATGGAATAACGAGCCGGTACATGAAACGTTGCTGATACCTGATGGTGTTTCAATAAGTAAGCTGAATGGATTTGTATTGCATACGACAATGAAAGACCTGCATGAATATGCGCAGAAAACAGTTCATTATGCTATGCTGAGCGCTGATAAGTACTATCATCAGGGAAAGAGAGCATCGTGGTTTAAGATAAGGTTATCTCCCGGCTTTACTTTTTTTAACTATTATATACTAAAACTGGGCTTTCTTGACGGGTATGCCGGGTATGTCTGTGCAAGGATGACAGCACATTATACTTTTCTCAAGTATGCAAGGCTTAGAGAATTGAACCGGGCAGGCGACCCCAAAACGGATCTTTCATAATGCATTACTCGTTACTCACTTCTTACTCCTAACTTTGGGTTTATGACCAATTTCATTCCCATATTCCCTCTTGGGATCGTGGTGTACCCCGGAGAGAATCTTAACCTCCACATATTTGAACCGCGGTATAAGCAACTGATCAGCGAATGCCATTCGCAAAAAAAGCCTTTTGGTATTCCCACTGTTATCGAAAATAAAATGAAGGACTTTGGTTCATTGGTGGCGATAACAGAAATATCCAAAGTGCATGATAACGGCGAAATGGATATTAAGACAAAAGGGGAAAAAGTTTTTCGGATACTGGAAGTGATAAAGGAAGTGCCTGATAAACTATATAGCGGCGCTATTGTAAATTATCCCGATACCTATGAGCAGGGAAATATAGAGTTGATGCGAAAGGTAATGGCAGGTATCCGCGATCTCCATAAACTTTTAAATGTTACCAAGGATTTTAAAAAGTCGGATGAAGAGATCAGGTGTTATGAAGTAGCTCACCATATTGGCTTATCCCTGGAAGAAGAATATGAATTGCTGGGTTTACTCGATGAACGCCAGCGGCAGGAGTATTTAAAAAGACACCTGACCAAAGTGAT
>JAEUVK010000216.1 GCA_016787135.1 Chitinophagaceae bacterium | reverse complement strand
CGGTTGATCTCAGTGTTAACCTCGTGCAATGATAAGGCTGTATTTTCCGCGAGGTAAGCAACGCCCTGCTCCCTTGTCCATCCTTTGGTATGCAAGGCCACATCCAATACCAGGCGGCAAGCCCGCCACATTTCATAAGTTAATCTTCCAAAGAGTGCATAAGGGTCTTTGTAAAAACCCATTTCATGTCCCAGATATTCCGCATACAATCCCCATCCTTCCCCGAAGGCATTCACATATAAGTTTCTCCGGAAAGGCGGCAGGTCATTCAATTCTTTGGTCAATGCGATTTGTAAATGATGACCCGGCACTGCTTCATGTAATGTCAGTGATTCCAGTGCATATAAGGGACGGCTTTTAAGATCGTATGTATTTACCCAATAGTTACCGGCCCTCTTACTGTTGAGCGGTGCACCGGAATAACGCCCTGCTGTATAGGTAGGTGCTAAATGGGAAGGTACCGGTTCAACACCGTAAGGCTGTCTTGGCAATTTGCCAAAGAACTGTGGTAAGATACCATCGGCTTTTTTTGCTATAAAAGAAGCTTCTTTCAACAGCTGTTCGGGTGTCGGGGCATAGAACTTAGGTTCAGTACGCAGGTAAGCAATGAATTCCTGCAACGTGCCTTTGAAATTCACCTGCTTCAGCACATTCATCATTTCATTTTTTATCCTCGCTACTTCCTGCAGTCCTAACCGGTACACTTCCTCATAAGTAAGGTCAGTGGTGGTATAATGATGCGTTCGCTCCTGGTAATAAGTCAACCCATCAGGGAAATGAGAGACACCGATCGTTGTTCTTGTTTTGGGTAAATACTCTTTGTCAAAAAAGGTTTTGATCTTTTTGAATCCTTCGATGGCATATTGCTGCACGGCGATCTTACCTTCTTCCGTTATTTTCTTCCAGTCCTCATCAGAAATTGAAAAAGGTTTTTTCAAAAATGGTTTCCAGAATACGCTTTTCTCTATGTCAGGCACGATATGCTGTTCGTAAGTATTCTCATAGCCATTCAATATAGCCCGTGGCTGGCAGATACCGAGCTGAAGTCCTTTTCTCATCAGGGTTAACCGCTCATCCACTGATCGGGGAATATCTTTCAGCCGTTTGATGTAATTCTCAAATTCTTTTTTGGTGGATAATACCTGCGAACCCATCGCCGCCAGGCCGGTATGAAATCCCTCATCTGCCAATATAGGATTCAGATAGGATCTGAATTTCCAGGTGGACAGTTCATCCTCCACATCATATTTTATCAGTTCGAGGTTGATCTTGCCGTCAATGGACAAGGTATCACTGTTCACTTTGTTCAAGACAGTATAAACTGAATCGTAGAATATATAGCGTCTTTGAAAATCTTCTTCGCTGTTCGACCCCAAAGGATGGTTCAAAATGCTGTCTCTCTTGTTTTCTCTTGCCTGGAAATTATTGATCGCCCGGAGCAATTGATCAATGACGGGTTCTTCTTTTTTTTGTGATTGTGCTGAGATATCTCCCAGATAAAGCAATACAGCCAGAACAAATAAACCTGATTTTCTCATATTGCATCTTTGGTTAACTGGTTATTTACCGTACGCCATATCTTCAACGGGTTTTCATTCTTTAATTCATCCGGCAACAAGTTATTACTCCAGTTCTGAAAAGCAACAGGCCG
>JAEUVK010000203.1 GCA_016787135.1 Chitinophagaceae bacterium | reverse complement strand
GTTGTATGATGAATTGAAAAAAAATCCTTCAGTGTGGAAGAAAGCCACAGAGCCATTGGTCGAAAAAGTAGTGGCCGATTCAGCCCGGTATGAATGGACGCAGATACCCGGTCTTGAAAAAACAACACCCAGGGCAGGAATACTGACACCCTCTGCTGTAAACCCCGCAGATAATACGGCATCATTTGCCTATATTCTGAAAGTATATACAGGGTCATCTCCGAGAACTTTCAATGAAGCAAAGGGGTTAGTGATGAATGACTACCAGGCCTCATTGGAAGAAGAATGGATAAAAGAATTAAAGAAGAAATACCCGGTGGTGATTGATCAGAAAGTGCTGTCGAAGATATCCAAATAGGATTGGGAGAAATATATAGTCTTAAATAAAAAGGAGATAAAAGAGTTATGCTCTTCCATCTCCTTTTATTTTTACGTCCTGGCTTATAACTCTTTTACAACATTCGCCACGATATGCGGCTTGCCTAAAGTATAGTAATGCAACACAGGAACCCCGCTTTTCTTAAGGTCCTTCGATTGATGCAATAACCATTCTGTTCCCACCTGTTCTACTTCCTCATCTGTTTTGCATTTCAGCATTTCATTGGAAAGATCGGTAGGCAGGTCAATATGAAAAGTTTTGGGAAGTACGGTCAGTTGCTTTTTGGTGTAGACAGGTTTTAATCCCGGTATGATGGGCACATTGATACCGATATCACGGCAGGCCTTTACAAAAGCGTAGTATTTGGCATTGTCAAAAAACATTTGTGTTACGATATAGTCGGCGCCGGCATCCACTTTGGCTTTCAGGTAGCGGAGGTCTGTATCCATATTCGGCGCTTCAAAATGCTTTTCCGGGTAACCCGCCACTCCAATGCAGAATTCTGTCTTATGGGTTCCTTTCAGATCTTCTTCGAGATAAATACCCGCATTCAGGTTTACAACCTGTTTCAGGAGATCAATGGCGTACTTATGCCCGCCTGGTTCCGGTTCAAAAGCCGTTTCGTTCTTGGCAGCATCGCCACGCAGCACCAGCACATTATCTATTCCCAGGTAACGGAGGTTGATCAGTGCATCTTCTGTTTCATTGATGCCAAATCCTCCGCAGATCAGGTGAGGGACCGTATCTACATTGTATTTGTTCATGATGGCGGCGCAAATGCTTTCAGTTCCCGGTCTTTTACGAACCACCACTTTTTCAAAAGAACCATCCGCTCTTTTCTTGAATACATGCTCGCTGCGGTGATAGGTTACATTGATAAACGCCGGCTTGAACTCCATCAGCGGGTCCAGGTGCTTGTACAACGCCTCTATTCCTTTCCCCTTCAGGGGAGGAAGCACTTCAAACGACACAATAGTTTTGTCTTTTGCCTGGTTGATGTGGTCGATCACTTTCATAAGGCTGCAAAGCTAACAATGCAAACCCATTAGTCAAAGCCGTGTTAAATGAAAATATCAGGGGTAGCTTACATAATCATGGCTTATTTTTGCGACGCATGTCAATCAGGATACATACAAACGAACTGGTAAAGGTTTACGGAAGCCGGACGGTGGTTAACCACGCCAGCATAGATGTAAAGCAGGGCGAGATCGTTGGTTTGCTTGGCCCTAATGGCGCCGGCAAGACCACTACGTTCTATATGGTAGTAGGTTTAATAAAGCCTGATGAGGGTGAAGTGTACCTCAATGAACAGAACATTACCAAATTAGCCATGTATAAACGGGCGCAGATGGGCATTGGCTACCTGCCGCAGGAAGCGTCTGTATTTCGAAAACTGAGTGTAGAAGACAATATTTCTGCCGTATTGGAAATGACAAAACTTTCCAAACAGGAGCAGAAAGATAAATTAGAGTCACTGCTGAATGAGTTCCGCCTGCAGCATGTACGCAAGAGCAATGGCGATGTATTGAGCGGCGGAGAAAGACGAAGAACAGAAATTGCACGGGCCCTCGCTGTTGATCCGAAGTTCATTTTACTGGATGAACCGTTTGCCGGCATTGACCCGATCGCCGTAGAAGACATTCAGGCCATCGTGGCCAAACTGAAGTATAAGAATATCGGCATCCTGATCACCGATCATAATGTAACAGAAACCCTATCCATTTGCGACCGGGCCTATTTACTGATCGAAGGAAAGATATTTAAACATGGAACTGCAGAGGAATTAGCTGCCGATGACCAGGTAAGAAAACTCTATCTCGGAAGGAATTTTGAACTGAAGAGAAAGGACTATTTGCATGAAGAAGCTAAAAAAAGTGGTACTCCCGACCAAAAAGATATAGTTGATAGTTTACCGGATTCAGAAGATTCTTACAAAGACTCTTATTAAGAATTCTTTTCTAACTACCTTTTTAATGAATCAGTTTATGTCTATCCGGGTAATTGCTTTCGATGCCGATGATACCCTCTGGGTAAATGAACCCTATTTCCAGGAAACAGAAAAAAAATTCTGTGCCCTGCTGGAAGATTATCTTCCGCATCATACTGTATCGCAGGAATTATTTAAAACAGAAATGCAAAATCTCTCGCTATACGGGTACGGCATCAAAGGATTCATGTTATCCATGATAGAAACAGCGATGCGTGTTTCTGACAGCACTGTGAGTACGAAAGTGGCCGAAAAAGCGATACAGTATGGAAAAGAGTTATTGGAAAAGCCTATAGAGTTGCTTGATGGAGTGGAAGAAGTATTGCAAACATTACAGGGGAAATACCGGCTGGTGGTGGCCACCAAAGGCGACCTGCTGGACCAGGAACGGAAACTCAAGAAATCAGGACTGGAAAAATATTTTCATCATATAGAGATCATGAGCGACAAACAGGAAACCGATTACCTGAAACTGATCCGTCACCTCGATATAAAACCTTCTGAGTTCCTGATGCTGGGGAACTCCATTAAATCCGATATATTGCCCGTACTGGCTATCGGCGGACATAGCATACACATACCATATCATACTACCTGGGCACACGAAAAGACCGATCACGAAGTACAGCATAATAATTTTCACCAGGTAAATTCTATTAAAGAAATTCTTCCCTTCCTGCTTTCCTGATCTGGTGTTTTACGGTTATTTTGCTGTCCTTTATTCTCATGGACTATCAATCATTGCCAAAAATCGAACTGCATCTTCACCTGGATTGCAGCCTTAGTTATAAAGTTGTCAAGCAGATTAACCCTGCCATTTCTTATGAAGAATACCAGGCTTCGTTTGTGGCACCTCCCAAATGTACTGACCTGGCTGACTATATCTCCCGTGCCGTCAAAGGGTTTGAATTAATGCAAACCAAAGAACAGTTACGATTAGTTACGTTGGACCTGTGTGAACAGCTGAAAATGGATAATGTTATTTACGCAGAAATAAGATTTGCTCCTTTATTGCATATTGCCAAAGGGCTTACCCCTGCTGAAGTGGTAAATGCGGTGAATGAGGCAGTGATGGAAGGAATGAAGCAGTATGATACAGAAGTGCGGATCATTCTTTGCACCCTTCGTCACTTTACTGAGGAACAGAGCATTGAAACTATTCATTTGGTAGAACAGTTTCGGGGAACCCATGTGGTGGGCTTTGATATTGCAGGCGATGAAGCAGGTTTCCCTATTAAAAATCATGAAAAGGCATTTCGATATGCCCATGAAAAAAACATCCCCTGCACGGCACATGCCGGAGAAGCAAAGGGCCCGGAAAGCGTAAAGGAAACCTTGCAGCATTTTCATCCTTCCCGCATCGGGCATGGCACCCGTAGCGCAGAAGACGAAAGATTATTAGATCTTCTCAGGGACAGGAACATACATCTTGAAGTGTGCCCTACAAGCAATATACAGACCAATGTATTTGATAGAATAGAGAACCATGCGGCTGATAAAATATACAGGCACGGAATATCCATGAGCATTAATACGGATGCAAGGACCATCACGCCGGTCACTTTGGCCAGCGAGTACGCACTACTCGAAAGAGTATTTAAATGGGATAAAGACCACTTTTTAAAATGCAACCTCGAAGCAATTGAACATTCGTTCACATCCGCTGAAGTAAAGAAACACCTCCACCGGAAAATCATGGCAGCCTATACTTTATGAGCTTTCCGGGGATATCACGTGTGATTTTGCAAGCCCGGCGGACAAATTTTAATCATCCCTGGAGGGCCAAAATCCTAACCTGCATCATGTTACATTTTTTTTTGCCGCGGTAGTTTTGTGCTATGAAAAATTTGATACCCGCTGCATTACTAAGAGTCGTCATAGTAGTATTTTTTACCGGATCATTCTCCTTGTCTTCGCAAGCACAGGCAGCCCGCCAGGTCAATCACCAGTTTCAATCATGGCTTTCAGTAAATACAACTGCGCATATCAATGATCATTGGTCAATACTGGCTGATGCGCATATACGACGCAATCATTTCATGGCCGATAATGGTTTTGAATTTGTAAGAACAGGCATACAGTACAATGTTGACAAGAATCTTTCTTTTGCAGCGGGCTATGGTCACATGTGGGTGCATCCAACTACAGCCGGATGGAAAACTGTTTCCAATGAGAACAGGATATACCAGCAGGCAATACTCCTTTCAAAGTTTCATGGCATCAGCATAATGCAGCGTTTACGCAATGAACAACGCTGGCAACAAAAGATAACTGCTGATAAATTCACCGGTGATCTCCGGTTTACTAACCGTCTCCGTTACCTGCTGAGTTTTACGATACCGGTTTTCAGAAGCAATAAACTCCCGGCATTATGTATGGCTGATGAAATAGCGCTCCATGCAGGCAAGGAAGTGGTCTATAATACCTTTGACCAGAACCGGCTTTTTATCGGTATCCGTGAAAAAGTATCCAAAGATCTGAGCTTTGACACCGGCTACATGGTCGTATATCAGCAAAAATATTCCGGTTACCAGTATGACCTTAATAACACCTTCCGTCTTTTCTTTTATTACACACCCGACTTAGGAAAAAAACACAAGGGATAGTTTTCGGAAAAATGGGCAAGATCGTACCAATACTATTTGCGATAATAGGGTAAATAATTTTATCTTGCCATCACCAATGAGCCTGCTGAGCCCAGCCATATCATCGCTTGCCCGTATGCGCCTGTGGCGTATCGAAGCCTGGAAGAATCACCCGGAAAATGCCCAGCGTGAAGTACTGCAGGATATAGTCACTTCGGCGCAATACACGGAGTTTGGCCGCAAATACCATTTCCACGAATTGTTCAACATCCATTCTTTCAAGCAAGCGGTTCCTGTACATGAATACGATGACATCAAGCCCTATATTGAGCGTATCATGCAGGGCGAGCAGAATGTACTATGGAATACTCCGGTCTATTGGTTTGCCAAAAGCAGCGGTACCACCAGTGATAAAAGTAAATTCATCCCGGTTAGCGATGAAAGCCTGGAAGACGGGCATTTCAAAGCCGCCAAAGATGTGCTGACCATGTATTACCAGTTCAATCCTGAATCCGCTTTATTGACAGGCAAAGGGTTGGTGATCGGGGGCAGCCACAGCATCAACCCTATGAACAATGAAGCACAATATGGCGATCTGAGTGCTGTATTGCTGCAGAATACTCCTTTCTGGGGACATTGGCTAAGAACACCCGACCTAAGTATCGCTTTGATGGATGAATGGGAAAATAAGATAGAAAAACTGGCAGCCAGCACTATCAAAGAAAATGTTACCTCTATATCAGGTGTGCCGACATGGACATTGGTATTGTTCAAAAGGATATTGGCCATTACAGGCAAACAAACCATGTCAGAAGTGTGGCCAGCACTGGAATTATATATGCACGGTGGCGTTTCCTTTACGCCTTATAAAGAACAATTTGAAAAACTGATCGGCAAGAAGATCAATTACCTGGAAATGTACAATGCCAGTGAAGGTTTTTTTGCCGCACAGGAGAGGCCGGCTGATGATGGCATGTTACTGTTCACCGACCATGGCATTTTTATGGAATTCATGCCTGTGGGTGAGTATGGTAAAAAATTCCCGAACACCGTCGGACTGAATGATGTGGAGATCGGGAAAAATTATGCCCTGATCATTTCCACCAACGGAGGGCTGTGGCGATATATCGTCGGCGACACTATTCAATTCACCTCAGTGAGACCTTTCCGTATTAAAGTTTCAGGCAGGTTGAAGCATTACATTAATGCTTTTGGGGAAGAAGTGATCGTCGATAACACAGATAAGGCCATTTCCATTGCTTCGCAAAGAACCGGCGCCGTCGTGAATGATTATACCGCAGCGCCTGTTTATTTCTCAGACAGCTCTAACGGCGCCCATGAATGGCTGATCGAATTTGAAAAAGAACCTGAAGACCTTGAATCTTTTACCAAAGAAATGGACACAGCACTTAAAAGTATCAACAGCGACTATGAGGCCAAACGGTATAAGGATATTGCATTGCGGTCACCGATCGTCCACTCGCTTAAGAAAGGTGTGTTCACAGAATGGCTGCGTCATAAAGGAAAGCTCGGCGGGCAACACAAAGTGCCGCGGCTGAGTAATGAGAGAAATTTTTTGGAAGAAATATTACAATTGGTCCATTGATTTAAACAAGCCGATTCTTTTACATTTGTCCCATTAAACACTAACGCATGAAATTACTGGAAGGAAAAGTCGCCATAGTTACCGGCGCCGCCCGTGGCATTGGTGAAGCCATTGCCACAAAGTTTGCTGAACACGGAGCCAATGTTGCTTTTACGTATGTGAGTGACAGCAGCGCAGAGAAGGCTGCTGCGCTGGAAACAAAACTGAAAGCTCTGGGGGTAAAAGCAAAGGCATGGAAAAGCAATGCAGGTGATGTGGCACAATGTGAGGCTTTTGTCAATGAAGTATTGAAAGAATTCGGAACAGTAGATATATGTGTCAATAATGCGGGCATATCCAAAGACAACCTGCTGCTGCGTATGTCACCCGATCAGTGGGATGATGTGATCAAAGTAAACCTGAACAGTGTTTTCTATATGACCAAACAGGTGATCAAGCCGATGATGAAAGCCAGGAGCGGGGCAATCATTAATATGAGCTCAGTGATCGGCGAAATGGGTAATGCAGGACAAAGCAGTTATGCCGCTTCCAAAGCCGGTATCATTGGTTTTACCAAAAGTGTGGCCAAAGAATTAGGCAGCCGTAATATCCGGTGCAATGCGATAGCTCCCGGTTTTGTAGAAACAGATATGACCGCTTACTTAAAAGAAGGAGAAGCAGGTGACAAATATAAAGCAGGCATCCCGCTGGGCCGGTTCGCCTCGGCTGAAGATATTGCGAATGTGACATTATTTCTCGCCAGTGGTATGGGATCGTACATTACCGGGCAAACGATCAGTGTGTGCGGGGGGCTGAATATATAATGCGATCTGTATGGCGGATGCTAATGATATGATGGCGGCTTATGCTGAAGGTGCTGTGGAGTATGCTGGACAACTAAAAAAAGAACTGGATTACTCAGAAAAAAGCATACTACTCGTAGAGGAAATATGTACTCTTTTGTACAATGCTATTCCCAGGAATTTTTTTCAAAAATTAATCAGAAAAGCCCCTTCAGAAGAAACGATCATACACATGTCAAAAATGCTCGGCGGCTATATCGGTGAAGTGATGATAAAACATTATGGCGGGAACTGGGATATCGAAGATTTCATGAACCAGGGCAATACTGTTCTTGTCAATATAGGTGAACTAAAAACATTCCCGGTGTCAAAGGTGTACAAGCGGTTAAAGAATGGCCCGGAAGATAATGTACATTACTATTACCAGGTAATGACAAAAGAGCTGACCCAGTCTTCCTGATTTTCAGCTTACGATCTTTATCCCTCTCTTTTGAATATACGCATGCCACAAGATCATGGACGCAATCGTACGGTAGGGCCGCCAGGGTTCGGCTATTGCCAGCATTTTCTCTTTTGTTACATGCGGATGCAACCGCTTCACCTCTTTCAGGCTATTAACCAACGCAATATCGCCTAAAGGAAAAAGATCGGTACGTTGCAGCGCATGCATCAGGTACACATCTACCGTCCAGTCGCCGATACCTTTAATCTTTTTTAGTTCTGTTCTCACCTCCTCATCAGGCGCAGCAGAGAGCTTTTTCAGGCTGAGTTGTTTTGACCGTAGGGCTTCTGCCAGGCAACGGGCATACACTGTTTTCTGCCGGCTGAAATAGCAAGCCCTTAGTTCTGCATCACTCAG
>JAEUVK010000199.1 GCA_016787135.1 Chitinophagaceae bacterium | reverse complement strand
ATAACATCCGGCAGAGATACGGCTACTGTGAATATTCTGATCAATCATTTCAACTCAATTACTGTTGAAAATGTAATGAAGGCAGCACTGATCAATCCTGAGCCGGGAGTTTATAACTATGGCCCGGCTGACCAGTTTGTTGAATTTGGAGAAAAGCACAAAATGTTCATGATTGGTCATACACTTGTCTGGCACAATCAATGCCCCACTTGGTTTTTTATCAATAGCGCCGGGAAGCCAAACTCCAAAGAAGAACAGATAGAAAGGCTAAGAAGTCATATTAAAGCGGTTGCCGGAAGATATGCAGGCAGGGTACATGCATGGGATGTAGTGAATGAAGTAATAGATAATGACGGTAGTTATCGGCCCACAACATGGGTGAATGCATTTGGGAATGGAGATACGCTGGTAAAATATGCCTTTATGTTTGCTGCGCAATATGCACCCAATACTGAGTTATACTATAATGATTTTAATGCATGGCGTCCTGAGAAGCGTGATGGAATAGTACGTATGGTAAAAATGTTGCAAAAACTGGGCATTCGTATAGATGGAGTGGGCATGCAGGGCCATTGGGGGCTGAATTATCCCAAAACCAAATACATTGAAGATGCCATTGATGCGTATGCGGCCTGTGGTATAAAAGTAATGATAACAGAACTGGATGTGGATGTCCTTCCTTTAACAAAGGAAGGCCAGATCATTGGCCAGGGCATGGCCGACAAACAGTTCCAGTTAGAAGAATTTAAAAGCTTCCTAGATCCCTATCCAAAGAACTTTCCTGATAGCATGCAAACGTTGCTGACTAAAAGATATGAAGAGTTATTCTCCATTTTTTACAAAAGACGTGACAAAATTGCAAGGGTGACGCTATGGGGCATCCACGATGGTATGAGCTGGAAAAACGATTACCCTATTCCCCGCAGAACAAACTATCCATTATTATGGGACAGGCAGCGGCTGGCTAAACCTGCCTTAGCAGCTGTACAGGCTGTACCTTTTAAACCCGGGAACCAATAAAGATTTTTAGCTAAAAAAATGAAAATAAAAAAACAGGCAGTGATTTTTATTCTATCGGTAATCAGTTTTCTGTTTGCCGGATATACCAAAGCCCAGTCAATAACACTGGTAAATCCTATTCTTGCTGGATTCTATCCTGATCCCAGTATTGTTCAGGCAGGATCCGATTATTACCTGGTCAATTCTACTTTCTCTTACTTCCCGGGTATCCCTGTATTTCATAGTAAAGATTTAAAAAACTGGAAACAAATTGGAAATGTGATTGATCGTACTTCCCAGCTTGATTTCATGGGTGAACGTATGACCAGGGGCTTATTTGCTCCTGCCATCAGTTATCATAACGGAACATTCTACGTTACCTGCACCGATATTGATCACGATGGAAACTTTGTAGTTACCGCTAAAAATCCGGCTGGTCCATGGAGTAACCCGGTTCACATTCCCCAGGTAAGAGGCATTGACCCGTCCTTATATTTCGATGACAACGGCAAAGCCTATATTCTTTACAATAGTGACGCTCCGGATAATAAACCATTGTATTCAGGTCACCGGACAATCAGAATGTATGAATTTGACCCGGTGAACTTAAAAATAGTGGGTGAAGAAAAGCAATTGATAAATGGCGGTGTTGATATCACTAAAAAACCAGTATGGATAGAAGGCCCGCATATTGTAAAAAGAAATGACTGGTATTATTTATATGCGGCTGAAGGCGGCACCTCTGTTAATCATTCAGAAGTGGTGTTGCGCAGCAAATCGGTTTGGGGACCTTATACACCCTATGAAAACAATCCAATACTAACTCAACGGGACCTGCCTGAAGACAGGAAGCACCCGGTTACATCAGCAGGGCATGCCCAGTTTGTCGAAGGCCCGGATGAGAAAACCTACGCTGTATTTTTAGCAGTAAGACCTTATACCGGTGATTATTACAATACAGGCAGGGAAACCTTTATCGCCCCGGTTGAATGGAGAGACGATTGGCCGGTCATAAATCCCGGCAGCAAAGAAATACTTTATTCATACACAGCAAGTATCAAAGAGGTAAAACAGCGGGAAGCGCTTCCCCAATCCGGGAATTTCTCTTACACGTTAAAATTTAAGAAAAAGCTTGATCCTGCCTTGCTATTTATGCGAAAGCCTGACAGTACTGCATTTTCATTATCAAAAAAAAATGGCCTCATTTTAAAGCTAAAGCCTGAAACCGTAATGGACCTGGGAAGTCCTTCATTTATCGGTAAACGCCAGCAGCATATCTACAGCTCAGCAGAAACGCAGCTAACGTTTACAGCTAAAATCCCCAACGAAAAAGCCGGATTAGTCATTTTCCAGAGTGAATCACATTTCTATTTCTTAGCCAAATCAATTGCCGGCAACCAGGAAGCAGTACAGCTTTTCAAAGGGATACCAGGAGAAAAAAAGATGGAAATGCTGATTGAAACTCCTTTGACCGGCAATACATCAAAACTTGGTTTGCGCATCAAATCAGAAGGAACTACCTATAGTTTCTACTACTCCGTAGATTCCAAAAGCTGGAACCTCCTGAAAGAAAAAGTTGATGCGAAGCTTTTAAGTACCAAAGTTGCCGGAGGCTTTGTGGGCTGTATGTATGGAATGTACGCTACTTCATCAGGTGAGCAAACAACCAATTCTGCATCTTTCAGGTATTTAAAATATACCGGAAATGACCCTATGTACAAATGATCTGATCAGGATGTTATTAATGAGAGTAAAATGAATTATCGAGTAATGAAAAAGACGGTCCGGATAATCAATATACTGATGCTTGTGTTAGCAATGGCAAACGATTCATCTGCACAAAAAAAAATTAGTGATAACGGGAACGGCACCTATACCAATCCCGTCATTCCGGCTGATTTTCCTGACCCGGATGTGATCCTGGTGAATGACACCTACTATATGGTCACCACCACCATGTTTGTTTTTCCCGGAGTGACTATACTGCAATCTAAAGATCTCGTAAACTGGGAATACTGCAGCAACCCTGTACCCCGGTTTGATTTCAGTAAGTGTTATGATCTCGACAGTTGTCACCGTTATTCGCATGGTCAGTGGGCTACAAGCATAAAGTACCATAACGGGAAATTCTACCTGCTCTTCATTACACTGGATGAAGGTGGGTTTATTTGTACCGCTTCAAAAGCTGAAGGTCCCTGGGAAATAAAAAAATTACCTAAAGGATTTTATGACCCGGGATTATTCTTTGATGATGACGGAAGAGTTTACGTCACGCATGGCTACAATAAGATATCTGTAACAGAGCTCAATCCGGATTTTTCACCGAAAACAAAAGACTCACTTGTTTTCACCGGTGACATACGCAGGGGTCTTGAAGGGATGCATGTGTATAAGATCAATGGTTACTATTATTTGTATGGTACGTACGGAGGAAGGGATGGCATACAGGTAGCATTGCGTTCAAAGAACATTTATGGACCCTTTGAGCAAAAGGTGGTGATACAGGATACTACACCGGGAATAAATTTTGGCATACACCAGGGAGCGTTGATAAGAACACAAACCGGCGAATGGTGGACCATGCTGTTTGTTGACAGCGGCCCGTTTGGCCGTTTCCCCTCCTTACAACCTGTAACATGGATAGAGGCATGGCCGATGGTAGGTGTAAATGGCAAAGCCTTGATCACTCATAAAAAACCTGATGTTGGAAAAAACTGGCCGTTAAAAATATTACCCGCTTCTGATGAATTTAATAACAAAGACCTGGGAATGCAATGGGGCTGGAATCATAATCCCGATGCAGCAAACTGGTCGCTGACGGAAAGAAAAGGGCACTTAAGGCTGAGAAGCATGAAAGTTGTTTCAAACCTGCGGGAAGCACGGAATACACTTACGCAAAGACCTTTTGCAAGTTATGATCAAAACACCCCGACCATCGCCACTACTAAAATGGATGTGACTAACATGAAAGACGGTGATGTAGCCGGATTGGCTGTTTTCCAGGACCCTTATGCCTATATAGCCGTAAAGCAAATGAATGGTTCCAGGTATATCATCATGGTAAACAACGGCAAAGTCATTGATTCGGTCTCAATAGGCCGGTCAGCGGTATACCTGCGTACTGTTGCCTCAAATAGTAAAGCTAACGCATCGTTTGAATACAGCCTGGATAACAAAACATTTACCTCATTAGGTAATTCTTTATCCATGCGGTTCAATCTTTCAGTATTTACCGGAAATAAGTTTTGTCTTTTTAATTACGCCTCTAAGGAACTTGGTGGTCATGTTGATTTTGATTGGTTCAGAACAAAATTTGAATAAAAAAACAATTATGAGAAAAGTACTCCTGTTTACCGCGTTGTTTTCATCACTGATCAGCCATTCCCAGTTTAACCAGGCCTGGCGTGGTAAAAAATGTGCCGTCGTCATTACGTATGACGATGCCATCAATGAACACCTGGACAATGCATTACCGGTGCTCGACTCACTGGGACTAAAAGCCACTTTCTATATCACGGCATTTTCCAATTCCATGCAAACCCGGTTGAATGACTGGAAAAAACTGGCAGCAAACGGGCATGAGTTAGGCAACCATACTTTATTTCACCCCTGCATCGGCGGTACTGGCAGAGAATGGGTAAGTAAGCAAAATGACTTAAGAAATTATTCTGTCAGGCGGATGGAAAACGAGGTACGTATGACAAATTTGTTTTTACAGGCACTGGATGGAAAATCAAAAAGAACTTTTGCTTTTACCTGTGGTGATATGAAAATCGACGACTCATTATTTATGAATGGCATGAAAAACGACTTTGTGGCGGCAAGGGCAGTGAGAGATGAAATGCACAAAATAAACGAAGTGGATTTGTACAATGTGGATTGCTATGTGGTAAATAATCACAGCTTTGAACAAATGAAAGAATGGGTGGATAGAGCCATAAACACAAACTCATTACTGGTTATTTTATTTCATGGCGTAGGTGGTGGCAACAGTTTAAACGTATCGCTGGATGACCACAGGAAAATCCTCTCTTATATCAAACAGCAGGAAAAAGATCTAATGATAGCCCCGATGCTTGAAATAGCGGAACACATTAAAGACTGGCAAACCCGTGACAAAGCTGCTAAAGCATTGCAACAGGCCACGCAGGATGATTATACAAACATGCTTTTGCAACTTAACATCAACATCGCTTCCAAAAGGCCCGGGCCTTCTGGTAATCCTTCAGCACCCAATGCTGCCAACAGCGATGAATCAAAAGCTACGCAGTACACTTCATTACCCGACCCGCTTACACTAAAGAACGGGAAGAAAGTCACTGATGCAAAAACGTGGTGGAATAAACGCCGGCCTGAGATAATGGAAGAATTCGACAAAGAGATCTACGGCCGCATACCAAAGAATACTCCCAAAGTGACATGGGAAGTAGTGAGTACAGTTGATACGATCTTTGGTAATCAAAAAGCAGTAACAAAAAATTTACTTGGCCATGTAGATAATTCATCTTATCCGCAGATCAAAGTAGATATACAATTATCAATCACCACTCCTAAGAGCATCAGCAAACCTGTTCCGGTGATCATGGAGTTTGGATTTATTTTCCCGGCGGGTTTTCGGCCGCCAGCCCCATCACCCGGAACTCTGGTCCAGAAGAGCTGGCAAGAGCAGGTATTGGAAAAAGGATGGGGCTTTGCCATCATTGTTCCCACCAGTTTCCAGGCCGATAATGGCGCAGGTCTGACACAGGGTATTATCGGATTGTGCAATAAAGGTCAGTCACGCAAACCAGATGACTGGGGGGCACTCCGTGCATGGGCATGGGGCGCCAGCCGTGTCATTGATTATTTCGAAACAGACAAAGATGTGGACGCAAAACGGATCGGCATAGAAGGTCTTTCCCGGTATGGTAAGGCCACCGTTGTAGCCATGGCGTATGAACCGAGGCTTGCTATTGCATTTATTGGTTCGTCGGGAGCAGGTGGTGTAAAAATATTGAGACGTATATATGGTGAACAGGTAGAGAACCTCGCTTCTTCCGGGGAATATCACTGGTTTGCCGGTAACTTTATTAAATATGCAGGCCCGTTAACACAAAATGATCTGCCTGTTGATGCACATGAACTCGTTGCCTTATGCGCACCGCGGCCTGTCTTCATCAGTTCTGGATCGCCCAATGTGGAAGGAAAATGGGTAGATGCAAAAGGAATGTTTCTCGGCGGAGTACATGCCGGCCCTGTTTACAGGTTGCTTGGGAAAAAAGACCTGGGCTCAACAGAATATCCACCGGAAAAGACTGCTTTAACTGACGGCGATATTGCATTCCGTCAGCATGAAGGCGGACATACAACAGGACCTAACTGGCCGGTATTCCTGGAATTCGCAACAAGATATTTTGGCCAATAGATGTAAGAAATCAGATCTTATATAATAGCTGCAACATAAATACTCTGACCATGACAATCAATTATCGCTTATTACCCCTGAGCATTTTCTTTTTATTACACACGTTGTGCCATGCGCAAACTGACAAAGACAAACTCCCGTTCTGGAACTACAAGCTGCCGCTTGAGCAAAGAGTGAACGATGTAGTGAGCCGTTTAACGTTGGAAGAAAAAGTAGCCCAGATGCTGAATGCCACTCCGGCTATTCCACGGCTGGGTATTCCTGCTTACGACTGGTGGAACGAAGTACTGCATGGAGTAGCAAGAACACCTTATAAAGTGACCTCTTACCCGCAGGCTATAGGAATGGCCGCCACATGGGATACAGGTTCATTGAAAAAAATGGCCGACTACTCCGCTTCGGAAGGAAGGGCTATTCATAATAAAGCGATTCGGTTGTCAAAGACAGGTGACCGTTATGTCGGGTTAACCTACTGGACTCCCAACATCAATATTTTCCGTGATCCCCGCTGGGGACGTGGCCAGGAAACGTATGGAGAAGATCCTTTCCTGACTGCTTATCTCGGCGCTGCCTTCGTTCGTGGACTGCAGGGTAATGATCCGAAATATTTAAAAGCCGCTGCATGTGCCAAACATTTTGCAGTGCATAGCGGTCCTGAACCTTCAAGACACTCAGATAATTTTAATCCCACGCCGTATGATCTGTGGGATACCTATTTGCCAGCATTCAAAGAACTCATTGTAAATGCCAAAGTAGCCGGTGTGATGTGCGCCTATAATGCGGTGAATACACAACCCTGCTGCGCCAGCGACCTGCTGATGAATGATATCCTGAAGAAACAATGGAAATTTACCGGCTATGTAACAA
This sequence comes from Chitinophagaceae bacterium, assembly GCA_016787135.1. GTDB lineage: Bacteria > Bacteroidota > Bacteroidia > Chitinophagales > Chitinophagaceae > VBAT01. The sequence continues at coordinate 8,897 of JAEUVK010000199.1, read as the reverse complement.
GTGATTGCTGGGCTATTGATGACTTTTTTCGCTATCATAAGACACATAAGGATGCTACTTCATCAGCAGTAGATGCATTGATCCATGGTACGGATGTGGAATGCGGTCAATCTGTTTATAAAACCCTGGTAGATGCCGTAAAAACAGGATTGATAAAAGAGGAACAACTGGATGTCTCTTTAAAAAGATTATTCACGATCCGGTTTCGGCTGGGTATGTTCGATCCTCCTTCCCTGGTGAAATACGCACAGGTAAAAGAAAGCGCATTGGAAGCGCCGGAGCATAAAGCCCATGCATTAAAGATGGCACAGCAATCCATCGTACTGTTAAGAAATGAAAACAACACACTGCCGCTCAGTAAAAAAATAAAAAAGATCGCTGTTATCGGGCCTAATGCAGATAACCGTATAGCCATACTGGGTAATTACAATGGAACTCCTTCCCGGGTAATAACCGTTTTGAACGGCATCAAAGAGAAACTGGGTAATGATGTCGAAGTAGTTTACGAAAAAGCGGTCAATTTTACCAATGATACATTACTGGTATATGATAATATCAGCAACCTGTACACTATTGATGGCAAACCTGGAGTGAAAGCTGAATATTTTTCTAATACCAAACTGGAAGGCAATCCTGCAGTAACAACGTTTGATACTGATATTGATCATTACTGGACAGAAGGCCAGGTACCGGTAGCCGGTATTGCTTCAGACAATTATTCGGCCCGTTATACCACTTCTTTTACAGCAATTGAAGACAAAGAGATGAATTTTGAAATAGAGGGCGATGACGGCTACAAGGTTTTTATAAACGATAAACTAATGGTGGACTCATGGCTGCGGAACCGCTGGGGAGCTAAACAATTCAAACTATCTGTACAAAAGGGCAATAGTTATAAGATCGTAGTAGAGTTCTTCCAGACCAGCGGTCCTGCATCCATTCGTCTCAAACCCGGCAACTATATAAAAACTGATTTCAATGCACTGGCCGGAAGACTAAAAGATGCAGATGCTATCGTGTATGTGGGCGGCATTTCGCCACAACTGGAAGGTGAAGAAATGCCTGTTACAGTTCCGGGGTTCAAAGGTGGCGACAGAACCAGTATCTTATTACCCGCTGTACAAACAGAATTATTGAAAGCATTAAATATGACAGGCAAACCGGTTGTATTCGTCATGATGACAGGCAGCGCTATTGCCACCCCATGGGAGTCTGAGAATATTCCGGCCATCATGAATGCGTGGTATGGCGGTCAAAGCGCCGGTACTGCCGTGGCTGATGTTCTGTTTGGCGATTATAATCCGGCAGGGAGATTACCTGTTACATTTTATAAAAGCGACAGCGATCTGCCGGGTTTCAGCGATTACTCGATGGAGAACCGCACTTACCGTTACTTCAAAGGTGCTCCCTTGTATGGTTTTGGTTATGGCCTTAGTTATACAAGCTTTCACTATGACCAGTTGAAGGTTCCTGTTGCTTCACAGGCGGGAAAAAAGATCATGGTCAGTGCAAGAGTGACCAATACCGGAAAAAGAGATGGCGAAGAAGTGGTTCAGCTGTATCTTTCCAATGAGAACAAAACGATCAAAGCGCCGCTGAAAGCATTGAAAGGTTTTAAAAGAATATTTCTGAAGGCCGGTGAAAGTAAGATCATCCAGTTCATCCTGACCCCGCAGGACCTTTCTGTTCCGGATGAGAAAGGAACATACAGGCCCCTGAAAGGAAAGCTATCTGTAAGCGTGGGCGGTGGCCAACCGGATGAAAAGAACAAAACGACAAGCAACTTACAGCGTAAAACAGTTTCAATTCTGTAACCGGTGAGCAAAAAAAATATCCTTCCGGTATATACTGATTATTTCACCTAAAAATGGCTATATGAAAAAAAAGAATATCGGGCGCAGAAAATTTCTGGCCGACTCCGTAAAAGCGGCACTGGGCACAGGCATTGCCCTGAATTTCCCGGCCATTGTCCCGGCAAGCGTATTTGGCAAATATGCCCCTAGCAACAGGATCAACGTGGCGGCCATTGGCACAGGAAGGATTTCGCGGGGCCATGATATGCCGGGTGTATGGCAATACGACTATGCGCAGCTCATGGCCGTTTGCGATGTGGATCCCATTCGGGTTGAAGAAGGAAAAATACTGGTAAATGATTTCTATTCCAAACGTGACGGCAAACCATTTGATGGAGTAAAACTTTATACTGACTATCGTGAACTTTTGCTGAACAAGGATATTGATGCTGTATTGATCAGTACACCGGATCATTCACATGCTATGATAGGCGTAGCGGCTGCCCGTGCAGGTAAACATATTTATATGCAAAAGCCGGCCTCACTTACAATAGCTGAAGGAAGAGTGATCAGCGATGTAGTGCAAAAAAGCGGCATAAAATTTCAGATCGGAAGCCAGCAGCGGAGCAGCGAGCAGTTCCGTTATGCTGCTGAGCTGGTCCGCAATGGAAGAATTGGTGAACTGAAAACGGTTTATGTGGGTTTGCCCGGCGATCCACCAGGTGGCAACAAACAGGAAATGCCGGTACCAAATAATCTTAATTATGATATGTGGCTGGCATCAACCCCTGAAGTATATTATACAGTTGACCGTGTACATCCACAGGCGGGATACGATCGTCCGGGTTGGCTGCGCTGTGAACAATTCGGGGCAGGTATGATTACAGGCTGGGGCTCTCATCATATTGACAGTGCACACTGGGGTATGGGGATGGAGCGAAGTGGCCCTGTAGAGGTCTGGTGCGATAAAGTTGAATTCAATACAGGGGGGCTTTGGGATGTGCATGGAATTTTCAAAACGGGGGCCAGGTATGCCAATGGTGTCACGATGATCGTAAGCAATGAATTTCCAAACGGGATAAGGTTTGAAGGAACCAATGGATGGATCTTTGTTTCAAGAGGGGATTATCAGGCAACCGCCAGTGACCCCTCAAAACCCGGAGAGCGGGCAAAAAAACTCGACGCCAGTGATCCGAAGCTGCTTACCTCTGTAATTGGTGAAAACGAATTTCACTTTACCGTGAGTAAAGAACACCATGGCAACTGGCTGGAAGCGATCAGGGATAATAAAAACACCATCGCACCAGTAGAAGAAGCCCATCGCTCCTGCTCTGCCTGCCTGGTACATCATATTGCGATGAAGCTGAAAAGAAAATTATACTGGGATCCTGTGAAAGAACAATTCAAAAATGACAGCAAGGCCAACGGCATGCTGTCAAGACTGCAACGTTCTCCTTATATCATCAGCACCTGACGATCATGAAAAAGCTATTCAAATATATTCCGGTCATATTCACCATATCCTGCCAGCCGGTTGAAAAGGAAAATAAGGATATTATCCGTCTTGTTACCGTAGATCCGGGCCATTTTCATGCAGCACTGGTGCAAAAGACCATGTACGAACACGTGGACAGTACAGTGTATGTATATGCACCCGCTGGCAATGACCTGCAGCTTCACCTGGATCGTATCAATGACTTTAATAGCAGGAAAGAAAACCCGGCACATTGGAAGGAAGAGGTCTATACCGGGAATGACTTTTTCGAGAAGATGATCGCAGAGAAAAAAGGGAATGTTGTCGTACTGTCGGGAAATAATCAAAAAAAGACCAGTTATATACTGCGGTCACTGCAGAATGGTTTTAATGTTTTTGCAGACAAACCTATGGCAATCGATAGCAAAGGGTTTGATGAACTAAAGCAGGCATTTGAAACAGCGCAAAAGAAAGGCCTTCTGCTATATGATATCATGACCGAACGCTATGAGATCACGACCATACTTCAACGGGAGCTTTCTATGATACCGGAGATCTTTGGCACTTTAGAAAAAGGTACCCCCGAAAATCCGGCTATTACGAAAGAAAGTGTTCATCATTTGTATAAATATGTTTCCGGCACTGTCCTGACAAGACCAGCCTGGTTCTTAGATGTAAGCCAGCAGGGCGAAGGCATCGTAGATGTAATGACTCACCTGGTGGACCTGGTACAATGGGAATGTTTCCCGGAACAGGTGATCGATTACAACAAGGATATATTGGTGGATAAAGCTAAACGATGGTCAACTGATATAAGCCGGGCACAGTTCAAAGAAATAACCAAACTGGATGAGTTTCCTTCTTATCTAACAAAAAGTACGGGTGAAGACAGTTCGCTGAAAGTTTACTGTAATGGTGAGATCAATTATCACATCAAAGGCGTCCATGCCAAAACATCGGTAATATGGAACTACAAAGCCCCGGAAGGTACCGGCGACACACATTATTCAATTATGCGGGGCAGCAAGGCCAACCTGGTAATACGACAGGGAAAAGAGGAGAATTACAAACCCACTCTGTATATAGAACCCATCACAGGTGATTCAGCATACGGAACAGTGTTAGAAAAAAATTTTGCGACATTAAGTACAAAATTCCCCGGCGTTGAATTATACAAGACAGACAGCGGATGGAGTGTTAAATTGCCGGAGAATCTGATAGAAGGCCACGAGGCTCATTTCGGAAGAGTGATGGAAAAATTTCTGGAATACCTGAAGAATAAAAATATGCCGGTCTGGGAAGTGCCGAATATGCTGGCAAAATACTACACGACCACCAAAGCATTGGACATAGCATCCGCCCCCTGATAATAAAGTACATCTGGCCGCTCTATTGATCATTAAAAAAAGGATAATGAAAAAGTTCCTGACGATACTGCTTGTCATTACTGTTTTCCATTGGCAGAGCCTGGCGCAATACCCTAGGGTGGATATTCCCGGTTCTGAAGTAAGAAAGATCACTTCATCGATCGTATCCGGTCAGGAGTATGAATTACACATCCTGCTGCCGGGCGGTTATAAGAACAGTTCAAAAAAATATCCCGTCGTTTATTTAATGGATTCCCAATGGGATTTTCCTTTGGTAAAATCTTTGTATGGTGAACACTATTTTGATGGTTTCATCCCTGAACTCATCATTGTTGGTGTAACATGGGGAGGTGTCAATCCCAATCCTGACAGCTTGCGGGCAAGGGACTACACACCTACCAAAGAAGCCCGGCTTCCGCAAAGCGGCGGTGCTGAACAATTTCTCTCATTCATGAAGAATGAATTGTTCCCGTTCATCGAAACAAACTATAGAGCTGATAGCAAAAAAAGATCGCTGATGGGTTGCTCACTGGGTGGTTTGTTTACGCTGTACACTTTATTTACCCATACCGATATGTTCACCGGCTATGCGGCTGCCAGCCCTGCTGTGGGCTGGGACAGGGAGACACTATACAAATATGAAAAAGAATTCTCTCAAAAGAAATTATCAGAGCCGGTACGTGTATATATGACCATCGGCGATGTGGAAAGAAGCCGCCCTGCTTATGAAAGATTTGCGGCACAAATGACAGGTAGAAATTATCCTTTGGTAAGCCTTGTATCAAAAGTATTAGACAACACAGGACATTCAGGTACAAAGAGCGAAACCTATGGCAGGGGAATGCAGTTCGTATTTGAAAAACCAAAACTAGCCGATATAGTACTGGGTAAATACTCAGGCAAATACCAATCACCCGCCGGGAATACTATTGAAATAAAAAATGAGAATGGACAACTTGCCCTGTACTTTTCTCCTGCCAATAAGTATGTTCTGTATTCGGCCAGTGAAACTGATTTCTATTCTACTTCGGAATACTTTAATGTATCCTTTAAAAACTCCGGTGGCAAACCTGAAGGTTTCCAACTGGAGAGATATGGCAACTCCCAATTCATTAAAAAAACAGATTAGCATGCGGTTTCTTCTCTTTATTCTATTTGCAGCATATACATCGTTGCTGGCGGCACAACAAACAGATTCACTGGCTCCTCATGTTTATCGGTGGGAAGCATTGGAAACAAAGAAGGAAGACTCCAGGATAAGAAGACAGGTGCTTGAGGGAAGTACAACCTCTCTTGCCTACTTTGAAGTGCACACCTCCACCCTTGAACCCGGTAAAGCCCCTCATCCACCGCATACACATACAGACCAGGAAGAACTTATCATAGTAAAAGAAGGGCAGGTAAAGATCACAATAAAAGGACTCAGCAGGACGATGGGACCTGGCAGTATTGCTTTTGCCTTGCCGGGCGATGAGCATGGTATTGAGAATACCGGTAACACAACGGCCACATACTATATTTTGAAATACAAAGGAAGAGCGCCGAACCATGAAAGGGGCCAACAAGCCGGTGGCTCATTGATGCTGGACTGGAACGATCTTGTCACAAAAAATACAGGTAAAGGCTATCGCAGGGATTTCTTTAACCGGGCCACTTCACAACTGGCGCAATTTGAAATGCACACCACCGCCCTCAATGCCGATTCGGTCAGTCATGCTCCGCATACGCATGTCCAGGAAGAGATCATCCTCCTGCTGAGAGGCAATGTAGAAATGTATATCGGGGGTTCACTGTATAAAGCTGCACCCGGAGATGTCATATTCCTTCCTTCCATGGTGCCGCATGCCCTGAAGAATATTGGCAAAGAGCAATGTGAGTATTTTGCCTTTCAATGGAGAAACTGACAACAGTTAACTATATATGTTATGAAAAGAACTTATCGCTTATTGGCTGCATTCACTTTATTTTCTCTTTCTATGCAAATATCCTTCTCTCAGCAAGGCCCTCTGGGCATTTTTGAAACACATAGCGATGTGGGTAATCCCGCCAAAGCCGGCAGTGCTGCTTACGATACTCAGGCCCAGGAGTACACCCTGAATGGATCAGGTATCAACATGTGGGCCGTCAAAGATCAGTTTCAATTTGCCTGGAGAAAGATCAAAGGTGATTTCATTATCTCGGCTACTGTTCGCTTTATTGGTAAAGGAACAGATCCTCACCGGAAGATCGGCATCATTGCAAGGGATAACCTCAATACAGATTCCCGGTATGCGGATGCCTGTGTACACGGAGATGGGCTGACCTCCCTTCAATTCAGGCAAGCGGATGGGGCACAGACCGAACAGATAGTCATGTCATCCTATCATCCCATACATATCGAACTGCAGCGAACAGGGAATACGTTCACCTTTTCCGCTGCTACAACAGGCGAGAATTATAAAACCGTTTCAAAAGAGATCGCCCTGAACGATGAGGTATATGCAGGGCTCTTCATCTGTTCGCATAATGATACCGTAATGGAAAAAGCTGTTTTCAGCAATGTCCGTATCATTATTCCCGTGTCTAAGGATTTTCGTCCCTACAGGGATTATATCGGCAGTCATGTAGAAGTGATGGATGTCTTCACTGGTCACAGAAAGATATTGCACAGTGCCCCCAACTCCCTGCAGGCGCCAAACTGGAGCACAGACGGCAAACAGCTTATTTATAACTCGGAAGGATTATTATATACTTACAACTTACAGAACAGTGCAATTAATAAATTGAATACAGGTTTTGCCAATCAGAATAATAATGACCATGTATTATCATTTGACGGAAAACAATTAGCCATCAGTCATCATGTAGGAGAAAAAAGGATCTCCACTCTATTCACATTACCTGTAACCGGCTCAGATAAACCGGTACAGATTACTTCACCGGATTCAGGCCATTCTTACCTGCATAGCTGGTCAACGGATGGAAAAAAACTGATCTTCACAGGTCAGCGAAATAATCAATACGATATCTGGTCGGTTGATATAGCTACCAGGAAAGAAACACAACTGACCAATACACCGACGCTGGATGATTCGCCGGAAATGAGTCCTGACGGAAAATGGATCTATTTTAACTCCGTCAGAACAGGTACGATGAAATTGTGGAGAATGAAACCTGACGGAAGCGGGCAGGAACAGGTAACGTTTGACGAATACAACGACTGGTTCCCGCATTTTTCTCCCGATGGCAAATGGATCGTATTTCTTTCTTATCCCAAAGAGATCGATCCCGCGGACCACCCCTGGTATAAAAAGGTATATATAAAACTGATGCCGGCAAGCGGCGGCATACCCAGGATCATTGCATATGTATATGGTGGTCAGGGAACGATCAATGTACCATCATGGTCGCCGGACAGTAAAAAGATAGCCTTCGTCAGCAATACGCAGTTGAAATAACTGAAAATAGTTATAGCTGCAACTTTATTTTTTTACCGGACCTGACTGCTTCATAGATCGCATCTATTATTTTCAGGTCCTTCAATCCTTCTTCGCCATCCACCGGTACCACCGGCTGCTTACCATTGAGGATAATGTCTGCCATCTCATCCATCTGCACGGTTTGATGCGTGACATGCGGATGGGTCAATTCTCCTTTATTCGTTCTTGCTTTGATAGGACCATATCCTGTCGAAGGTTGCATTTCGGCAAATCCTTTTTCAGCATTCAGGAAGAAACGGTCGAGATTGTTCATATTATAAGTAGATAAACAGGATGCTATGGCTCCTGAAGGAAAGCCTAACTGGAACAGGATCGTTTCATCCACGCCCTCTTTGAATTTCACAGGGTCTGTTTTTGTTTCCTGCGCTGTTACCCATACAGGTTCTTCACCAACCATGTACCTCGCACCATTGATGGAATAGATACCTATATCCATGAGCGAGCCGCCTCCTGCCAGTTGTTTATTCAATCTCCACTGGTCTGGGTTCCCGGCACGAAAACCAGTCAATCCCTGGAAGAACATGATCTTGCCCAACTCTCCATCTTTTCTCATACGAACGATCTCCAGCGTCTTTGGTTCAAAGTGCATGCGGTATCCTACCAATAGTTTTACATTGGCCTTTTTGCAGGCATTGACCATTTCCTGTCCTTCCTTAGCATTTAATGCCATAGGCTTCTCACAGATCACATGCTTACCAGCTTTGGCCACTCGTATGGCTTCATCCTTATGCAGGGCATTGGGTGTGATAATATAAACGGCATCTATATCGGGGTTGTCCTTTAT
>JAEUVK010000196.1 GCA_016787135.1 Chitinophagaceae bacterium | reverse complement strand
GCTCCGTTTTTCTCCTGATTGCTGCACATATTCTATATCCTCCTGTTCGTTTTTATAAGTGACATAGAGATAATTGGTAAAGAAAAAAATCTTATACTCTCCGTCCTCTCCAGCAATCAGGCTGTCGCGGGATAATAACTGTTTCCCATATATCTCTTCATGATCTTTCTGGCGCATTACCCGCTCATAGTATGCTATTGAGTCAGGTGATGCATGCGATAATGTATCAGCTTTTCCTATCGTTATAGATACACCGCCTGTGCCGGATGAATGCATCACCGGGACCGGCCTGTAAATGCTTTTTATCCTTTCTTTCTCCTTGTTAGGCACCTTTACCATGCGCCTGACCTCAAAGCCATTTTGCTGCAGGCTGTCATGATATACACAATACATGAAATGCTGCATAGATCCATAGTAGGCTTTATCCCTGCTTCGGTCCCATCTTTTCCTGTTCTTGCCTATGTCTTCAAACAACGGGTAACCGGCAAAGTAGGTGGTGCCTGCTTTAAAGTTCACTTCAAAATCTTCCAGTTGGTAAACGATCCTGTATCCCAGTGCCCTGTTTTCGAGTATGACCGGTTCATCGCTGTAGGCAATTACACGATTACTTTTTTTATAAAACCTGAAACGGATCGCCTTTTCATTCTTTATTGTGCACTGTGTGGCATTGGGCGTACGGCCAATAAAATTATCAGTGAACATGCGGCCCCACTTATCCCACCCTTCCTCCACTGATGGTTCAACGGTCACATTCTTCAGTTCCCTCACCTTTACTGTCATCTCCACTTTCAGTTTCAGTGGCAACTGCTCTGTGCTGAACGAAAAAACATTCGTTTCATAGCCGATACAGGAAATAACGAGTTCATGCTTGCCGGACGGGACATTACTGAGTTCGAAACTGCCATCTTTTGCTGATGTAGTGCCGGCAGAAGTATTGCTGATAAAAACGCTGCTGCCTGCGATCGGCTCCCCATTTACGGCATTGAGCACTTTTCCTTTGATAACCGGCTGAGAAAAAGAAGGAAAAAATGAAGTGATAAAAAACAAAATGGCCGGTATCTTTTTCATACCGGCAATTTACACCGGATACAACAAAGTATCGTACTGATTAACTTTAATTAACCTATTCCAGCCCAAACATCCCTTTATTGAGCTGCTGCAGTATCTGTGTTTTATGCTCCGCCGCTATCAGTAAGGAGATATTATGCGGGCTGCCGCCATAAGACACCATACGAACGGGTATATTGCGGATAGACCCAAAAAGTTTTTTGATGATATCTGTTGTCTGGGCTATCTCATTACCCACTACGGAAATGATCACCTGGTTCTCATCTACCTCGATCGTACCGAAGGGCTCCAACTCTTTTAATATCTCCTGCAGGTAAACAGAGTGATCTATGGTAAGGGATACAGCTACCTCAGAGGTAGTGATCATATCAATCGGTGTACGGTACTTTTCAAACACTTCGAATATCTTTCTGAGGAAACCATAGGCGAGCAACATGCGGCTGCTCTTGATGCGGATGGCAATGATATTATCTTTTGCCGCCACGGCTTTTACACCTACACTGCCCGCTTCTTCTACTATCAGCGTTCCTTTCGCTTCCGGCTGCATTGTATTCAGCAGCTTTACCGGTATCTTATACATCTGTGCCGGCCATATAGAAGCCGGGTGTAATATCTTAGCCCCGAAATAAGCTAACTCCGCTGCCTCTTCAAAACTTAGCTGCTCTACCGGAACCGTTTTCTTTACAATTCGCGGATCGTTATTGTGCATGCCGTCAATATCGGTCCATATTTCGCAGACACTGGCATTAATAGCAGCAGCAATTAATGAAGCAGAGTAATCACTTCCGCCTCTTTTCAGGTTATCCACTTCGCCCCTTGCGTTTCGACAGATATATCCCTGTGTAACGAATATTTTCTTACCGGGATAATGATTTAGCAGTTGGGTCAGTTTTACCTTGATGCTGCCGATCTGCGGCTCATCATACTGATCAATGGACATGAATTCCAGTGCCGGCAACAATGCATGATCTATTTTTTGTTCTTCCAGGTAAACACAGAAAAGCTTGGTAGAAAGTAATTCGCCCTGCGCCAGTATATCCTTGTTCAGCGCTTCGCTGAAAGATATCTTAAGAATGATGTTGAGGAATTCAAAATGTTCGGCGACGATAGATCTCGCTTTGTTATAAGCGTCTTCGCTCTTCACCAGTTCTTTAATAAAAGCCTGGTAATGCGCTTCCAGCTTCTCAATGGTTTGTTTCGCAGCATTCCTGTCGCCTTTAGCAATGGCATTACCGATCTCTACCAAGGCATTCGTTGTGCCTGATAAGGCAGATAAGACAACGATCGCCGGTTCTGTTTCTTTCGATACCAGCGAAACAATATGGTGCATCCGCTCAGGTTTGCCTACACTGGTGCCACCAAACTTCATTACTTTCATTTGTTCCCCCCTCCCCTAATTTTAAAGGATAAAAAATTGAGGTGCAAAGATAGCTCTGCGCAGCATAGAACGCATAAGGAAACCCTGTAATTCCGAAATATTAGTATTATACCAAATAATTGTTAGTACGAACAACTATAATGAAACAGCAAATCTTTCCCCTGTTTGCCGTAAATCATTGACCACCGCCTCCAGCAATGGTATCCCCTTCTTCATTCTTTCTGCTTCCATTTCCCTTTCCGGGTCACCGGGGATCAACACCTTTTCTTCCCCTTCAACTGTTTTGGCCAAACGGAATCCCTGTATCCAGTGATCCATGCTTTTCTTAAACTCTGCTGCAGGGCGGAATGCATCTATCCGCATCGCTCCCAGGAAATGACCGATCCCTTTTCCGGGTTGCTGAGATGGCATAGGTACATACGCCGGGAATGGCGGTACCCACGGCGCATAATTAGCCCCGCTTAACAAGGCCGAAAAAATATCCACGACGGCGCCGAGTGCATAGCCTTTATGACTGCCATGTTCCCTGTCGCCACCCAATGGCAATAGCGCTCCGCCTTTCTTTAGTTCATGAGGGTCATTGGAAGGCTTACCCTCTTTATCCTGTACCCAGCCGGAAGGAGTTGGTAAACTTTTTCGTTGTAATATTTCAAGTTTGCCATTAGCCGCTGTTGTAGTAGCAAGGTCTGCCACGAATGCAGGTTCACTACCGGCAGGCGCTGCTACGCAAATAGGATTGGTGCCGAGCATTTTATCAATAGAAAATGTAGGCGCCACCAGCGGGCTGGCATTCGTCATCGCTATGCCGATCATATCATGCTCTAATGCCATCATCGCATGATGGGCAGCGATACCAAAATGATTACTGTTCTGCACACTCACCCAGCCTGTACCCGCCTGCTTTGCTTTTGCTATAGCGATCTGCATAGCATAAGGGGCCACTACTAATCCCAGCCCTCTGTCGCCATCTACCACGGCAGTGGAAGGCGTTTCGTGTATCACTTTTATGGAGGGTGTTGCATTCACCCGTTGTGCTTCCCATAGGCGGATATAGCCACTTAATCTTGCTACGCCATGTGAATCTATGCCGCGGACATCAGCAGACAGCAATGCTTTTGTTGCGATATCGGCATGTTCATCAGTACAACCTATCTTTTGAAAAACCGAGCTTGTAAACTGAAATAACTGGTGGTAGGAAAAAATCTGTTCTGGCATGGCGCAAAGAAAAGAAAATGCCCTGAAAGATCAGGGCATTGATTCAAATCATTTGACCTGCTTATTCTCTATTTAAAACGGGAGGTCATCAATCGGTTCTGTGATCTCGCTGGCTGCCGGAACAGTGCTGGCAGCAGATGCTGTATTATACGTATTACCGGCATTGCTGTTATACGTTGAGGCATTGCCTCCGCCTTCACCACGGCCACCTAACAATTGTACTTCACGGACACGTAACGAAAGTGATGAACCGGGGGTGCCATCGTTCCGCTGGAATGACCTTGCTTCAGGCTGACCTTCTGCATATACCTGTTTGCCTTTTGTAAGATACTGGGCAATAGCTGTACGGTCGGTCCAGTAAGCACAATCCACCCAGGTTGTTTTTTCCTGCATGTTCCCCTGGCTGTCTTTATATTTTTCTGTGTGGGCCACAGTGAAGTTGATGACATTCTTACCATTTACTGTGTTCACAACGCAATCTTTGCCGAGGTTCCCGATGATCTGCATTTTAATCATAGTGCTCAAATTTTAAATTGACGTATTTAATTAAGGCGGCTAAGTTAAGATTATTTGCAAGCCAAAGTCAATACCACTTACCGGGGATAGCTGAAATGTGCATAAAATAATTCAGTCCCCGGTTCTACCACTTGCCGCATCAATGATCCTTCCAAAAAAGATCGCATTCATGAACAGTTTACTGCCACCAAGCCAGAAAGCCCGGAAATTAGGATTGTCGGCAATATTAATCACACGGCCATTACCCACCGTGTTAACAACAACGGCCGCTGAATTTTTGATTGCCTCTTTATTCTCACGGCTAACCCAACCGCTTTGCAAAGGAGTAGTGCCATAATAGAAAGGTGTGGCATAGGGATTCCTGCTTTTTTCCATAAAAACCCGGTTAGCCTTAAACAGGCTGATCGTTTTCTGGTTATACCCATAAGCCAGCGGATGAGTGAGGTCTGCTTCAGCGCCGAAGATGGCGCCGCTGACCTGTTGCGCACCATCAACCTGTTCACGGTCAACATAGGTCAGGCGTTGCAAACTATCAGCAGGAGATTTTGCTTTTTTAAATTTCACATCATTGATACCGTTTTGTGAGGCCCAGCTAATTGCCTCTTCTGTCAGGATCAGTGTACCGCCACCCTGCACCCATGTCTTCAGTTTATCTTTATTCAACTCACTGTAATTACCCCCTACCATTATCAACGTATTGTATTTATTCAATTCAATACGGTTGAAAACGGAAGGCTCCAGATGTGCAGCAGGAACATTCATCCGCTGATCCAGCAGGTGCCATATTTCCCCGGCATCTGTTGCATTTACCCCGGGACCGGTGATCATTGCCACATTAGGCTTTGCAATGACGGCAAACCTGCTGCTGCCAAGATCACTTCCTGTATTTGTATTTCCTGAAGAAACAGCGAATCCCTTCAGCCTGTATTTCTCCGCAAGGGCACTCACCATTACAGCGACCTTGTCGCTATTCTCCTTTTGCATTTTTACCGGAATAAGAATGGTACCATAGTCAAATTTCCTGTTGCCCGTACTTACCGGTATCTCAAAGTTATTGGTCGCCACCTTCAGGATCAATCCGGCATTCAGCATTTCATATACTGCCGCCGGTGCATAGAGTTCATCCCATTCCAGCAAGTACGCGTACTCACTCTTTCCTCCTTCAATTCCGCCTTTAGGCACAGGTAGTGTTTCCACTTTTGCACCCATCGAAAGAGGTGTCATGATCTCATTATAAGGCAAACCGAAAGCCAGAGGCATTGTCCAGGCAGTGATATCATAGAACAAACTGTCTTTATAATCCAATGTCTTTTCAAAGATCGCCCTGATCAAACTATGCTGCGGCTGATTCAATGAGACCATATAAGCGCTTCCCTTTTCAAATTCTCCGTCCTTCCAGTTGTCAGGAAGATGGTTTATCTCTATTTGCTGACGCTTCAGCATTTCGGCAAAATGAAATGTTCTGGACTTATCATTCTTATCCCCGAAAATATATCCTTTTACAGCATAAGTTGCAGCACGGTCAGCCGCCCGTTTATAAAAATCACGCTGGTACTCCAAAAATTCCTTACGTAGTGCTTTCGCCCCCTCCAGTGTTGAAAGCGCAGTAGTGAACTGATTTTTTATAGTAAAGGGAAAGCTCAGCAGTCCGTTAGCTGTTTGTTGCAGATGTCCCCTTGAAGAAGCTTGTTCAAATAGAATACCGATACAACCCTGCACGTCCGGAAAAGTAGAACCCTTGCCATAATAAAAATCATCGTAGTTCTCTTTGGTAAAGTACAAGGAACCGATGCGATCTAAGAATGCAGCATGAAATTTCCCCAGCTTTGCCGTCAGTTCCTGGTTCCTGTCCGGCGTTAAAGGATTCACTCTTGACGGTACACCGGGTTGAAAAAAAAAGGTGGCATTACTTCCCTGCTCATGGTGATCGGTAAGGATATTCGGCTTCCAGGCATGAAACCATTTCAGGCGATTTTGACTTTCTACATGAACAGCGGGCAACCAGTCGCGGTTGAGATCAAACCAGTAATGATTGAAACGTCCACCAGGCCATACTTCATTAAACTCCCTCGAATTAGGGTCGCTCACCAAGTTCTTGCTCTTGTGCTGGTTGGCCCATGTAGAAAATCGTTGAAGTCCATCAGGATTAAAAGAAGGATCGAAAAGTACAACAACATTCCCCAGCAATTCATCAATTTGTTTTCCCTGTGCTGCTGCCAGATAGTAAGCTGTCAGTAATGACGCATTGGCGCCGCTGGGTTCATTGCCGTGAATAGAATGCCCTATATAAACAACTATCGGCATATTCTCAATATTCAGAGAAGCCGACCTTGCAGGGTCCGTTAGTTGAACATGCTGCTGTCTTATTTCTTCCAAATGCTGATGGTTCTTTGGAGAAGTAATGATCAGTAAAACCTGCGGGCGGCTTTCATAGGTCAACCCCATCGTTTCCAGTTTTACCCGGCCGGGAGCTGCAGCAGCAATCGCTTTCATATAATTCACCAACCTGTCATGTGTAGCATGCCACTCTCCCACTTCATGATAAATAATGTCTTTCGGTTTTGGGATAGCAGGATCGTAAGTCACTGAGTCGGGCAGGTAGTATTTTAAGTCTTGTGCGGGAATGCAATGAGCAATCAGTACCAGGCAATAGATGAGGCAGGTCTTCTTCATAAACATTATTTAATGATAGGGGAAATTACTACCTTTAAATCAAAATAGATGAAAGACTATTTTCGTCATTTGCCAATCTATTCCCACCAACTACCCTTCCAAACCGTTCTGTACTCAATTCATTTTAAAACTTCCTTTCACAAAGGGGAATTTTACAGACAACATTGAAAATTGAGAAACAGAAAAACAATACATTTTTTCATTCTCCTGGCGCTGACATCTTTATCTTGTTTCTCTCAAAACAACGTCATCGATAGCGTAAGACATGTTGCCGCCACTTCTACTGATACAGCAAAACTACACGCCCTGACCTGGCTATGCGAGGCATACACATATAAGAATTCCGATTCAACGATCAAGTATGCTACACTTGCCTGTGATGAATCTGCAAAATTGAATTATCCAATGGGCAGACCGCTCTTCCGGTTAGGGATAGCACATTTTCACAAAGGCAATTACCGGGAAGCCGAACATTTTCTCCGCCGCGCTATTGCTGTTGAAGAAAAGAATAATAACGCTCCTATGCTGGCAGGACTCTATTCTTATCTCGGCCAGGCATTGATGAACCAGGGAGATTTCAGGCAAGCTATTAATATGCTGAAACGCTCTTCAGCTTATTCCGATACCTACAATGATATTGCAGGCAATTCCATACAAACCGCCCACCTGAGTCAAGCCTATCGTTCATTAGGCGACTATACACAGGCTTTTACTTATAGCCAGGAGACCATCGATCTTGTTGAAAAATTGCAGGACACCATACGCCTGATGATCTGCGCCAACCTGATTACCGGAAGCTTATACAAGGATGCCGGTGAATACGTGAAAGCAGCCGGTTATTTTTACCGGACCGTGCAAAACGCATATGAATTACAGATCCCTACCATTGCCTATAAGTTGCTGGGGCAAACATATTCCCTGATGAAAAAATATGACTCCTCACTTTATTTTTACCAGCGGTTGGTAAAAAGCCGGGAATATATTGAAGACCTTTCCATAAAAAAAATTGAACTGCTCAAAGATAGTATAGATATCTGTGAAGCTTTTATTGGTCAGCAGCGATATGATGAAGCACTCCCATTCCTGGCCGGAGCGCTTACTATTTTCCTGCAAAAAAATGCCCGGCCGGAAGTCACACAGGTACTGCTTGACCTGGCAAGAGTATATAGAGGTAAAAATGATCCGCAGCACGCTCTGCAATATGCATACATGGGGCTGGCTATGGCCCGGGAGACAGAAGCCCGCCCTTTTATCAGGGATGGATATGAATTACTTTCCGCAATATATGATCGTGAAAACAAGACAGACAGCGCTTATGTGTACTACCGTCGTTTTGTTGCAATGGAAAAAACAGTTATTGACGATCAATTTAAGCAGATACTGGCTTTAAAAGATATAAAGGAAGCCGAAGAAAAAAACCTGGCAAGAATTTCTTCTCTTAGCAGAGAAAAAAAGAAACAGTTCAATTTGTTCATAGCAGCGGTATCCGTTGGCCTCATACTGGCTTTTTTTATTATCAGGAGCATGATCTTAAAAAGAAGAAAAGAACAGCTACAACACCTGGTAGCTGAAGCCAATGCGCAACTTGAACAAAAAAGAAGGTCACAACAACTGAGTGAACTTCAGAAAAAAGCAACTGAGCTTGAAATGCAGGCCTTACGTTCCCAAATGAGTCCTCATTTCATTTTCAATTCGCTCAACTCCATCAATCGTTTTATTCTTCAAAATAACAAAGCACAGGCATCTGAATATCTCACCAAATTCTCAAAACTGGTAAGATTGATCCTGCAAAATTCCCAATCTGCATTTATCCCGCTGGAAAGTGAGTTGGAATCGCTTCAATTATATCTCGAACTGGAAGCAGTAAGGTTTGACCATCATTTTGAATTTGTAATCAGCGTTGAAAATGATCTGGATACTTCAGTATTGAAAGTGCCGCCCCTGATCATTCAGCCCTTTGCAGAGAATGCCATCTGGCATGGCCTGATGCATAAAGATGAAAAAGGGCGCCTGGGAATTGAACTGTTTCTGCGATCAGATGTATTGTTTTGCCTCATTACCGATGACGGCGTAGGAAGAAGGAAAGCGGCAGAATTGAAAAGCAAATCGACGGCCACGCACAAATCAATGGGAATGCAGATCACCGCCAGCCGTATCGAAATGCTGCAGCAGAATAATAATACCGATACCATAAAGATTACCGACCTCGTATTACCTGATGGAAGCCCGGGAGGCACTGAAGTATTGATGAAAATACCTGTTCGCTATGATTAAAGCAATCATAATAGATGATGAAGCGCATTGTTTAGATACACTATGCCTGCAGTTGGAGGAATTTTGCCCCGAAGTGAATGTCCTGGAAAGATGCCGTTCTGCTAAAGCAGGGCTGGCCGCCATTGAAAAAAATAAACCTGATCTTGTATTTCTTGATATTGAAATGCCGGCCATGAACGGATTTGAAATGCTGGAACAGTTTTCAGAAATTTCTTTTGCAGTTATCTTCACAACCAGCTACGATCAATATGCCATCAAAGCTATCCGTTTCAGTGCCCTGGATTACTTATTGAAACCTGTTGATCCTGCCGAACTGATCATCGCCGTAAAAAAAGTGCAGGAACAACGGCACCTGCCGATGGCCGAACAATTTCAGCTATTGCTGAAACAGGTACACGGCAAGAGTACCCATTTTAACAAGATAGCAGTTCCTACTTCTGATGGATTTGAACTGATACCGGCCGACCAGGTAATATACTGTGAAGCCAGCGATAATTATACTTTTCTCTTTCTGAAAAATAAGTCAAAAAGTATTGCCTGTCGTACATTAAAAGAAATGGAAGAACAATTACAGGATTTCCCCTTTTTTGTCAGGGTCCATCATTCATATCTCGTTAACCTGAACGAAGTAACAAAATATGTCCGCGGTGAAGGTGGATACCTGGTCATGAGCGATGGTTCCTCTGTCAATGTTTCCCGCAGCCGTAAAGAGTCCCTGATGAAATGGTTCTGATCATGTTTATTCTTCACAATCAGTTATAAAAATTTACCTGCCCAAAATTCCCAATTCTGCATTTCATAGAGCATATTAAAAATTCATCTTGCTATTGCTCTCCTGTGCCGGTCAGTTACTGCTATAGTCCGTCAATTGCTCATTCGCACTCGTGCCGGGTTTTCCGCCAGTCTATTTTTAATCTCATCAATTAATCATTAACCACTAACGTTTTTTTATGAGACAGAAAATTGTTTATGCAGGTTTAGTATTTCTTTCTGTTTGCACTTTCGCCCTTTCATGCCGGAAAGAAAATAAAGAATTACTCAAACAAAATGAACAGGGCGAAACCTTGTCTGAAGAAAGCGCCAGGGGGCACCATGGTGATGGACAACAGGCAAACAGGCATTCTTCGGAAGTGGTCATCAAATGGCTCAATATGCAGCTGGATATGCTGCGTGTACCGTTGGCTCCGGGCACTGGCTCACAGGCAGCAGAAAGGGCCCATGCCTATTGTGGTATTGCATTGTATGAAGCAGTGGTGAAAGGTATGGACGACTATCGTTCACTGAAAGGCCAGCTTACTGCCTTTCCTGACATGCCCTCTGCAGAAAGGGATAAGAGATATCATTGGGCTGCCAGTGCCAATGCAGCCCTCGCTGATATGAACCGAAAGCTGTTTCCCACTACATCAACAGCCAACAAGACAAGAATAGATAGCCTTGAAAACGCTTTGAACAATGTGTTTGCAGCAGAGGCCGGTCCTAATACACTGCAACGCTCAATTGCTTTTGGAAAAGAAGTGGCTGCAAGAGTGTATGCGTGGGCGGTAACTGACGGATCTGCTAATATAAATCCACCTTACGTTCCGCCTGCTGGGCCTGGTCTTTGGGTAAGTACAGCCCCCAATTTCCCTATAGCCATTAATCCGTATGCAAGCCAACGCCGCCTGTTAGTACCTGGTGTAACCAATGGCACTTCTCTTGCTCCGCCTCCTGTATATTCAACCAACCCGGCCTCTCCATTCTTTGCTATGGCAAAAGATGTATATGATAAATCGCAGGCGCTTACACCCGCACAAACCGCCATGGCTCTGTATCATCGTGATGCACCGGGTTATCCCGGTGGCGGACATTTTGTAGCAATACTATCGCAGGTGCTGAGCCAGGCAAACGCAAAATTGGATAAAGCGGCACTGGCCTATGTAAAAACAGGTTTAGCGATCAATGATGCAGTGGTCATTTGCTTTACAAAAAAATACACGGTCAACCTGGTGAGGCCAATTACTTATATCCGTGATGTAATGGGATACACCACGTGGAATGCATTGTTCAATACTCCGGGGCATCCCGAGTTTCCATCAGCACATGCCGTAAATGGCGCCGCAGTGGCAAATATGCTTACTGATGTGTTTGGCAGGAATTTTCATTTTTCACTACACACCTATGACTACTTAGGTTTACCTGCCCGCAGTTATGATTCTTTTTACGAGATGGGTAAAGAAATGGCCGACAGCAGGGTCTTTGCCGGCATCCATTACCAGGCATCTTGTGATAAAGGCAGGTGGCTTGGCGAAAAGATCAGCCAGAATATATTAAGAAAGGTCGAATTCAAAAAAGACAGAAGGCATAATGATCACAATGACCACGATCATCATTAATAATAACAACGCTTACCAGGTTCCGCACCATTAAAAAAAAGTCTGGTTAAGGACAGATAATAAGTTTTCAGGAAATAAGCATTCATTTTCGGCCTTCCTTTCCAGGAGGGCCTCTTTTGCCACATAAAAGCCCCGGGTACTACCTCCTGCACCTGCAACCGACGCATATCCGATTTGAACGTTTTGGCTACCCGTCGTATATTTGCAGCTTGCAATTTTTTGAATTATGAGCCGAAAAGGAAAAGTACTAGTGGCGATGAGCGGAGGTATTGATAGTACCGTTACAGCCCTTATGCTCAATGATGAAGGATACGAAGTAGTGGGCATTACCATGAAGACATGGGACTATAGCAACAGCGGTGGTGGCAAAAAAGAAACCGGTTGCTGTAATGTGGATTCATTCAATGATGCAAGGCAGGCCGCTGTCGAGCATGGCTTTGCACATTATATTCTGGATATACGGGAAGAGTTTGGCGGTTTTGTGATCGAGAATTTTGTAGAAGAATACCTGGCCGGCAGAACGCCCAATCCCTGTGTACTTTGCAATACCCATATCAAATGGAGGGCTTTATTAAAAAGGGCTGATGCATTAGGTTGTGATTTTATTGCCACCGGTCACTATGCAAAGATCAGGCAGCATGATAACGGCCGCTATGTGGTGAGCAAAGCTATTGATGATACAAAAGACCAGAGTTATGTTTTATGGGGATTGCAACAAGACCTGCTAAGCAGAACTCTTTTGCCACTGGGCCCTTATCGTAAAACAACCATTCGCCAGATGGCGCTCGACTATGGCTATCCTGAGTTGGCAAAGAAAAGTGAGAGCTATGAAATTTGTTTTGTCCCTGACAATGATTATCGCGGTTTCCTGAAAAGAAGAGTGGATGGCCTGGAAGAAAAAGTAACCGGTGGAAATTTCATTGATAAAAACGGGAATGTACTGGGTAAACATAAAGGCTACCCTTTTTATACGATCGGTCAGCGAAAAGGATTAGACATTGCTTTGGGGAAGCCTGTATTTGTAACAAAAATTGACCCGGATGACAATACGGTAATGCTTGGTGATGAAGAAGACCTTGACCAGAATGAAATGACCGTAGCTAAATTAAATATGATCAAGTATGACACGATCACACCGGGTATGGAAGCAATCACGAAGATCAGGTACAAGGATAAAGGAACCCTATCTGCTATCTATCCTGAGAATGGTACTATGAAGGTGAGGTTTTATGAAAATGCCAAAGGCATAGCCCCGGGCCAGAGTGCCGTATTTTATGAAGGAGATGACGTGATCGGGGGTGGAATCATTCAATCGGGAGCCCGACACGATTAACCAGGGTTCGAGCTCCCGTCTCAAAGCCCGCGACAGCTGACCTTCAAGTATTTCGGTACAATAAAGGCTGCAAAAATCCGTTTAAACCCGGGGCCATTATGAATCCCCGCTTTTGTTTGTAGTTTTAAGCTCCGGACATAAAGTATCGGTACCCAATGTTTTAACTGAAAATTTGTATCCTGAAATAACTATACACCGCTTATGAGATTCCTGCGAAATTATCGTGTAGGCATATCGGCCATAATCCTTCTTACTTTTTTTTCCTGTTCTAAAAAAGAAGAATTTGTCAGCGAACCAATCAGCGATTATATCCCCCTGCAAACCGGGAAATATATTACTTACCGCCTGGACTCCCTTGTCTTTACCAATTTCGGGAGCAATACCGAAATACACCGCTACCAGGTAAAACATGAAGTGGACCAGCAGATAACGGATAACCTTGGAAGGCCTTCCTGGCGTGTATTCACTTATATAAGAGACTCAGCAGGTACACAGCCCTGGGTACCTAACGGCAGTTACTTTATCACACCTACCGCGCAGCAGACAGAACTTATAGAAGATAACCTTCGTGTCATAAAAATGCACTTGCCTATCAGAGAAGGTTTTCAATGGCATGGTAATTCCTACATGCCTGACGAGCCGTATGGGGCCTCTTATGACTTCAGTAATGATATTGATATAGAGAACTGGGATTTTACCTATGATGTTTTTGAATCAGAATGGACGTACCGTAACCAAACCTATGGCGATGTAGTGACAGTAGAACAACAGGACGAATCTGAGAATGCACCTGTTACCAATGTTGGCAACTACGGATATAAAAACCGTTCTGTCGAAAAATATTCCAAAAGTATTGGCCTGGTTTATCGCCAATATGAATTATGGGAGTACCAGCCCAACCCAAGTGGCACTCCTTACACAACAGGTTTTGGCATCACTCTCTGGATGATCGATCATAATTAGTTCCTGTTTCTTCCTTAAATTCGGGTGATAAAGACGCAGAATGAAAAAAGCTTTATTCTTGATCTTATTGTGTGTATTGTTATTCTGTGAGTCGCAGGCCCAGTTCACACGATTTATCATAAGGCTTAAGAATAAAGGTGCAACTACGTTTACCTTTGCCAGCCCATCCGCCTATCTTTCTCCCCGCGCCATTGACAGAAGAACACGGTATAATATTGCCATTGACAGTACAGACCTGCCTGTTCCCGCTTCTTATATCAACCAGGTGAAAGCCATCCCCGGGGTAACTGTACTGAATGTTTCCCGCTGGCTGAATGCCATAGCGATTGACACTACAGATCCCAATGCGTTGGCAGCCATTAATGCATTACCATTTGTGCAGAGTTCATCAGCCATCGCTGCAAAAATCAATACTACTGTTCCCGGCAAAAACAAGTTCAGTGAAGAACTGCAAGTGGTCCCGGTAATTCCGCCGTCACAAGGAAGGGTTCAGGGTACTGAAGGTGATTTTTTCAACTATGGCAACAGTTCGTATAATGAGATCCATTTGCACAAAGGAGAGTTCCTGCATAACATCGGCCTTCGCGGCCAGGGTATGCAGATCGCTATGCTGGACGGTGGCTTCTTTAATTACACTACCCTTGATGCTATGGACAGCATCATAGCCAATAACCAGGTTTTAAGTACATGGGATTTTGTCAACCGAGAAGCCAGCGTAGTAGAAGATAATTCACATGGCATGATGTGCCTTTCTACGATCGCAGCAAATATGCCGGGGCAGTTTGTTGGTAAAGCTCCTAAAGCCAGTTTTCATTTATTCAAAACAGAAGATGTAGCATCTGAATATCCCATCGAAGAGTTCAACTGGGTGTGCGGAGCGGAAAGAGCGGATAGCTCAGGTGCAGATATTATTAGTTCGTCTGTAGGATACAATACTTTTGACAATAATCTCGGCAATCATACATATAGTGAAATGAATGGCAATACAGCGATGTGTACGATTGGGGCTGACCTTGCTGCCAAAAAAGGGTTGATCGTTTTCAATTCAAACGGCAACGAAGGTGGAAACGGATGGCACTATTTAATAGCCCCTGCAGACGGAGACAGTGTGGTGGCTGTTGGCGCAGTCAATGCAAGCGGTACTGTATGGTCAGGATCCAGTTATGGCCCCTCATCTGACGGTCAGATAAAACCAGATATAGCATCTGTAGGACTTAATGCGCTGGTGCAGGGAACAGGGAACACTATTGGCGTAGGAACAGGCACATCCTTCTCCTGTCCTAATATGGCGGGCCTTGGTACTTGTCTCTGGCAGGGTTTCCCTGAATTCAATAATATGCGCATCATACGGGCATTGAGAGAAGCAGGAAGTAAAGCTTTAGTTCCTGACGACAGGGTCGGGTACGGCATCCCGGACATGAAAGCAGCATTTACCTCTTTGCTTATTGAATATGCAACATCAACCGCTTCTGTCAATTCATGTATTGTAACATTGAACTGGAATAGTAAAGACATGGATGCGATGAAATATGAGATACAACGCAAAGCTCCCGGCGATGCTGATTATGTAAAGATAGCAGATGTGAATCCGCAGGTAGGGAGCCTGCTCGCTAACCACAGTTATCAATTCACCAATACATTGACCAATGTGGCTGCCGGCACAATTTCCTATCGTATCCGGCAGATCATTGATACAACAACCGCTACTTTCACTGCAGCATTCATTGATACAGCTAACGTAACTATTCCGGTATCCTGTACAACAACAGGTACAAATGACCCTGATCCGAATGCTGATAAAATAACCGTACTGCCCAACCCGGCCGTCAGCGATGCTGTGCTGGTGATACAAACAAGAAATGCCATCATGAATATGCCTGTGAGCATTTATGACATGAAAGGAAGACTCATCATGCAACTGCGCAGATCAAAGGGTCCCGGTAAAACAACTATTGACCTTCCCGT
>JAEUVK010000137.1 GCA_016787135.1 Chitinophagaceae bacterium | reverse complement strand
CGTCGTTAACGGGACGATGGCATCGGGCAATGGACCCGCTTATATGTTCGATCCTTTTCCTGATGCAACAACTACTGCGGCCTTAGGCGTAACGGTCAATGGTTTTTATTATTACATGCCCAATGTCTTTAACAATGGTAGCGTAACATTATATGCAGCCAGCCTGGATGGCTTAACTGTTGTGCCAGTCGCCACTACAGATCTGAACGGCAGCAGTAACAATAATCTTGGATTTGTCCGTCTCGCTATTGATGGTACAGGCAAGGGATGGATGCTGGCCGGCGATGGCATTACTGTTTATCTCGCCAGCTTTGTTGCCAGCGGGCTTAACCCAACTACCATCAACCTTATTGATGATAACGTAACTGTAGTCGGCAGCAGCGCTTCCGTATTTCAGAATGGCGATCTCTGTTTTTCCGGGTCGGGAACTTTGTTTGCATTAGCCAACAATGGCAGCGGTGTGACACAGATATTTACAGGTACACCTAATGGCAATAATACTATCCTGACTAAAAAATGGGACCTCGTGGATGGTAATGGCAACAGTTTCAGTGGTAATGTAAATGGAGTGGCCTTTGATATTCTTGGTTCCATGTATATCTCTGCCGGCGGAACATCCGGCGGTCTCTATTACATTAACCAGAATACAGTGAATACGGCCACCGGCACGGTACAGTTCTCATTGGTATGGAGCGGAGCAGGATTGACCGACCTCGCATCTAATTATTTCCCGGCTCAAACAGCACTGCCTGTAAGGTTGATAAGTTTTTCGGGCCATTACTTTAACAAACAGGCAGTACTTAACTGGGAAACAGAAAGCGAACAGTTTTTCAGTCATTTTGAAATCGAAAGAAGTAATAACGGAAACAGCTATTCTATTTTAGCCACAAAACCATCTTCCGGCAATTCCAACGCCAAACAATCTTATCAATTCTCAGACGACCTTTCTGCTATTCCCGGTACTGCATTCTCTTATCGCCTGAAGATGGCAGATACAGATGGTAGGTTCAAATACAGCCCGGTTATTATGATCAGGAAAGAGAGCGATAACATTAAAGGCATCGTGATCAATCCTAATCCTGTAACCACAGCAACAGCAACGGTCCGCTTTACGGCATCGGTAGCAGGTAATGTTGAATTAAGACTGATTGATCTTACTGGAAAAACTGTTTGGCAGCAGCAGAATAAAATATTTGAAGGAACTAATAGTATTATGTTTAATAAACCCGGCTGTTTAGCTGAAGGAATGTATGTATTGGAAATGATAAATGGAAGAGAAGTTCAGACGATTAGACTAACTCTTATTAATTAATACTTTTTATTAGCTCTTGCGATACCTCAAGTGTAGTAAGGGCTGATCATCCAATATACCAGCACACCTGTCACTGCAACATAGAGCCATACCGGCCAGGTAATCTTCGCCAGCTTTCGGTGTTTGGTCCAGTTGCCTGTCATGGCCCGGTACGCAGTGTATAAAATAAAAGGAAGAATAATGCCTGCCAACGGAATATGTGTACCCAGTATGATGTAATAGACAGTACGCCATGATCCGGCAGCAGCCCTCTCATCATCACTTACGATCCCGTCATGATTTACATCGCCAAAACGGGTATCTCCCGCCAGCAAATGATGACAGATATAACTCACCAGGAAAAGAACAGACAATACCATCGCTGTCAGCATCAGCTTTTTGTGTGTCACATATTTTTTGCTCTTTACCATGACCAGCGCCAGCACCAGCAATATGGCTACACAGGAATTGATCATAGCATTGACGAGGGCAAACAGGTGCACATCAAAACCGAGGTTAACTTCCAGTTTTACCCGGCTTAATAACACCACAGCGATAAAGACCACCAGTGAAAAACTGATGATCAGCCAGTTCGCTTTTTTGTCATTTCGCTTCCAGGCCGGAGGTAACATTACTTTTCCTTTTTCTGAATATAAATAAAAATACACCCACGGCGCCGATCGCCATTAAGAAAACCACAGCGAGCAATTGCAGTTTGCCGGCGAGAAAACTTTTCTTCGTTTTATCTTTTTCCAGCGTGAGCAGGATGATATCCTCTGATAGTTTAGCTACGGAAGCAGAATCCAGTCCATGATAATAACCCCGGACATGACGATTGGTGTCTATCAATACAAAATGGTCGGTATGAATAAAGCTGGTGTCCACTCCTTTGCCGTCTTCCACCAGTATTTTCATTTCTTTGATCGCCATATCGTAGATCTCTTTTTTGGGTCCTGTCAGCAACCACCATTGGTCAGGATTCACCTGGAAACGGTCTGCCCACATCTTTAATCTTTCAACCGAATCCCTTTCCGGGTCAATGCTTAATGAAATAAGATGCAAAAAATCAGGTGTCTTATCGCCTACTCTTTTTGAGTTGGTGATACCATCCTGTAAACGTTTCATGCTTTTGGTTAATGCAGGACAGATAGTAGGGCAATGTGTAAAGAAAAAATCAACCACTACTACTTTGCCGTGCAGGTCATCCCAGGAAACCCTTTGTCCTAACTGGTTAGTGAAGGAAAAATCCGGAAGTTTATGCCATACAGAGTCAATAATCTTCTTCCCGTTCTTTACTGTCGTAGCAGTGGAATCAAATAAATAATGCCGTGGCATCTGTACGGCTGATTCACTGGTCTTTTTGACGATAAAATAGCTGATCAACGGTATCAGTATAGCCAGCATTAAAGCATAAAAAGCGGTTCTCGTCACGTCGGGTTATTTGGAGACGCAAAGTTAGGCGAAGAGATAAAGAGAGAAGAAGTTTTTTGTGAATACTCCCCGTATAATTTTATTTAACCCCCCCAAAAAGAAAAAGAGACAAAAGAATTCACCCATTGCCTCTTTTTCTTTTTTATCTATTGCTATCAGCCTATTGCTTCTCTGATTTTGCAGGCTCTGCCTTTTTTTCTTCCGTTGCCTTATGATGTTCTTTCGGCATCGTAGTTTCCTGGAAATGCTTATCGTAGCGGTTGCGCAGTGTTTTATACGAATTACCATCTATGATAAAAGCGGCAATGAACCAGATGAAAAGCAGCAATGGTACTACGATCGTCATGATCATGTTCCTGATCTCATCACCCAGGTGCATGAAAACAGAAACGATATAATAAGCTTTTGCCAGCGATAAGATACATACCATTCCCTTGAACATCAGCACGAGCAGGTGGCTGGGATCCGGGCCTTTATGTATCATATAAATACTTAAGCCGATGCCCAGTTCTATCACGGTAATGATGGACAGCAGTATCGTTGTTTTCCTGACCCTTTTTTTGAACTCAGCATCTTCGGTATGATGATGAAAACTTACTTCTTCAAAAGCCGGATGTTGCATAGTATTTTAAATTACAAATTTTTAAATTAAGATATACGACCTCTGTCAACCCGTTTAAATAAGATAAAAACACAGGAACACGAATACCCATACCAGGTCCACAAAGTGCCAGTACAACCCGGCTTTTTCTATCATCAGGTAATGCCCTTTTCTGTCGAAGACGCCGTTTTGCGCCATTAACAGCATAACGATGTTGATGATCACACCGGAGAATACGTGGAAGCCATGGAAACCAGTGATGCCATAAAAATATCCTCCAAATGCTACAGGCCCTTTTTCACGAACATGCAGTTCTGCTACGTTGATCATTCCCATCAACTGGTCTTTTGACATACCTGCCAATTCTTTCCAGGTATGTGAATGATCATGGTCGTGTACTATCTGCGCTAATACCTGGGGAGATGAATTCTTCAAAGCTTCAAAAACAACACCCGGATCAGCTAATTGGCCCCAGGGATTGACTGTAGTAGTCTGACCCACCATTTGTATCTGTCCGTCGATCAAAGCAGCGTGTTCACCGGTGATCAGGTGGTGCCACTCCCATGCCTGGCAGCCAAGAAAAGCAAGGCCACCTACGATTGTCCAGGCTAACCATTTCATTACACCGGCCCTGTCGCCTTTGTGCCCGGCATGAACTGCCAGCACCATAGTAACAGAGCTGATAATCAAAATGAAGGTCATCACACTCACGAAGGCCAGCGGAAGGTTGGCATGCCCTGCTCCCGGAAATGCATTGAACACTACGTTAGGATCAGGCCAGAAGTTCTGGCTGAAACGGATAGAACCATACGAGATCAGGAATGCACCAAAGGTGAACGCATCACTCATCAGGAAATACCACATCATCAGTTTTCCATACTCCAGGTTGAAAGGGCTTTTACCCCCACTCCACCATTTTGTCTGATGCGCTGTTGCTGTTGTAGCCATGTTTGTTATTTCTTTTTTTATTCTTTGTGGTTAACCTATCACGATAAAAAATACCAGTAAGTAGATCCACAGTATGTCAACAAAATGCCAGTAAGTAGCCATGACTTCTACCGGCACTGAACTATACAATTTTATTTTCCCAAAGAACGCTTTCAGGAACATCACCAGCAATGCGACCACCCCGCCAATAACATGCAACGCATGCAAACCAAATATCACATATAGGAACTGGCCTGCTCCTGCCGATCCATTGAACTTTATATTCTGATCCCACAAACTCTTGAACCCGAAATACTGCAAGACCAGGAAAGCAATACCCAGAACCAGCGTCAATGCGATCATTGACCGGTATTGCTTCATTTCCCTTTGTTTAAAAGAACGTACCGCCACCTGTAACGCCACACTGCTCAGGATGATTGCTGCTGTTGAATACCAGAATACCGTTGGCATTTTAATATTTCTCCAGCCGGTCAAATTGCTTTTTACAATAAAAGCGCTTGTCAATCCTGCAAACATCATCAGTATGCTGGCAATCGCCACCCACAAAGTGAATTTGTGCGGATGTATTTTATTTCTTTGCTGATTCATCACTGTTTCCATCACACTTTATTGTATTTAAGCTTTACTCATTAATAAGGCCAGCAATACCACCGGCAGATATATATAACTTCCAAACATTACTCTTCTGGCAGCCGGTACTTCCATTGACTGATACAACCTCACACTCCGCATGATCATAAATACATTCGCCAGTATGATCAAAAACAACCCGATCATCCCTGATACAGTACTATACTCACACATGCCTGTATAATAAGGTATCAGCGTTACCGGCAGCAACAGCAATGAATAGATCACTGTTTGCAGGGCGGTAAATTTTGTAGGTCCTTTATCTGATGGCAACAGTTTAAACCCTACCCTGGAATAATCCATATGTGCTATCCACGCTATGGCCCAGAAATGCGGGAACTGCCATAAGAACTGGATACCAAAAAGTATCCATCCTCCGGTTGACAGTTTATCATCCCCCGCTGCCCATCCGATCAGACAAGGTAATGCTCCGGGAAACGCACCCACCAATACGGCTATTGAACTTACTTTTTTCAATGGCGTATAGATGAACGCATACAGGAACAAGCTGAAGGCGGCCAATCCGGCTGCAGTCCAATTGAAAAAATTACCGAGAATAAAAATCCCCGCAGCACCTGTAAGAATGGCAAAGGCCCATCCTTCCTGTACGCTCAGTTTTCCTGAAGCTACAGGCCTTTTGCCTGTACGCTTCATCTGAGCATCGGTATCTTTTTCCACTACCATGTTGATAGCATTTGCACTGCCTGTTACCAACATCCCACCTGCAAAGAGCAACAACACCCATTTCCATTTCTCTTCGTATTGATCAAAGGCTGGTGTCAGTACAAAACTCATCACACTGCTGAACACCACCATTATACTTAGCGAAGGCTTGATTAACTGCAAAAAATCTTTGATCTTATTCATCACCCGCTTTCGCTATTTAAACCCACACATTAAACATCACGTAATTTTTCTGACCTACCACTACTATCCGCCACCTGCATCCTAATGCTTACTCTCGTTCGCTCCTACCGGCTCAGTCTGCGGAATGAACTCCCGTCCGTCTTTACCATAATCATACGCCCAGCGGTGTACCTCGGGTATCTCACCTTCCCAGTTACCGTGTCCCGGGTTGATCGGTGTTGTCCATTCCAGCGTATTGGCGCCCCACGGGTTGGTACTGGTCACCTTTCTCCCTTTGAAAATAGAATAGAAGAAATTGAACACAAACATCAGTTGAACCGCAAAAACGATTATGGAAACAACGGTGATCATTTTATCAAGATCGCCAAACTGGTTGAACGATTTCCAGATAGCTTTATCCAGGTAACGTCTTGGCATACCTGCCAACCCCTCATAATGCATCGGCCAGAAAATCAGGTAAGCCCCAATCATTGTTACCCAAAAATGAACATATCCTAATGTTGAATTCAGGTAACGGCCAAACATTTTCGGGAACCAATGATAAATGCCCGCAAACATACCGAACATAGAGGCTACACCCATTACTATATGGAAGTGAGCTACCACGAACATGGTATCATGCAAGTGAATATCAATGGTAGAATTGCCTAAGAATATACCTGTCAGACCACCAGAGATGAACAAACTCACAAAACCGATGGCGAATAATGTAGAGGGAAACAGCCTGATATTACCTCTCCATAATGTCGTAAGCCAGTTGAATACTTTAATGGCTGATGGAACAGCGATCAGTAATGTCAGCAAGACGAATACAGATCCGAGGAATGGGTTCAACCCTGTCACGAACATATGGTGTGCCCATACCAGGAATGCGAGGATAGCGATAGCGAACAATGACCCGAGCATCGCCATATAACCAAAGATCGGTTTGCGTGAATTGACCGACAATATTTCTGATACCATGCCCATCGCAGGCAAGAGAATAATATATACCTCAGGATGGCCCAGGAACCAGAACAAGTGCTGGAAGAGGATCGCACTACCGCCTTCATTCGGTAAAACTTCTCCGGCTACCACGATATCGCTTAAATAGAAACTTGTTCCAAGATTGCGATCAAACAGTAACAGGATCAAACCTGATAAAAGAACCGGGAATGATAACACGCCTAATATAGCAGTAAAGAATAAAGCCCAGATGGTCAATGGGAGTCTTGTCATGCTCATGCCTTTTGTACGCATGTTCAGAATGGTGGCGATATAATTAAGCCCCCCAAGTAATGACGACACCACGAATAACGCCATCGCTACGATCCAAAGATCCATACCCAGTTTAGAACCATCAGAAGCTTGTCCTAACGCACTTAATGGAGGATATACTGTCCATCCGCCTGCGGCAGGACCTGTCTGAATGAACATAGAAGAGATCATCACAATACTGGCTAAAAAGAAGAACCAGTAAGAAAGCATATTCATGAAAGGAGAAGCCATATCACGGGCGCCTACCTGCAGCGGAATAAGCAGGTTGGCAAACGTACCACTCAGCCCGGCTGTCAATACAAAGAATACAAGTACCGTCCCGTGCATGGTCACCAATGCATAATAAAACTCAGGTTGTATAGTACCGCCTTTTGCCCAATGCCCGAAAAATGTCTCGAGGATAGGGAACGACTGGCCGGGAAAACCAAGCTGCAAACGGAAAAGAACCGAGAACAACCCGCCAATGATCGCCCAGATGATACCGGTGATCAAAAACTGTTTACCGATGGTCTTGTGGTCCTGGCTGAAAATATACTTCGTAATGAATGACTGTTCATGATGTCCATGATGATGATCGTCATGGGCCACTTCGTGTCCGACAGAACCGGGATGTATGTGAATTGACTCGCTCATAATTCTTTTATTTTATTAGCAACACGGATTGCTTTAGTAATATCTTTTAATAAGAACCTGCAACAGCCACTGCTGCTTTTGCCGCTGTATCAGCTTTAGGTTTGGATGACGGATCCTTATCAGGAAATACAGCATAGTATTTGGGCTTTTGCTGTGCCATCCATGCATCATATTCTTCCTGTGTTTCTACCACGATCTCACCCCTCATGCTCCAATGTCCTTTTCCGCACATCTGGTCACAGGATATTTCATACACAAAATCAGGATTGTTTGTTTCTTTCTTCATTTGTGCAGTAGTCTTTGTAGGTGTGAACCACATGGTAGTTGGTGTTCCCGGTACCGCATCCATCTTCATCCTGAAATGCGGAAGGCCTACATCATGAATCACATCTTTGGCGCCGATGATCAGCTTAACCGGTTTATTGACCACAAGGTGCATTGGCTCGCCGGTGACATAGATATCATCCTGGTTGGCTGCATCATCCCATATTTGTCCCAGGGGATTATCTCCGCTGATATTCTTATAGTATTTCTTCCCGATAATTCCGTCTTTTCCGGGGTAGCGGAATTCCCATTTGAACTGGCTGCCGACTACTTCGACCTGCATAGCATTTTTGGGTGCTTCGCCGGTTATTTTATACCAATAGAAAATACCAAATCCTACCAGCACCGTCAGGGTGATAGCAGGTATAACGGTCCAGATCAACTCCAGCTTGTTGTTGTGCGGATAATAATACGCTTTCCTGTTCTCAGAGTACTGGTATTTATAAGAGAACCAGAACAGGCCGATCTGCGTGATAACAAAAACAATGAATGTAATGGCCAGGGTGATATACAGCATCCTGTCGATCAGTACCCCATGATCAGAGGCCGGATCGCCAAGTATCTTTCCTTTCAGTTTTTCATTGCAGTAATACACACCAATCAGGCCCACGATCAGGAAAGCCAGCAGCATAAAGGCATTGACCTTATTGCTTTGCTTCCTGGCTCTTTCTTCGCCGCGGAGTACCGCCACATATTCACTGGCCTTTGCTATCTGAAACGTAATCAGGAAGCCAAGTGCCAGGATCGCTACAATGAAAAGAGTTTGCATATTTTTAGGTTCAGTTATTTTATTGTCAATTCAATTATCTTTTAAGAGCTTTTTCTCTTTATTAAGTTCAATAGTTCATTTTCTGTTTATAGCCATTGCACTTTTTTAAATCCGTTGAACTCTTATTATGTATGGTGTATCACACTTTCTTTGATGAAAGGATGATTCTTTGCCAGCAGTGGCGCTTTTGTCAGAGCCCTGCCGGTAACGAACATGATCAGCCCTACAAAACCAAGCGCTACCCCGAAATCGTATAAGATCATCGGCACATGGTCGGGTGAAGGGCCAGGGAATACCATTTGATAAAAATCCAGCCAGTGGCCAAATATGATCAATAGTGCCATGAACGTAATGGTAGTATAATTTCTTTTAGATCCCCTTCTCATTAATATTAATAAAGGCGCAATAAAATTGATGATGAACATCATCCAGAAGATGCCGCTGTACGGGCCTTCCGCACGGGGCTTGAAATAAACTGTTTCCTCAGGGATGTTTGCATACCATATCAGCATGAACTGAGAATACCACAGGTAGGTCCAGAATACAGAGAAGGCAAACATAAACTTACCTATATCATGCAGGTGTTCATCATTGGTCAGTTCGAGATAGCCATTATTTTTAAGGAATACCACAAATAAAGCGATCAACGCCATACCGGCTACAAATGTGCTCGCAAAGGTGTACCAGCTATACATAGTGCTGTACCAGTGTGCGTCTATGCTCATCAGCCATAGCCAGGGAATAGATGACATAACGGTCAGCGCAAAAACGATCAGGTATAATGCTGCCCAGACTGTATTTTTCCAAATGTATTTCTTTCCTTCTTCGATACCCGGTAACGGGTTGTTATCCAGGCTGCGTGAAAGTTTTCTCATTTTCCAGCCCAGCAACGACCAGAGACCGATGGTAAGAATGGTCATTACCGTAAAAAATCCTTTGCTTAAAAAGCCTGACTTATGGTCCAATATTTCATCGTGCTTTACATGTTCAGCATCTGTCCAGTGGTAAATTGTATGGTTATCTCCAAACGTGATCGCCATCAAGATCGCAAAACAAATCACACCGATAACAGGAACCACGGCAGATATCGCCTCCGGAACCCGGCGGAATACGAGAGGCCACCCACCCCATGCGAGAGTGGTGGCACAGATAAAGAACATGCTTGCATTTACCACCAGCAGAAAGTAAACGCTGTTCTGCAATAAACTTGCCCAGAACCTTGCCGATTCATGGTGGTCTTTACTTGCACCGTGGGTGATATACAAAGCACCGATAGCAATAACGCCGATCACCATCAACGCAACAGCGATCATATTGTATCGTTTCGGTATTACAAATTGTTCCCTGATTGAACTTGACATCTTGCTCGTTTATGATTTCTTCAAAAAAATACTCTTATCCTTTTTTTACCGTGTCCACTACTGCTTTTGCAGCACTATCAACTGCGGGTTTCGGAGCCCCGCCTGTTGCCGCTTTTTGTTTTTCCCTGATATAATGTACGATCATCCAGCGCTGCGAAGTAGTTAATTGTGAAGCATAACTACCCATCGTATTCTTTCCATAAGTAATGGAATGAAACATGGTGCCGTCTGCCATACCGGTAACTACCGGGTCTGATACCAGGTTTCTCGGCGCTGCAGCGAACGGGCCATTTCCACCATTATATAAAGGGCCATTTCCATCCAGCTTTGCTCCGTGGCAGATACCGCAATTGATCAGGTAAAGCCTTGCAGCTTCCAAATACTGGTTAGCATCCAAAGCAGGCAAAGGGTTTACAACACCAGCTGAATTGACATAGCCGGCTGAATCATTCTTGTATTTATATGGAGCCATCTCCCCGCGGGCAATAGTACCCGGAACCGGCTGCCCGTTATACTGTGCGCCTGATTGTTTCAGTCTTTCTGCCGCAGGTGCATAGGTTTCATACGCCACGCTATAGGCCATGTCCGGCATATAAGCGCTTCCCGGGCTGCGACGCACTTTATTACAGCTTACCATCACAATTCCTGCTGCTGCAAATCCCGCTATGATCAAAAATCTTTTCATTCTTTTGTATTGTATGATTCAATGACGATTAATCCTTATGAAATACTTTACGGTCCTTATCATATCTCCCCAGCCACCAGCCTGTTTCCCTGTATTCTACTGATACCTCTTTTGCCCCGATATTATTCAGGAAAGCGATCACTTCTTCTTCATTTGTTTTGTCGGTGGTTTCCAGCGCCATCACAAATGTGTCATCCGTTGAACGGGGATTGAAATGATCTTTCTTCACAAAAGGAGCTAACTGGCAGAGGTAACAGAAAGTGAGTACCATCCCCACGGATGCGAACAATACGGTCAATTCAAATGTAATAGGTATCCATGCCGGCAATGAGAAAAATGGTTTACCACCAAAGTTGATGGCCCAGTCAACCGTTAATGCCCAGGTAATGAAACCAACTGCTGTAGCTGTACCGGTAATACCATAGATGAACCCTGCCGTGTGCAAACTTGTATCGCGAAGCCCCATGGCTTTATCCAGACCGTGTATCGGAAATGGAGTGAATACTTCATGTATCCTGTATCCTGCGCGGCGAGCCTTTTTAACAGCGGGGAACAATACTTCCTCGTCGTAAAAATTGCCTGTAATGAATTTTTTAACTGCCATTTTATTTATCTTTTAGCAATTAGCTTCGGGCAGTGAGCCCATAACTAATATTTTATCTTTCCATTAAATACTGTTCACCCGTAGCGCATAGCTCACGGCCATAGCTTTTTACGCTCCATGATCATGTCCATGCTTCTGCACAAACTCCTCCAATGGTTCATTTTCTATCTCTGTCATTTTCGCCTTATAGTTCGCCCCATTCTTTTTCAATATGTGTTTGATCTCTGCCAGTGCAATGACAGGGAAGAATTTAGAGAACAAGAAATAACAAGTAAAGAACAAACCGAATGTTCCCATATAGAACCCTACTTCCCAGATGGTAGGAGCATAATAAGTACTCCATGCAGCCGGCAAATAATCACGATATACTGAAGTAACGATGATCACAAAACGTTCGAACCACATTCCTATGTTAATCAATATTGACATGAAGAACGTTAGTACCAGGTTCCTTCTCATTTTTTTGGACCAGAATATCTGTGGCGACAATACATTACATCCCATCATGATCCAGTAACTCCAGCCATAGGGACTGTTCAGATTCAGCCTGTTTTCAAAAAAAGCAAACTGCTCGAATTCAACAGCAGAGTACCAGGCCATGAACAATTCAGTGAGATAGGCAATACCTACTATTGACCCGGTCAGGACTATTACCTTATTCATCACCTCGATATGTTCCAGTGTAATATACTCTTCCAGCGCCAGCACCTTTCTTGTTACCACTAAAAGTGTTTGCACCATCGCAAATCCTGAAAAGATCGCACCGGCCACAAAGTAGGGAGGAAAGATGGTAGTATGCCATCCCGGAACGACCGAGGTAGCGAAGTCAAAAGATACTATCGTATGCACTGACAATACCAGCGGGGTACTTAAACCAGCCAACACCAATGATAATGCTTCGTGTCTTTGCCAATGCTTGGTGCTTCCTGTCCATCCGAATGCAGCAACACCATAAAACATCTTACGCCATTTCAGTTTGGCCCTGTCACGCAGTGTCGCCAGGTCGGGTAACAAACCGGAATACCAGAATAATAATGATACAGTAAAGTAAGTGGAGATCGCAAATACGTCCCACAGCAGCGGTGAGTTGAAGTTTACCCACAAAGGACCCCGGCTATTGGGATAAGGAAGAACAAAGAAAGCATCCCAAACACGACCCATGTGCCAGATCGGGAATTGTCCCGCACACATTACCGCAAAGATCGTCATGGCTTCTGCTGCCCGGTTCACCCCCGTTCTCCAACCTTGGCGAAAGAGTAACAAGATCGCAGAGATCAGTGTTCCGGCATGACCGATACCGACCCACCATACGAAGTTTGTAATATCCCATCCCCAGCCTATTGTTTTATTCAGGTTCCACTGACCCGTACCGTATATCACCTCCATCGTCACGGACACAATACCGAATATTAGCAAGCCTACGGAAATAAGAAATCCCACCCACCACAGTCTGGAGGGGGCAGCTTCTACCGGGCGGCAAATATCTTCCGTCACCTGGTGATAGTCTTTGTCGCCTTCAACCAGTGGTGGCCTTACCTGTGATTCATATCTGAGTAATCCCATAATCTGTTTAGCTTTTAGCTATTAGCCCTGAACCTGTCGAGGGGGAGCTGTTAGCTGTATTTATAGTTGGTCAAGTTTCTGTTCTTAATGAGTTGCTTCTTCCTTTTTCTCGGCTGCAGGAACAATAGCTTCATGCTTCTCTTCGCCGCTGTGATGTTTATCCTCTATGATCTCTTCCGTATTTCTTACTTTGGCCAGGTAAGTCACATTTGGCAGTACGTGCAGTTGCTCAAGCACATAATAGCCCCGTTGTTTGTTCTCTTCACGGACTTTACTTACATGGCTTTCTTTGTCATAAGAATTACCGAATACGATCGCACCGGCTGCGCAGGCCTGCTGGCAGGCTGTTTTTACATCCCCATCAGCCAGCATACGGTTCTCTTTCTTTGCTTTCAGCTTGGCTGCCTGTGTTCTTTGTACGCAGAAGCTGCATTTTTCCATCACACCTCTTGAACGAACTGTTACATCAGGGTTTAATACCATTCTTGTCAGCTCATCATTCATCTGGAAGATCACATCATCCAGCTTACCTACCAACTGCTGATCCTGGTTATCTCCAAAACTGTCAGCTCCGGTATAGTCAGCCCAGTTAAAGCGGCGGACCTTGAAAGGACAGTTATTGGCGCAATATCTTGTACCGATACAACGGTTATATGCCATCTGGTTGATACCTTCTGTGCTGTGGTTAGTAGCTGCCACGGGGCAAACATTCTCACAGGGGGCATTGTCGCAGTGCTGGCACATCATTGGTTGAAACACCACCCCTTTCAGGTCATCGGGGGTTTCACCCGAAACAAAGTAGCGGTCAATACGCAACCAATGCATATCATGATAGCGTAGCACCTCGCTCTTTCCTACTACCGGCACGTTGTTCTCTGCATGGCAGGCAACGATACAGGCGCCACAACCATAACAGGCATTCATGTCAACGGTCATGCCCCATTTGATTTCGTTGTGACGGGTAGCCGGGTCAGGGTATAAAGTTGCTTCCTTATGAAAATCGCTTGTCTTTTTGGCAAAATCGTCCACCAGTTTCTGGCGATAATCAGGAATAACATTGGGATTCTTTTTGAACGTAGCCAACGTTGTTTCCCGGATCACTTCTTTACGGTCTTCGTAAGAATTATGGATCTGTGTCTGGGCGATCTTATGCTTCGGAGCACCCGTATCTGTAATGGTTACATCAGCAAAATAATCTACGGTTGTACCGTTGAAAGATGCGAAAGGATAAACGTTCTTGCCAACTTTTGCAGCAGTCTTGCCTAGCTTTTCACCACGTCCGTAACCAACTGCGATGGCAACAGTTTCGGGGTTCATACCCGGAATAACCAATACAGGCAACTGAACTTTGTTATTACCCACAGCAAATTCAAATACCGGTTTCTGCGGATAATATTCATAATCCATGTCCAGTTTTACACCCAGTTCATTGGCCTTTGCCATGGAGATCATCGCATAGTTGTCCCAGGTAGCTTTGGAGATGGGATCAGGCAATTCCTGTAACCAGGGGTTGGTTGCCCCGGTACCTGTGCCGATAGAAGT
Source organism: Chitinophagaceae bacterium (assembly GCA_016787135.1). Lineage (GTDB taxonomy): Bacteria > Bacteroidota > Bacteroidia > Chitinophagales > Chitinophagaceae > VBAT01. Next base: position 10,988 of record JAEUVK010000137.1, on the reverse strand, counting down.
TTTTTGATACAATATCACTTCTGTTTTACCGCCTTTTTTAGCTGCAGCTACTGCTGATGCTGCGCCAGCTACTGCACCTGCATTATACGCAACAGTAGCAGCGATAGCAGGCGCTTCAACAATGCCATCCTGCAGTACTTTGTTATACGCATCTTCAGAACCGAGTATACCCGCCCAGTATGTTTTTAAATAAGTATCATAGTCCGTATTATTACCACTCCATTTCAATAATGAGGTCTGGTAAGGACGGGTTTTGAATAAAGGATAAATTGTAGGTTGGATGAATGATGTGATGCCTGCTTTCGGTTCAGCATCGCCCCAGCTTTCAAGATAGTGATGTGTCGGAAGATTATAAGCGCAAAGCTCAGTCGTCTCATCCATTCTTTCGTTGAATGAAACAGATACTTTCACTTTGGCCAAAGCCGCTATGAATTTAGGCGCATCATGATAATTGTATGCCGGATTTGCTCCATAGATAAATAAAGCACCAACCCCGCCTGCTTCCATTTCTGTCACCAGGTCAGCCATATCTTTATCAATACCCTGGCGATAATTCACCGGACGGCTCCAGTCTATGGTAGTGCCATAAGCGCCAACAGCATTGTTGATCGCATTGATGATCGTCTGCACATTTATATCATTGCTGCCTGATACTACGAGTGCTTTACCATTGTTTGCCTTCAGGTCAGCCGCCACTTTAGTAATACCGGCTTTCAGTTTCGGATCTGCAATAGAAGGTGCAGTGACGGAACCATCCAGTGCAGCCAATAAAGCCAATGCGACAGTGCCGGTTTCAGAAGGTTTATGTGTAAAACGTTCATCAGCGCTGGCACCCGTGGTGCTGAGATATGATTCAAACTGGTAGTGTTTGCTCATCTCCACATTCTTCTCGTTGATCTTACGCCCTTTTGAATACCCCCCAGCAAACTCAACCGGGCTAAGCCATGAACCGAGAAAGTCAGCACCAAGGCTGACGATCACTTTGGCTTCGCCAAAATTGTAAGAAGGTAGTTTTCTGCCAAATCCGCTTGCTTCATTGGCCAGCAACATACCGCTATAAGAAACGGCATCGTACTGCACATGTTTCAGGTTCGGGAATTTGGCAATAATATCTTTTGTAGAAGGAGAAACAATACTGCTGGAAAGGAGTACAATAGATTTGCCACCAAGACCGGCCAATGCTTCGCCAATGGTTTTATCTAAGAATTCGTAAGTACTTTCTTCATACTTATCGCCCACTTTCCTGGTAGGGAAACGGCTGCGGTGCGTATCATACAGGTCCAGAACAGATGCCTGGGCCCGGGCCGTAGTACCACCATTGGTATAGGCGGCCATATCATTGCCTTCAATTTTGATCGGGCGGCCATCCCTCACTTTGGCCAGTACCGGCACCACATCTCCATCCTGTACATAAGTAGTAGCATAATATTTCGCTTCACCAGGGATGATATTATCAGGTTTGTTGGCAAAAGGAATTGCTTTACGTACCGGCGTTTTACAACTGGCGGCCAATGTAGCGGCAGCTGTGCTGAAACCAAGATATTTCAAAAAATCCCTGCGGGGCGCTTTGGCATCCAGCAAGCCCTTGTTGTCAATATCTTCAAAAGGCAATTCTTCACGAAATTCATCCTGTGCTTTCTTCTGAAAATTTTCCGGGTCATTAACCTCTGCGAAGCTTTGCCAGTACTTTTTTTGGCTCATTTATTTCAATTTGAAATTTGTGAATTTGAAGATCTTCTTAACCACACATTTGCACATTGGCAAATCTTTAATAGTGACATTTCTGGCATTCTAGTCCGCCGATATCTTTTACGGTCACACTGTCCATTTTACCGGACTTGATATCATTGTGGAATTTCTCGTAAATACTATAGAATTTGTTGCCTTTTTTGTCATCGTAGTTAAAATCAACTTTTGTCTGGCGGTGGCAGTTAACACACCAGCCCATGCTCAGTTCTGAGAATTGTTTCACCTCATCCATCGCAGTTATTTCACCGTGACAGGTCTGGCATTGTACTTTACCGGCCCTTACGTGCTGGCTGTGGTTGAAGTAAACATGATCAGGCAGGTTGTGGATCTTTACCCATTCAATAGGTTTTGCTTTGGAAGGGTCCCACGCAGCGGCATTTTTAGGATCAAACCCTGCATAATCGTATAACTTCTGGATTTCTGCTGTGCCATTTACCTCTTCCCCATTCTCTTTATACAGTTTAGGTCCTTTAGCGTATTCATTGATCGCCTTATGACAGTTCATACACACATTCACCGAAGGAATGGCAGCATGTTTACTTTCCCAGGCATTGCCATGACAGTATAAGCAGTTGATCTGGTTGATGCCGGCATGTACTTTATGGGAATAATAAATAGGTTGTTCCGGTTGATAATTTGTCTGGCGCTGAAGGCCTATAGCTCCTTTTGTAACATAATAGCCGCCTACTACAAAGAAAACGATCGCCACCATAGCGATATATACCTTATTGCGGTAGAAAGGAACCGGCTCAGGGCGCATAATGCCTTCTGCATCATCCGACATCTTCTTCAGGTTGCTGTTCACCTGCATTAATATCAGTGCGATCACAGCGAGAATAAGAGAAATAACACCGAAGATGACAGCATTCTGGCTGGATGAAGTGGCCGTTTCGGTGCTTTCACCTGGCGCTTTTGGTTTAGCATTGTTTGCTACCTCCTGGGCTACATAAGAAAAGATCGCATCTATATCCTTTTCCGGAAGGGAGTTTTTTTCAAATTGTGTCATGATTGACCCATACTGCTTTTTAAGGGCAGCATAATAGGGGTCAGAACCGACAAGGTTATTGACATTATAGACCCAGTTATAGATCTTTTTCATGTCGCCTGCATAGTACTCCTTATCAATAACACCGCCAAGCTTGGGGCCGGTCATGTCCTTAAATATGTTATGACATGAAGCACATTTGCTCTGGAAGAGTGCTTTACCGTCCTGAGCATACGTTGTAATACCGGAAAGAATAAGGAGAGAAAATAATATAAGCGTTAGCTTCTGAGTTATTGGTTTACAGGGAATCATAGACGCTATTGATCTGAAAAAATGTGGATAAAACCTTCGATTGGCTGCAAAAATAAGTAAGGAACTTAACAAAACGACAACAGCCCTGAAAATTTTTTAACCCGCTACCAGCTTGCGTTTCAGCGGATTTATAAAGGTTTTTCTTCATGGCCGGAAATTGTTTGTCATGACTTGGTAATGCTTTCGCTTTTTATTGATAAATGTGAAAATGTCCCTTCGGGATGATTGTTTTTTACTGACTTTTGCGTCGCAAAAAAAATCTGTATGCCATGCACCAAAAAGTTATGGCACATATACACCCGACATGTTTGATCATTTACAAAGAAAATGGAAGGCCAGCGGCCTGCAGGTATTACTGATCCTTTGCACTTTCGCCATCGGCGGCAGCCTGACCGGCTATGCAGGCAAAAAGATCATGAATGTACTGGACATAGAGCAGCAATGGCTTTGGGTAGTGGTATATATAATCATCATTACTATTCTATGGCCTGTCGCTGTTTTACTGGTGAGTATATTCTTCGGTCAGTTCCGTTTCTTCGCCGGGTATTTAAGAAAGATCGGAAAGAGAATGGGGTTCGGTAAAGGGGCAATGAAGTCTGAAAACCCTGAAATACAAAGTCAGAAGTAACGTTTTTAATATAGTTGAATGTCACCTGCCGCTCCCCATACTTCCCCTCTAAAACATATAGCGATCTTTGCGTCCGGGGCCGGCTCCAACGCTCAAAAGATCATTGATCATTTTAAAAATTCTGATGCAGTAAAAGTGTCTCTTATCATTTGCAATAAACCCGGTGCAGGTGTGCTGAACATTGCTGCCAATGAAAATATTCCGGCCATCCTGATCGAAAAAGAAAAGTTCTTCCGGGGCAATGCTTATACGGATGAATTAAAAGAAACACAGGTTGATTTTATCGTGTTAGCCGGCTTTTTATGGAAGATCCCGGACAGGTTGATAAAAATGTATCCGGGGCGCATTATTAATATTCATCCTGCTTTGTTGCCTAAATATGGTGGTAAAGGCATGTATGGTCACCATGTTCATGCTGCCGTTATCGCTGCCGGGGAGAAAGAAAGCGGCATTACCATTCATTATGTGGATGAGCATTATGACAATGGTGATATTATTTTCCAGGCTAAATGCCCCGTACTCTCTCACGATACTCCCGACTCCCTGGCTCAGCGTATTCATCAGCTGGAGCATGAACATTTTCCAAAAGTGATCGGAAAGATAGTTGCCGGAACCAGGTAATGCATACTGGTCAAAATAAACAGGTACCCCTCATGTGACTTCAATGGCTTGTTTGACTGATATGACTTTATAGAACAATTTGCATTTTCTTTCGTTACTTGCCGCCAATACAAACGCTTTGTTTCGCCGGTTTATCTCCATACTATTAGTTGTGTCGCTTTTTACTGTAGCTATCCCTTCTTCAGCACAGTGGTTTAAGATCAAAGGAAATGTATATGACAGTTCCCGCAATTATGCTATTGAACTGGTTACTGTATTATCCACTTCTGGTAAAGGCACCATCACCGATGCTAATGGCCATTATGAAATAGATGTGACAGAAAAGGATTCCATATGGTTCAGCTACCTGAATAAGCCTACCATGAAGTTCCCGGTTTTGAAGATCGCCAATCCCTTTGCTTTTGACATTTCACTCCAGATAAATGTAACAGTACTGAAAGAGGTAAAGATCCGGCAGCGTAATTATAAAGAAGACTCTACCCAGAACAGGAAGGACTATGCGAAGGTATTCAATTATCAAAAACCAAAATTATCCCCCAGTGTCTCAGGTATGGGAGTAGGTTTTGACCTGGATGAGATCATTAACATGTTCCGATTCAAACGAAACAGGAGCATGCTGGCCTTTCAGCAAAGGTTGCTGCAGCAGGAACGTGACAAATCAGTCGATCACCGTTTTAATAAAGCACTGGTCAGAAGACTGACATCATTAACAGGTAATGAGCTGGATAGTTTCATGCTCATTTACCGGCCGCCGTACGAGTTCGCTATGCTCACCAGTGACTACGATTTCCAGCAATACATTAAGGATTCATACCGGCGTTATCTGGTTGGATTGCCTCCATTACCCATGCCGGGATTAAAACCTGATGAGGAATGACAGGTTGTAATAAAAGCAAACTGGTCTTGTTCAGTCTTTTACCACTAAAAATATCTTCTTAAATCCTTGACAGGACGAATAATTCTGAATATTTTTACAGCTTATCCATGTTTATTCTGTGTGCATCTGATGCCTGAATAAATAAGTTTGAGAAAGGCATCCAATCTCCTTCTGAAAAATAGAACAAAATACCCCCTGAAGACTCGTATTGTTTTATTAAAAAAATCTGTCGGTTATGAAAAGGAAACTTTACCCCTTGAGTTCATGCAGTTATTTGCTTTTTGCCATCTTTCTTCTGTTACTTTTTCCCGTTTTACCGTCTTTCAGCCAAACCTATACTATCAATTTTACAGGCAGCCCTCCCGCCCCTGGTTCAGGAGCTGCAAATAATAATGATAATGGTGGAACAGTTGGAATAGAAGCTGGTGTAAAGTTTCGTGTCACACAGATCGGAACAATAACTGCCATCCGGTTCTATAAAGGCAATACTGATCAGGGTGCTCACGTCGGCAGCCTTTGGCTCAGCGACGGCACGCTTCTTGGGCAGGTAACTTTTACGGGTGAGACAGGCGCCGGAGGCTGGAAAGAACAAGCTTTTACAACGCCCATCACTGTATCCCCGGGCAATACATATGTCGCTACATATTATAGCGATGAAGGCTACTATGCAGTAACAAATAACTATTTTACCAGCAATGTCGGTACCAACCCCTTAATTGCAATATGCAATTGCGACGGTACAAATCCATTCAACGGTGTGTATGATTATACTAATGGCCCTGTATTTCCGGGCAGCAGTTTTAATGCGTCTAACTACTGGGTAGATGTAAGGTTTGCACCTACATTCCCTTTACCCGTTACACTTTCTGACCTGAAGGCTGTTACCAGCAATAAGGATGTTACAGTAAGCTGGAAAACATCTTCTGAAAACAATAATAAAGGATTTGAGGTGCAGCGCAGTAATAATGGCGCTGACTGGTACTCACTTGGCTTTGTAAACGGATTCGGAGAAAGCACTGTCATAAAGGATTACAGTTATACAGACAGGAATCTTGCCCCTGGTTTGTATTATTATCGCCTTAATCAGAAAGATTTCGATGGCAGATCAAAGATATCCCCGGTGGTCACCGCCAATGTAGCCGGTAAAGGCCAGGTTTCTTTGTTCCAGAACTATCCTAATCCATTTAAAGGAACATCTGCTATACGATTTGATCTGCCCACTACTCAAAAAATAAGATTAAGTGTGCTGGACATAACAGGTCGTGAAGTGAGAGTATTGACAGATAAACTGAGTGAAGCCGGGACTCACCAGGTCAGCATCAGTTCTGATGGTCTTGGCCGTCAGTTATACATTATCAGGCTTCAGACTGAAAGTGGAATATTGACCCGAAAAATGCTTGTTGAATAACAGACCCTAACGGTTTATTTTATCGGAAAGGATAGCTCATTAAAGCTATCCTTTCTTTTTATTGACTATTCAGGTAAATACTGTAAAAGGTTTTTAAAATATATTGCATATATAAATAAGGCTTGTATGGAACAAACAACCCTCGGAGTCGGCACAAGACTACAGCATACCCAATATGGTCCCGGCGTCATTGTCGGTATCCGTTTTGCCACCTACCTCATTTCTTTCATCAACCATGGTATTAAAGAGATAGATAAAACAGATGACAAACTCGATGAGATCATCCCGGAAAATGTGACTGAAGAGATAGAAACTCATAGCGAAGTAGAAAGATCGCTGCTGAAAATACTCCGCCTCTGGGGCGGACTTTCTGAAAATGTTCCGCTGGGTGAGAAATGGGCCAAAGGCATACTGCTGTTGCAGCCTTTTGATAAATCATTAAAGCCTAAAGAAATCCCCATTGAAGACTTTTTTCATAAAATAGTCATGCTTCGTGACCGGCTGCGTGTGCTGGAACAAAACATCAACAGCAATAAAAAACTGAGCGATGAGGAAAAAGTGAACCTGCAGCAATATATCACCCGGTGCTACGGCTCACTGACCACTTTTAATGTTCTATTTAAAAACAAAGAGCATTGGTTCGTGGGAGAAAAGGGAGGAAAAGAAGAATAGCATATCTATAAAAGAAATAAAGGCTAGACCGGGCGGCCTGCCTTTATTCCATCACCAATCAACATCTGCCAGAATCCAGGGCAGATTTATTTTGAGCCTTCTTTACGAGGGCATGTATTTATTCCGAAAATCGTGTAGAGCGGGCAAAAACCAATAAGGCTTGTCAATACAAACACACCGCCTAACACTACTAATATTAACCCTAAAGTACCTGTGACCGTTCCGCTGAAATATAGCCAAGCCAATACCGCAGCTATAATGATGCGGAGGATTCTGTCCGCTGATCCCATGTTCTGTTTCATATTCGTTGATTTTATGATTTACCTGTTCAGCCAATCTATCAACTCCACTATCACCGCTACCAGCACCACACAGGATACGCACAGTAATACAAACCGGATCGCTTTGTTCATTTCTTCAGATCGGGTGTAAACATAGAGAGCCTGAAACCTCCGGCATGTGATTTTTATCACCCCGGGGGATGATTTTCCTTATATGCAGCTTGCGGGGGCTGAAATACCGTGGTTGCATTTAAAATATCATCTTCTGTTCCTCCTGTATCAACCCTTTCACCTTTTGCCAACATATCACATCTCCATAATAAAAATGAGATAGAAGAAAAGTAGCCCGGAGAACCTGCAAAACAGGCCCTATTTCCCTATCTGCTTTCCCATCTTGTAAATATTGACATTTCTCACGCTGGTTTTTGAATAAAAAAAGATAAATTCAAAGCCATATCTGCCGGCCCTAATCATAACCACCAATCAACAAGTATGAGGGCCAGATCTATCAAAGGAAAATCCATAGAAGAAATAAAGGACGCATTGCTGCAAAATATGGCGGACGGCTTTCAGCCCGCATTGGCTGTAGTTTTTATTTCGGTAAAGCAAAATCGTGATGCCATTCGTGAAATACTGAACAAAGAGCATATTGACATTATTGGCGCCACTTCCTGTAATGAATTCACTGACGGGTACCAAAGTGAAGGCGGCATTGCTGTACTTCTTCTTGAAACAGACCGGAACAACTATACTGTTTTATTTGAAGATATCGGGGACGGGACGATCACTGAAGCTGCCACCCGTTTGGCAGACAAAGCTCTGCAAAAATTTGCGCATCCCTCATTGATCATTCTCAGTACATCGATGATGGAAGATGGAACCATGCTTGACGGAGAAACATTAACAAGAAGCATTGAAAAGAGAATTGGTTCACAGGTGAATTTGTTTGGTGGTATGGCCGGTGATGATATGAGTTTTAAAGGGACCTATGTTTTCACCAATGACCGGTCGTCCACCTATGGTGTGGCTGCAATCGTTTTTAACGAGGATGCGATAAAAATGTATGGAATTGCTTTGTCCGGTTGGAAATCCGTTGGCGTTTCAAGAACGATCACAAAATCCAGAAAGAATCTGGTCTACGAAATAGATGGAAAACCTGCACTAGAAATGTATTTGCGTTTTTTGGGCGAAGACTTCGACGCTACGCAGGACCAATCAAAGTTTTTTGATGGCGTAGGGCTTCATTATCCATTACAGATCGAACGGAAAGATCGTGAACCCATGATGTGCAACCCGATGGGTTATAACAAAGAGGAAAATGCACTGGTACTGGAATCAGAGGTGGAGAAAGGCAGCCATTTCCGTTTCTCCACACCACCTGATTTTGATATTGTAGAAACAGTTGTCGGAAAAGCAAAAGAGATCAGGAGTGCAAATGACGTTGATGCCGATGCTGTATTGATCTTTTCATGTGCAAGCCGCTTAAGCGCATTAGGCCCGATGGCACAACAGGAAAATGATGGCCTCGCTGAAGTATGGAAAGCGCCGATGGCCGGCTTTTTTACCTATGGTGAATTTGCCAGAGCTATAAATGGCAAACATGAGTTTCATTCTACCACCTGTAGCTGGGTGGCATTAAAAGAAAAATAGAAACAATCAATATGATTAAAGGAACAGTCCTGTATGGCCATCCAAAGGATGCCGATACTTTTGAAAAGTATTATGCTGAAATACATTTACCACTGGTAGCAAAAACTAACGGAGTTGTAAAAGCTGAGAACACAAAATTTTTACCGGGTCCGGATGGATCGGCTCTTGCCTATTACCGTATGGCAAAACTCTATTTTACAGGGCCTGCAGAAATGCAGCAGGCATTAACTTCTCCCGAAGGACAGGCGATGGCATCCGATCTTTCAAATTTCGCCACGGGAGGTGCTACCATCATTTTTGGAATAGTTGAGTAAAAAACATGAAAGCAAAAACCATCAAAGGAAGATTACCGGAAGAAATAAGCAAAGAATTGGATAAAGCGATCAGTGATGGATATCAACCTACACTGGCCATTGTTTTTATGTCGATCAAGCAGGATATTGATGCAGTCTGTACATTATTGGATAAACAGGGGATCCAGGTATTCGGTGCTACATCTTCCGGCGAGTTCATCAACAGCGAGATTGAGAAAGAAAGTATAGTGATCATGTTGCTGGATATGCCAACTGTTTATTTCAAACTGGCTTTTTTTGAAGCTGTTGATAAGGATGATTTTAATATCGCAAAACAACTTGGCGAAGTAGGAAAAAAAACGTTTACCAATGTGGCCTTTATCATTGCATCAGGCTGGGTGAATGATATTGATGGAGAAGAGATCATCCGGGGTATTGAAACCGGGTATGGTGGGAATGTTATCATTTTTGGCGGCATGGCCGGGGACGACCAGACCCTGACCGGCCCCATGGTATTTACCAAAGGAAAATGCAGCACCACCGGTCTTATGAGTCTGATCATTGATCTTGATAAAGTGGATGTTACCGGGGTGGCCACTTGTGGCTGGAAACCGATTGGCATCACCAAGACCATAACCAAAAGTGAAGGGAATATTGTTTATACCATCGACGATCAGCCTGCGTTGGACCTGGTGATGAAATATTTAGGGCTTAGCCTGAGTGATGAACCCATGAATAATACGGTATTTAGTTTAGGGGCTTACTATCCGTTACAATTGGAAAGAGAAAATGGACCTCCGGTAATGAGAACGGCCATGTTGGGCAATACAGCAGACCGGTCATTAGTGTGCGCCGGAAAAATCCCTCAAGGTTCAAGGGTGAAATTTTCGCTCCCTCCCGATTTTGATGTGATCGATACAGTGGTTAATGACTGTAACCAGGTAAAGGAAGAAGAACTACAGCAGGCAGATGCTGTGATCGTATTTTCCTGTATCAGCAGGTATCTATCATTTGGTGTAATGACCCGGGAAGAGCTGGAAAGAGTGAGTGAAATCTGGAATGTCCCGATGGCCGGCTTTTTCTCTTATGGAGAATATGGAAAATCGAAGAAAGGGAAACATGAATTTCATAATAACACTTGCTGCGTGGTGGCATTAAAAGAAAAATAAAATTCTTCAATAATAATCTTATAAACCAAAACACAACAACATGAAAAATGTAAAACCATTTCTGCTGATTGCAATTCTGTTGATTGCAAACTCATTTACAGCTTCTACACAAACAGCCGGTACAAAAACGAATGTAGCCATTATACAAGGCATTTATAGTGATTTTGCCACCGGCAATGTTCCGGGAGTATTAGGTGCATTGGATGCCAAAGTAGAATGGAATGAAGCTGAAAGTTTTATTTACGGGGATAATAAACCATTTATCGGGCCTGATGCAGTAGTAAATGGGGTATTTGCAAAAATTGGCGGAGAATGGGATGGATTCACTATTACCAACCTGCAG
>JAEUVK010000129.1 GCA_016787135.1 Chitinophagaceae bacterium | reverse complement strand
AGCGCCTTTATGATCAGTTCTTTTTCCTTGTCCATGATGTTCAGGCTTTCTTCTACTTCTACGTGGTCATGGATGTCATTACTCATACCGATAGACACAGGAACGGATTGCATCGGTTGTACGTTTGACTGTAACGAAGGCTGCATCAGTACAGGCTGCAGGTTATCATGCGGCTTTAGTTCTTTCAGCTCATTGATAAAGGCTGTATTTTGTGAAGCGAGGTTAGGATTCTGCAACACATCAAGAAACATCCTTTTCAACTCTGTCACATCTTTCTTCATATCGAAGAAAAGTTTGTACAATATTTCTCTTTCATTCGCAAATTCCTGCGGACTGCCATTGCTATGTGCCAATACCGGCAAACGGTTGCTGGAATAAGGCTGCAGGAATTTTGAAAGCTCCCTTGCCGATATTTGTTTATCCTGTGAAAGAACTGATATCTGTTCTGCAATATTCTTCAATTCCCTGACATTGCCCGGCCAGGGATAGTTTATTAACAGTTGTTTTGCTTCATCATCCAGTTGAACGGAGGCTGTTTTGTATTTATCTGCAAAATCCGCTGCAAATTTCCGGAACAATAAATGAATATCCTCTTTGCGGTCGTGCAATGCGGGGACACGGATAGGTACTGTACTTAAACGATAATAGAGGTCTTCCCTGAATTTCCCCTGCTGCACCAGTTGTAAAAGATCTTTGTTGGTAGCTGCGATCACTCTTACATCTGTTTTCTGCACTTTGGAAGAACCTACACGGATATACTCACCGGCTTCCAGTACACGGAGCAAACGGGCTTGTGTACCTAAAGGCATTTCACCGATCTCGTCTAAGAAAATGGTACCGCCATTGACGGTTTCAAAATATCCCTTTCTTGAATCCACGGCGCCCGTAAAAGACCCCTTTTCATGACCAAACAATTCTGAATCTATTGTTCCCTCAGGTATAGCCCCGCAGTTAACAGCAATAAAAGGATTGTGTTTCCGGTTCGATAGTGAATGAATGATCATCGAGAAAGCTTCTTTACCCACACCACTTTCTCCCATGATCAGCACAGTAAGATCGGTCGCTGACACCTGCACCGCCACCTGCAACGCATAGTTGAGGGCAGGAGAGTTACCAATGATACCAAAACGGTTTTTTATACTTTGAATGTCCATTGCTTTAATTTGAATTATCAATTAATGATCATTAATTAATAATTGTACCAAGTAAAGTAGCCTGCGTACAGGCCGTTACCTTTACATTAACGTAATCGCCTTTCTTTAGTTCATGATCCCCTTTGGGGAAAACGATCACTTTATTCTGGCTGTTCCTTCCTTTCCATTCCATCTCATTTTTTTTGCTATCGCCTTCTATCAGCACTTTGAATGTTTTTCCAACATCTTTTTTATTACTCTCCAGCGATAACCTGTTCTGTACGTCCACTATTTCCTGCAGTCGTCTTTTCTTGACATTTTCCGGTATGTCATCTTTATATCTTCTCTGCGCCAGTGTGCCCGGCCTTTCGCTGTAGAAGAACATATAACTGAAATCATAACGGCTGTAATTCATGATAGCCAGCGTGGCGCTGTGATCCTCTTCCTCTTCTGTACAAAAACCGGCAATAATATCGGAACTGATACCGCAATCCGGCATTATCTCACGGATACGGTCAACTTTGGCCATATACCATTCCCTTGTATAAGTACGATTCATCAGTTGCAGTATCCTGGTAGAGCCGCTTTGTACCGGCAGGTGAATGTATTTGCAGATGTTCTCATACTTCGCCATGGTATGCAATACCTCATCGGTAATATCCTTCGGGTGCGATGTAGAAAAGCGGACCCGCAACAGGGGAGAGATCAGCGCTACTTTTTCCAAAAGCCCGGCAAAATTTATGGTCTCCTTTCTTTTTTCATCAACGAAATAATAACTGTCAACATTCTGTCCAAGCAGCGTTATTTCTTTATAGCCTTTTTCAAAAAGGTCCTTACACTCATGAATAATACTTTCAGCATCCCGGCTCCTTTCTCTTCCCCTTGTAAAAGGTACCACACAGAAGGAGCACATATTATTACAGCCCCGCATGATGCTGACAAATGCTGAAACGCCATTACTGTCTAACCGGACAGGAGAGATATCAGCATACGTTTCTTCACGGCTCAGCAGAACATTTACAGCTTTTTGCCCACCTTCAGCTTCCTCTACCAATGCAGGTAAAGTTCTGTACGCATCCGGCCCTACTACAATATCTACCAGCTTTTCCTCTTCAAGGAACTGCGACTTTAATCTTTCTGCCATACAACCAAGCACACCTACGAGCATCCCTTTCTTCTGTTCTTTCAGTTTTTTGAATTCTGTAAGCCTTTTGCGTACAGTCTGTTCAGCTTTCTCTCTTATAGAACAGGTATTAATGAAGATCAGGTCAGCCTCCTCTACATTGCGGGTAGCGCCAAAACCTTCCTTGTTCAAAATAGCTGCCACCACTTCGCTGTCGGCAAAGTTCATTTGACAGCCATAGCTTTCAATATAGAACCGCTTCCTGTATTCGTTAGAATCATTAGCAAAAGGGGCAAAAGCCTCGCCCTGCCTTGTTTCATCCTGCACTTTATCTGTCACGTAGTCAAGCATTAAATTCTAATTTGTTCCGGTTGAACCGGGATGCAAATATACCCAAAACCCTGAAGATTGTGACAGGATGACAGAAGGATTAGATGAATTGAATCACAAAGATTTGGGGTTGCCATTGCTCCATTTCTTTTCAATTTGTCAGCAGGGTGGGAGTATCTTTGGACGTCTAAAAACTGATGTTGAAACGGATCGTATTTCTCTTATTCACCTTTTTATTGACTGAGACCGCTTTTACCCAGGAAAAGCAGGCTAACGGCATTCTTACCGGCAATATCATGGATGAAAAAAAGAAGGCGCTGGAGGGTGCTTCGGCGCAGATGATCTCCCTGGCCGATACGTCAAAGGTCAGCTCGACGATCACAGACAGGGAAGGCGGATTCTCCTTTCAAAACATTGGTTATGGATATTACCGTCTTAAAATAAGTTACGTCGGTCTTCTGCCATTGATACTTGACAGTATCCATTTCCGGGCAGAAAGATCAGATTTCAATCTTTCTGACCTTACATTAAGACCTAAAAATTCAGAGAACCTCGGAGAGATCATTGTTTATGCTGAAAAGCCTTTGATACAATCCAAAGACGGTAACATTACTTTCAATGCAGCCGAATCCGCTCTCAGTGCCGGCAGTAATGCCAGCGAGTTGCTGACGAGTGTGCCACTGGTGACAAAGGATGGAGATGGAAAAATATCTGTAAGAGGAAAAGAACCAAAGATCCTCATTGATGATAAACCGGTTGAGCTGAATATGCAGCAACTCCAGGACCTGCTCGAATCGATGCCCGGCAGTTCGATTGAAAAGATAGAAGTGATGACCAACCCGCCGCCGCAATATGCCAATGAACAAGGGGGAGTGATCAATATTGTCACCAGGAAAGGGAAAGTAGGGAAAACAGGAAGGCTGAACATTTCAGGAGGAACAAGAGGGGAGACGGCCATCAGCGGTAACTATACATACCGGAAACAGGGTTTTATCGTTGCTGTCAATGGCGGAGTAGGGTATAGCCGTTTTGCAGGCAGCGGGTATTCATACCGTAATAATATCTATGCAGACTCTTCTAATTTTTTCAATACCCGGCATAATAATATCAATAAAAGCGTTCGTCCCAATTTCCGGGTGAATGTGGATTACGATTTCAATAAGTACCATTCTGTGAATGCAGTGCTCCAACTGAACTCTACCGATTACCTGAGCAGCAGCATTACAGAATACAAGAACATCAATCGTTTTGGCGATATATACCGTTTAAGTGAACGGACGATCAATAATGATGGTAACAATTATAATGGCTCATTCAGCCTGTCATATCTGCTGAAAACAAAAACACCGGGCGAACAGTTAAGAGTAATACTTTCCTCCAATCTCTCCACCAGCAACAGTGACCGTGATTTTTACCAGCAATTCTTTGACCCGGACCATACCCCCACCGGTATTGATTCTACCCAGCAGCAACTGAACGATAATAAAAGCAGTGGCTATAATGCCCGGGCCGATTATACCAAACCGCTAAAAAATAAAACTACTTTTCTGAACCTTGGAAGTTATTATACAAGGAATAACAGCGATGTGAATACCGAAGCCAGCTATTTCAGGAAAGCAGATTCTGTGCTTGCTCCTTTGGATCAATTGAGTAATGATTTCCGTTTTCACCAGACGGTGATCAATTTCCGTACATCCGTGCGACAGATCATTGCCACAAACTTTAGTGCTACAGCCGGCATTGCTGCTGAACAAACAGGTATATGGTTCGAACTATTTAAAGACAACCGGGAGGCAAAGAACGATTACTGGACATGGCTGCCTTTTGCCAATATCAATAAAACATGGCCGGACAAGCTGAACCTGACCTTAGCATGGCGCAGAAGTATCCGCAGGCCGGGCATCAATGAACTGAATCCTACAATCGATTTTTCCGATCCGTACAATGTCCGTTTTGGCAACGAACAATTAGAAGCATCTACTGCAGATAATTTCGACTTTGTAGCTGGCCGGACAAAAACCAAATACTATATCAACCTGGGAGCAGGCTATAATATTGTCAAAGACATCTTCAGCCGGGTAAGAACATTATTACCCGATGGTAAAACACAGATCACCTGGGAAAACATAAGCGGAAGAAAGGAATATGAAATAAGTACATGGGGCGGATTGACGGTCGCAAAAAAATTACGTACCAATGTCAGTGCCAGCTATACTTATAATGAGTATAGCGCTTTTGACAGGACATATAACCGTTACCGGAATGGCGGTTCATTTACTTCCAATATCAATTCTACTTATACACCGAAAGATGTATGGGTATTCACCGGCAGCTTCAATTTCAACCGTTTTGCCAACCCGCAAGGCTATGCCCGCTGGAACTGGAGCATGAATGCAGGTATCCAGCGGAAACTGTTCAATAAGAAACTGACCGCCACAGTGAATATCATTGACATTTTCTCACAGCAACGGAACCGAAGCTTTACATACGGCACAAATTTCAACCTCGAAAGCTACAACAGTACCAACACCAAGAATATCCGCTTTACTCTGGGTTACAATTTTACCAAAATGCCGAAGAAAAAGCCCGTGAATTTACCAGCGAAGAAATGAGAAAAAAAGAGCGGAAGACGGGACTCGAACCCGCTACCTACAGCTTGGGAAGCTGTCGCTCTACCAGGTGAGCTACTTCCGCTTCTAATAATACACCAGCAGAACTAAATTACGAAACTGTTTTAGAAAACGACACCTTTCTTGATAGCCAGCTCTCCTTCACCGGTACGATCCAGTTGCTTTCGAGTTCTTCCTTTGACTGTACAAGATTATTAAAATACAGCGTATCTCCATTAATAAATCCATTATCCGCCGCATACTGCAGCTGGGACATGGGCAGCAATTGCACCTTATCTTTTACCACAAAGGCCAGTGTGGTCCTGTCAAACATATTCACTCCAAATCGTTGTTCAATATCTTTTATCAAACGAACAGAACTATCGGTACTGCACCCGCTGACACCCGTAGCGGTCTCATCGGCCATTAAAATGATGAACTGACCGAAAAAAAGATAGGCAGCTCCTTTGACAGGGGTGCCATGACTTTTCCACTGTATGGTAAACTCCTTTAACAGTTCCTCAATTTCCAGGGCCTCATTCAACGTAAAAAGACGGCTGCACTGATAGACCCATACACGGGAGTCAGGATGAAAACTACCGTCGAGAAGGTATTTATATTCCAGGTTCATGCCGCTAAATTACGGCAGAAAAAATGATCGGATGAAGGGCAATTCCCAACCTGATAAAACCACGGCGCTGGTACACTGGACCTATTCCTATAAAGAGTGGAAGAACTTTGTTCTCTGGAAAAAGATGAATAAAGGCTGGCTGCATTATCTCTTTTACCTGCTGTTGCCCAAAAGAAAGCCAGGACTGCCTTTTGCGGTAATAACCTCCGCCAAAGTATATACAGAAGAGGCTAATGAAACGTTTCATGATAAAGATCATGCTGTAAAACGTGTGAGCATCCGTGATACCGGGAAGATGAATATACTGGAGATAAGTTATGAAATCAATAACGATGATAAAGCCGGTCTGAAAGATATTTTCATTCCAATACCTAAGGGTAAACTGAGAGAAGCGATCGAACTGCAGGAAAAGATCGGTCCGAATCCGTGATCACTCCTTTATTCCATGGACTGAGCGATCAGTTCAGCTATGTCCATCACTTTTACACTTTCTTCTTTTTCGGCCAGTTTCACACCGTCGGTCATCATGGTATTACAAAAAGGGCAGGCAGCGGCGATCACCTGTGCACCGGTGTCAATAGCTTCATTGCTCCTGTCGATATTGATACGCGTACTACCTTTCTCTTCTTCCTTGAACATCTGTGCACCACCGGCGCCGCAGCATAAGCCATTGCTCCGGCAGCGTTTCATTTCTACCAGTTCTGCATCCAGTATTTCTAGTACTTTCCGTGGCGCTTCATAGATATCATTGGCACGTCCGAGATAACAACTGTCATGATAGGTGATACGTTTACCCTTGAAAATACCCCCCTCTTTCAATTTTATTTTTCCCTCGTTGATTAGTTGCTGCAAAAAAGTAGTATGATGGATCACCTCGTACTTGCCCCCAAGTTCCGGGTATTCGTTTTTTAATGTATTGAAACAATGCGGACAGGCTGTGACGATCTTTTTTATCCCATAGTTATTTAGTACCTGGATATTCTGGTAAGCCATCATCTGGAACATGAACTCGTTGCCTGCCCGCCGGACAGGATCGCCGGTACACATTTCCTCTTTCCCGAGAATAGCATAACTGACGCCAACTTTATTAAGAATAGTTACAAATGCTTTTGTGATCTTTTGTGCCCGCTGATCAAAACTGCCGGCGCAACCCACCCAGAATAAAACTTCCGGTTGCTGCCCGCTGACAAATAATTCCGCTACGGTAGGAACATGCATGCAATCAATTTTTTTCAAATCTAAAGAATTATGTATAATGGCGGCTAAATAATGATAATCCTATCTTTCCCTGCTTTATTTTTGCCAACTATTAATGAGTATAAAAAAATTCTTCCAACGATTAACCAACTGGGAACTCTGGAATTTTTATGTTCTTTACTTCCCGATCAGCCCTGTATGGTTCTGGTATTGCCTGCGTAGCTGGTCCTTCTGGTTCTTCAGTTCTTCCAACCCGACCATTGCGTTTGGCGGTTTTCATGGAGAAGGCAAAAAGGAGATGTATGACCAGTTACCGCCGCACCTGGTGCCTCGCACCATCTTTGTAATGCACGACTGGCCTTTTGAAGTAGTAAAGAATAAAATTGCAGAAGCAGGGTTCACTTATCCTTTTATAGTAAAGCCGGATGTGGGCATGAAAGGCATTTTGTTCCGCAAGATCGAAAGCGAGGATCAATTACATAAGTATCATGAAAGGATCCCGGTCGAATACATTGTGCAGGATCTTATAGAAATGCCTGTTGAAGTAAGTGTTTTTTATTATCGTCACCCGGCTGAACAGAAAGGGGTGGTAAGCGGATTTATTCATAAAGAGCTGTTGCAGGTAAAAGGAGACGGTAGTTCTACATTAAAACAACTTATCGAGAAACATCCCCGTGCCAGATTCAGGATGGAAGAGATGGCGCACAGGCATGGTCATCGTTTTGACAGGGTATTGCATGACGGGGAAGTCTTTTATCTGTCTTATGCAGGTAATCATAACCGCGGCGCCCATTTCACCAACCTGCATAAAGAAATAGATGAGAACCTTCATAAGGTATTTGATGAGTTGAGCCATTATACAGATAAGTTCTTTTATGGCCGCTACGATATCAAGACCACATCCATAGAAGACCTGAAACAGGGAAAGAACTTCCTGATACTCGAGTTCAATGGTTCCGGCGCTGAGCCCAACCATATTTACGATTGCAACATGAGCATCTGGAAAGCCTACGGGATACTCTTACAGCACTGGAAGGCATTATACCAGATCAGCCGCTATAATCATAAGAACGGCACTCCATACTGGTCATTCTGGAAAGGCCAGCGTTTTTTGCGGGAAGCCAACAAGCATTTTAAATTATTAGAGAAGTTTGACTGATTTGATGCATGAGAACGGAGATCAGAATGACCACTGTAGTTAAATACTATTCATCACGGGATGCATACCGCTGACATCTTTCTTCGTATTTTCGTCGCATGCTCCATCTTCGAAAGATCTTTTTTACCGGTATGCTCGTCAGCTTTCTTGGTTCATTGCCGCTCGGCACTTTGAACATTGCTGCCATGCAGATATCCATCTCTACCGGCACAATGGCGGCTATCCTTTTTTCATTAGGATCATTACTGGCTGAAGTGATATATGTCAGGCTTTCCCTCGTGGCTATGGACTGGATAAGAAAGCAGGAAAAAATATTTAAGGTACTCGAATGGGTAACACTCATCATTGTATTGGCTCTGGCATTTTCCAGTTTTTATGCCGCCCTGCATCCCAAAGAAGAAAAGAATGTGGTACTGGACAGCCCTTTGCCCAAATTCGTACTGGGCTTTGTCATGAGTGCCGTAAACCCGGTGCAGATCCCTTTCTGGTTCGGATGGAGTACAGTTTTATTTACCAAAAAAATCCTGCTGCCCCGGAACGATCATTACAATGCCTATATCGTAGGGATCGGCCTGGGAACATTTTTCGGCAACTGTGTCTTTATTTTCGGCGGTTTGCTCATTGCCAGTAAGATCAACAATAACCAGCATATACTCAACTGGGTGATCGGTGGCATTTTTAGCATTACTGCATTGATACAGGTATGGAAAATGATCAGAAAAAAAGATACTATGCATAAAATAGAACACCCTGAAGAGGTAACACAGGGAATGGAAGAAAAAATAATCGAGATGACAGATCATCACAAATAGTATTTGTTCATTAACCTAAAGAAATAGATATGTCCCTTAAAGACGCTTTCATTGCTGAGCTCAGACATGAGACATCACTTACCAAAACGATACTGGAAAGAGTGCCGATGGATAAGAAGGACTGGAAGCCGCATGAAAAGTCCATGACAATGGGCAGGCTGGCCACGCATATTGCCGAAACGCTGAAATGGATATCGAATATCAGGCATATTGACGATTTTGATTTCATGAAGGACCTCAATCTGAAACAGGATACAGCCGCATCACAAGAAGAATTGCTGCAACTGTTAAAGACTAATCTTGATAAGGCCATTGCCGACCTCTCTGCGATGAGTGATGATGATTTTAATAAGATATGGACAGTACGAAGGGGTGAGCAAATCATGATGCAGCTGCCCAAAAAAGTAGCGATCCGGGGTTGGGGGTTCAGCCACCAGATACATCATCGGGGACAATTATCAGTATTTCTCCGCCTGCTGGATGTACCCGTTCCCGGAATGTATGGCCCGAGTGCAGATGAAAGATAGACCTATCCGAATTTCACGGAGGTCATATTCAGAGAGCCTGCCACTAATTTATCATTGAAGAAAACAGGAGTTTCATTTTTCTCCTGCAGCCCTAATGTGTACATCAAAGGATAATAATGATCGGGTGTAGGAATAGCGAGCTTTGCCGATTTACTTAGTGTTTCATATTTGATCAGTGATGCATGGTCTCCTTCCGTGATCTTCTTTTTAAAAAGTTCATGCATTTCGATGGCCCAGTCATAACCGTAGTTCGGTTCATTGAAATTATCCCATGCCACCATGCGCAGGTTATGCACCATATTACCGCTACCGATGATCAATACCCCCTTTTCACGCAACGCAGCCAGTTCTTTGGCAAGCTCATAATGATAAGAGGCCGGTTTACTATAGTCGATGCTTAGCTGCAATACCGGGATCTTTGCATCAGGATACATCCGTCTTACAACGGTCCATGCTCCATGGTCAAGTCCCCAGTCATGGTTCAGCCCGACATTTGTTGATTGGATCAGCTCTTTTGTTTCATTGGCTAAAACGACATCACCCGGGGCCGGATATTGTATTTCATATAACTCCTGCGGGAAGCCGCCAAAGTCATGAATGGTCTGGGGATGTTCCATGGCCGTAATATGCGTACCATTGGTAAGCCAGTGTGCGGAAATAACAAGCACAGCTTCAGGTGTTGGCAACTCTTTACCTGTTTTCTCCCATTGCAGGCTGAACTCATTGTTCTCAATGCCGTTCATGGGCGATCCATGCCCGATAAACAGTACCGGCATTTTTTCATCCTGTTCATTGAGGTTGTCAGTAAATTTTTTGAATGTGCCTAATCCGTTCATGGCTGTTGCTCCTGTTAATATTGTTAAAAAATCTTTCCGTTTCATCACGCAAATAGTACAACAAAATAAAAGCTAGATGGTTTACTCAACCCTCTTCATGACTAATCAACAATAAAGAGTTTGCAGCCCACAGAGGTAAGACTCCGGTGTGCTTCATTGTTATCACCGACAAAATAGGTCATGCCTGCGGTCATTTTCATCATACGTCCATCTTCCAGTTCAGTGGTCATTTCTCCCTCTATACAGTGTAGCACATGCCCTTTTTTGCACCAGTGATCGGCTTTATATCCGGGGGAGTATTCTACCTTCCTGACACGGATATTGTTCATCATTTTTACCTGCCAGTAAGCAATGCCGGTTTCTCCCCTGTGTTCTTCCTTAGGGATCAATGACCAGTCTGACGTTTCAAACGGGAAAGATGTCATATTCATATTGATCGGTTTTTAATGCGCCTCTATCGTTTCCACATCAGGAATGCCTTTTAGGTGCAATTCGATATGTTTATGGTGCGCTTTGGTCTTGAATTCATTGATCACTTCGATGATATCATAATCTATATACACGCTGTGCGCCCCATCAATATCAACAATAGCATAATCAGGTATCTTCTCCAGTTCATCTTTCAGTTTTTTCTTGTTGATAAAACTGACATTGATCGCCAGCCTGAAAAAGTAGTGCCGGGTATGGCCTTCGTTCCTGGTCTGCAATGTAAAGCCGGCCTTATAGGTATTCTTAAAAATAAAATAGGCAGAGTAGGCCACACCGATACCAACGCCTATTAACAGATCGGTAAATAAGATGGCAACCACGGTAACTATAAAAGGCATGAATTGTTCCCTACCGAGTTTATATACAGACCGGATCATTTTAGGCTTGGCAAGATTATAACCGGTTCTCATCAAAATGACGGCAAGTATGCAGTAGGGAATTAAATTCAATAAAGAAGAAACAAAGAATACGAACACAAAAAGCCAGACGCCGTGAAAGATGGCTGACAGTTTAGTGCGGGCCCCTGCTTCTGCATTGGCAGAACTGCGAACGATAACGGCCGTAATAGGGATACCGCCAATCAGCCCGCTGAAAAAGTTGCCCGTCCCCTGTGCGATCAATTCCCTGTTCTGAGGAGTGATGCGGTTGTAAGGATCTATTTTATCAACGGCTTCGACACTCAGCAATGTTTCAAGTGTAGCCACTACGCAGATGATGACGGCATTCTTCCAGATGGCTGCATTGGCAAAGACAGACCGGTAGTCCGGCAGCTTTATTTCTGCAAACATATCAGAAGGAACGCCTACGAACTGTGAGTCTTTCAATGCCAGCGCCGGAATGAAATTTTTAAACACCAGGGCCATCAGTACGCCAAAGACAACCACGACGAATGACGTTGGCAGAAAGGTCAGCTTTTTGGCAAGGGTGCGTTTCCAGGTGATCAGCA
The DNA here is from genome assembly GCA_016787135.1 of Chitinophagaceae bacterium. Taxonomy (GTDB): domain Bacteria; phylum Bacteroidota; class Bacteroidia; order Chitinophagales; family Chitinophagaceae; genus VBAT01. The sequence goes on along the minus strand of JAEUVK010000129.1, from coordinate 12,194 downwards.
ATCCAAGTGATGACAATGCAATGATGACGGCCCCGGCCGAACTATGATGATAAATATTCTTTACATGAGCGAAGGCATGGTCAAGGGAAAAGATATTAAATAATTCCTTTGACCAGAAATCAGCCTCATCATATCCTAATAATAAAGGTATCTGCTTTGAAATAAGGATTATACCTATCGCCGCCAGCATCCCTTTGATGACGGTAGAAGGGATGAAGTGGGTAAATCCGCCTAATTTGAAAACACCAAGCAATACTTGTACAAGACCGGCTGCAGCAACCGATAAAAAGAATATTTCAATACTTCCCAGCTCAGAAATGGCAGAAGCACAGATCGCAGTGAGTCCGGCTGCAGGGCCACTTACGCTGATATGCGATTTACTGATGATAGCTACTACAATACCTCCAAGGATACCCGCCATCAGGCCTGAATAAACAGGTGTATTAGAAGCCAAAGAAATACCGAGACAGAGAGGCAGGGCAACAAAGAAAACGGTGATACTGGCTTTGAAGTCGTGTTTGAGAAAAGAAAGAAAATAAAAACGAGCCTTTCTGGGAATAACATTCATAATAAATAAAGATCGGTAGATAAGCTGCTGATGCAGGCTGGCAAATTTACAAATCTGCCAGCGTATTTATTATGAGTTGTGATAAAAAACAACCCGTTTACACTTCTTCAGTCCATTTATCCCTTTCATCGGGGCTGAATTTCCACGGAGCAAAATTATTCTCAACATTGCTGAACATAGCATTCCATTCCTGCGGGGCATTGCTTTCTTCCATGACCAGATAGCGACGCAGTTGTAAAATAATATCGAGCGGGCTGATGCTGACGGGGCACTCCTGTACGCAGGCATTGCAGGTAGTGCAGGCCCTTAATTCTTCTATAGAAATATAATTGTGAAGCAGACTCTTGCCATCATCCTTGAACTCGCCATTCTTATTGATATTCTTTCCAATCTCTTCCATCCTGTCTCTTGTATCCATCATGACCTTGCGGGGAGATAAAAGCTTACCGGTGAGATTGGCCGGGCAAGCTGCAGAACATCTTCCGCATTCAGTACAACTATACGCATCCATTAAATTCTTCCAGCTCAGGTCTGAAATGTCCTTAGCTCCGAATTTTTTTGGGGGCTCTGTCTCTGTGCCTGTCGGCGCCAATTCAGGCTGCATAGCATAGAGTACTTCCTTTTGAACAGATGGCATATTACACATTTCGCCCATCGGCGCCAGCCTGGCGTAATACGCATTGGGAAATGCCAGGATGATATGCAGGTGTTTTGACCAGGGGAGATAGTTCAGAAAGGCAAATATGCCGATGATATGCAACCACCAGCAACCTCTTTCCATAGTCATCAATTCATCATTACCTATCCCATTTAAAACGGACTGCAGGTATTGGGAAAAAATAAAATTGCCTGTCGGATGATCTGCGTAATGTTCAACGCCTCTTGTTTGAAGCAACGTATCACTTGCATTCAGGAAAAGAAATAAGGTCATCAGCACGATCTCCGTGATCAATATATAATTGGCATCACTGCGTGGCCAGCCATCCAGGTCTTTACTGATAAAACGCTTCAGCCTGATGATGTTTCTGCGAACAAGAAAAGTGGCACAGGCCACGATCACCAGAAAGGCCAGTATTTCAAATGAATTGATAAGAAAAGTATAGAAGTTACCCAATAACGGGGCAAACAGCCGGTGGGTACCGAATATACCATCCAATACGATCTCCAGTACTTCGATATTGATAATGATGAACCCGGCATACACAAAAAAGTGCAATAGGGCAACGAGAGGATTGCGGAACATCTTTTTTTGCCCGAAAGCAAGTAAGAAAACATTTCTCCAGCGCTGTCCCGCATTACCATTCAGATTCTCGTCTCTTCCCAGTCGTATATTCCGGCTGATCTCTTTTATCTTTTTGGAAAAAAACCAGATAGCCAGTCCGCTGATGAGTATAAATAAAATTTGTTGTGCAATTTGCATAGCAATCAATTACAAGTGCTAATTTACGGGTTGTTAGTATAACAGTATAAAAAGTTTAAAGGATAATGACAGCGGTAAAGAATTATATATTGGACCAGGCAGTAGCCGAAAAGAAGCTTAGGCGTATGGCGTTGGAGATCATAGAAGAGAACTACGATGAAAAAGGTATCATATTGGCAGGTATAAGAGACAGTGGGAGCGTGGTAGCCAAATGTATTCAGCGAATGATGGCGGAAGTAAGCAATTTGCCAACAGAAGTCATCAGTATTTCGTTGGATAAAAGAAACCCTAAAGAAGTTACACTCAGTAAAAAAATCGATTTTACTGCTAAGGTTGTCATCCTGGTAGATGATGTGGCCAACAGCGGTAAAACACTCTTGTATGCCCTGAAACCGTTCCTTGAGTTCCATCCTAAAAAAATACAGGCACTCGTATTGGTTGGACGCAGTCATAATTCTTTCCCTGTACATCCTGATTATGTCGGACTTTCCATCGCTACCACTTTACAGGAGCATATTTATGTGGAGGTAAGCGAGGATAAAGTACTAGGCGCTTACATGGAATAACCTTTCTTACTGAACTATTTTTGTCATTTGCTGCTAATTTTATTGAAATCGTAAAAGAAGGTGTTGAAATGTATATTGCTGAACGATGCTGCCGTTCATATAAATTGATCACGACGGATTGCTGATTTTTCCCAACTTGAAAGACGAATGGCCGGTTCACGCATTTTAGTTTATCCGGGCATTGATTGGCCCAGCAACAACAATGATCATTCAAAACCTATGCAGCATGAAAGAATACTCCTTTACTCTTATCATTTTTCTTATTGCAACCACCTTTTCCTTTTCACAGGTAATGCCATTGACACTTGAACCCGACGGTGGGAATAAGAAAGCCAGTATTTCCGAACAGATCGGGATCGTAAAAATTTCTATTGCATATAGCCGTCCCGGTGTAAAAGGACGTGAAGGAAAGATATGGAATACGCCTGTTGCGCATTATGGATTTACCGACCAGGGCCATGGTACCAGTTACGCTGCTCCATGGAGGGCAGGTGCTAATGAAAATACCACTATGTCCTTTTCGCATCCTGTAAAAATAGAAGGAAATGATCTGCCCGCAGGTACGTATGGCTTCTTTATTGCACTTGGAGAAACTGAAAGTACCCTGATCTTTTCCAAAGTGAGCAATTCATGGGGAAGTTTTTATTATGACTCCGCACAAGACGCCCTGCGGATAAGGGTCAGGAATGAAACGCTGGAAAAGAGCGTAGAGTGGTTGAAATATGAATTTGCTGATGAAACACCGAATGCTGCTATCATTTCCATGTCATGGGAAAAAAGAAGGATACCGTTCAAAGTAGAAGCGGATGTACAAAGGCTGCAGATAGAATCATTCAGATCCGAATTCAGAACAACAAGGCCGTTTTATGATTATATGTCTGCGGCTAACTATTGCATAAGAAACAATATTGAACTGGAACAAGCGTTGGCCTGGATGGACAGGGCTATCTATTTCCGCATCATGGGGGTGAAAAATTTTCAAACGCTTAGTACCAAAGCCGCAGTACTGATGAAGATGAACCGGGTGGAAGAAGCGAAAAAAGTAATGGATGAAGCGATTCCATTCGGTACAGTTAATGAAGTACACCAGTACGGAAGAACATTGCTGAACCAGAGACAGGTACAGGAGGCTTTTAAAATATTTAAGCTGAATTATGACAAATTCCCCAATGTGTTCACTACCAATGCAGGGATGGGAAGGGCTTACTCAGCGATGGGTGACTTTAAAAAGGCACTCACCTATATGAAAGCCGCATTGCCACTGGCGCCGGATGAAGGCAACAGGACAAATGTGGCTGCTATGATAAAAAAGCTGGAAGAAGGAAAAGATGTAAACCAATAACAAAGTGACTAAGCTTCATATATAAAATCTACATGAAAAAGTGTTTTGTGAATAGTGTTGTATTCCTCGTTGCTGTTACAGCAATTGGTCAAACAAAACCCGGGGTAAGAGCACATCATGAGCTTGCCTATGATGAAAAGAATGAAGTGGTGATAATGACTGCAGGCAGCACGCCTCTTAATGGTGGCAGTTCCTTTGAGATGTACAACGATCTATGGAAGTTTGACGGAAAAGCCTGGAAACAAGATGGGACTGCCGGCGATAAAAGAAGCGGTATCAGGATGGCTTATGATTCAAAGCGAAAGAAATTGTTCTCTTTTGGCGGATGGATGGAAGGGAACTCGCTTCCGGAACTACGTGTCATGGAAAATGGTGAATGGAAGACAGTATCCGGCCTTTCAGGAATGAAGGCTGCTGAATCCGGATTTGTCTATGATGAGAAGCGTGACCGCCTGGTAACGTTTGGCGGATCAGCAGCAAGAGGAGTGGTGAATAATATAACATGGGAGTGGGATGGAAGCCGGTGGAAACAATTTGAAGGAAAAAATCCGCCTGGACGGCAGGCTTTTGTAATGATATATGATAACAAGCGAGAGAAGATTGTTTTGCTGGGCGGGATGGATGGTGCAAGAAATCAGTTTACCGACATGTGGGAATTCGATGGACAAAAATGGGATAGTATTCCTGTTGGCCCAGTCAATCCCGGTCCGAGGATATCGGCAGGCTATACGTATGATAGCAAACGCGGCCTGCTTCTGATTTTTGGTGGTATATCCGGAAAAGAGACAAAATCAGATACGTGGTCGTGGAATGGAAAAGAATGGAAACAATTAGCAACGAATGGCCCTGCGGCAAGAACTATGGGATATCTAGCGTATGATAAGAAACGGGATCGTGTGGTATTGTTTGGCGGCAGGTTGGGCTGGCCCAATGATGCAAATGATACCTGGGAGTGGGATGGCATTGAATGGAAAGAAGTGAAATGAGAAATGGATAAACGGTTCCTGCTAAAGCAGGCAGATTTCTAATTTAGATAAACAATGGTATTGTTTATGCTAAAAAGGATCCTGGCTGTATGGCTTCCTGTTTTCTTTTTACAAAACGGCTTTGCGCAAACAGCACATAGCGATCCGGTACGTATTTTATTTGTGGGCAACAGCCTTACGTATGTTAACGATCTTCCGGCGCTCATAGCGGAGCTGGCCAGGCAGGACAAAACAATCGTTATTTACAATTCATTTCTTTTCCCTGATTATTCACTGGAAGATCATTGGAAAGAAGGAAAGGTACAGGCTGAGATTGAAAAAGGCAGCTATGATTTTGTAGTAGCACAGCAAGGCCCATCAGCTTTACCGGGGTCGCAGGTTTTGTTACCGGATTATACCAACAAATTTGCTGAACTCTGTAATAAAAACAATTCAAAACTGGCTTTGTATATGGTTTGGCCATCCAGGGCAAGATCATTTGACCTGGACAATGTGATCAAAGCATATACAAATGCTGCTGAAAAATCCTCTTCTTTACTTTGTCGGGCGGGATTGGCATGGAAATATGCCTGGCAGGCTGATTCTACACTACCACTTTATACATCTGATAATTTTCATCCCTCTGTCACCGGCAGCGTATTAGCTGCATTGACGATTTATGGGGTCCTTTTTAATAAGAAAGACCTTGATTTCCTGAAACCTGTAACCTATTCCTGGAAAAATGAGATACCGAAAGAGCGCCTTGCTACATTGAAGCAGGCAGCATTAAAAGCAATGAGAAAATGATAAAGAGCTGATGATGTAAAAAACCGACTTTCCACGAAAAGGACAGAAGGGAGCTCCGGGGGATACATGGATTTGCGTCGTTATATTTTATACCTAATTTCAGGATGTTCCTTTTACACCTTTAAAATGAATTGCATGAAAACCTGTATCATTTTTTTCTGTTCGATCATATTATCCGTTATTGGCAAAGCACAAAATGAACAGGAAAAGACTGATGTTCAGCGAGCCATGCTGGATTACGTGGAAGGCTTTTATGAAGGTGATACCAGTAAAATTATCAGGGGCATATCACCTGAAGTAGTGAAGTATGGATATTGGAAAGATGAGAAAAGCGGAGTTTATGGAGGAGAGCCCATGTCATACAAAGAAATGATCGCTTTTGCAGTCCGTGTAAAAGAAAGGAATCGCCAGCAACCGGCAACAGCCGTAAAAAAAGTAGAGGTGTATGATATCCAGGACCAGATTGCCAGCGGAAAAATAACTGCATGGTGGGGAACAGACTACATCTTATTAGCAAAAGTGAATAGCAAATGGATGATAAGATCGGTATTGTGGCAGGGCCCTTTGAAAAAATAGGTCATTGAAACATTTGTCATATCCTGCCTATTTTACGGAAGCGGTGAATGAATTATACCGGCGGCCATGTATTCTGCATAAAGCAGTATAGCTTGCGTACATGGGATCATACTTCCATACTATCACCGAAGAAAACAAACTTACCCTCAACAAACCGCTGGATAAGGATGTAGTCTATTATTCAGAGCTGAATGAATGGCATACCGCCAATGCCTTCAGGAGTTTTAGTCTCAAGTATGTAGTAGACCGTTGTATCTATTATAAAGTGGGAAATAAGGAACATGCGGTAAATAAAGGAAATTTCCTGCTGGCCTGTAAACAACCCTTTGTACATGCATATTTTGATTCGCCGCAACCGGTAAAAAGTATCTGTATAGATATTTGCCCGGCTACGGTCGCTGAAGCTTTTTCAGTCCTTAGTGCACGGCGTGGTCACAACTTTGATAACTATCTTTCAGGCTATTTTAAAACACCTGAATTCTTTGAAGCAGTATGCCCCGCCTATCACTCGCCTTTCAGCCAAAAGCTGGATGCCCTTGTTGCCGCTATTGCAAAAGAAGAGGCGGATGATCATATCAACAGAGAATGGTTCCTTGACCTGGTGGAAAAGATCATCATTCATGAGTATGGGAATTATCTCTCCCTGAAGGGCATCCGTTCACTGAAACCGCAGACCAGAAAAGAGATCCTCTGCCGTCTCAAAACAGCTAAGCAATACATGGATGATACATTCCTGGATATTGAAGAGATAAACCAGGTTGCTTCATGCTGCAATATGTCTGAATTTCATTTTTTCCGTTCATTCAAACAGGCGTTTGGAACATCTCCTTATCAGTATCTGCTAAGCAAACGCCTTGAGCTGGCAAAAGAGCTTATCGCCAGGGGGAATATGAGCATTACTCATATCGCTGCCCATTGTAACTTCACAGATATCTTCACTTTCAGTAAAGCCTTCAAACGAAAATTTAAAATATCTCCATCAAGTTTTCATAGCGGTAATTAAGCCGTTAGTTACCGTTTATCCCGGTTTTCCATCATTTGCTAAGCAAGCAGCTTATGACAAAGCCCGGTACATTTATGTAATTACTTTTATACGGGCATCAACAGGGTATAAACTGTTTATGTAACAAAAACCAGCTTACCCATGATCAACGCAATCATCATTGAGGACGAACGGATCATCGCCGATGAGTTCAAACGATTACTCGCCCAGCACTCCCCTGAAACAGAGATCGCCGGTACTTTTTCAACAGTGAAAGATAGTATTGAATACCTTTCCTCCAATAAGCCTCCCGACCTTATCTTTTCCGATGTGCAGTTGCCGGATGGTCTTTCGTTTGATATTTTTAACAGAACGAATGTACAGAGCCCTGTGATCTTCATCACCGCATTCGACCAGTTCATTGTAAATGCTTTTGAACATAACGGGATAGATTACCTGCTGAAACCAGTGGATGAAGCTGAACTCGGCAAGGCGATGAACAAATACAAAAGCCTGGAAAAACATTTTACCGGCTATCATTCGTTTATCAACAGTTTCCGGCACAAGACCCGGTCAAGACTGGTGGTAAAGAAGGGAATTGAGAATATTTCGTTACGGACAGATGATATCGCCATCATTTACACAGAGGAGAAGCTGGTATTTGTTATAGATAAAGAAGGCAAGAAATACCGTATTGATAAGAACCTGTCTGAACTGGAAGACGAGTTGGATAAGACCAGTTTTTTCAGGGCCAACCGCCAGTACATCGTTAATATCGCTTTTATAAAAAGCTACAAGACCTATGAAAAGGTGAAATTGCAGGTGGACCTGTGCATGCCGTCCTTGAACCACCAAATTGTGATCAGCCAGGAAATGGCGCCATTGTTCCGACGATGGATCAGCGAACTTTGATTTTTTAATTATATAGCTTATGAGACGACCGTTATTCCTGTTCTTCCTAACAGCTCTTTGCAGCACTTCTTTTTCACAGGTCACCAGCAAGTCAAAAATGTTCCGGGATAACCCGGTTCACAGCAGTTTTGTATCCACAAATGCTGATCTTGTATATGATAGCAAAGCATGGCGGTTTGATGCAGGATCGCCGGTGCGGTCAACCCCATTGATCAATGACAACACTGTTTACTTTGGTACGGCGGCTGGTGTATTTTTTGCATTGGATAAAAGGACATCGCAGGTAAAATGGAAGTATAATACCGGAAACGCTATTCACTCTTCTGCAGCCAGCCAGGATGGGAAAACATATTTTTCTGATAACGGACAAACCCTTTATTGCCTGAAAGAATCTAACGGGCAACTGCTATGGAAAGTAAAACTGGGAGAAAAGGCAGCTTATTCCTGGCGTTATGATTATTACTATTCCTCACCTGTCTTATATGACAATACACTATTGATAGGAAGTGATGATGGTTGCCTCTATGCCTTGAATCCGAAAACGGGCAAACAATTATGGAAATTTAAAAGTAAAGGTATCATCCGCAGTACGGCAGCCGTTTATAAGAATGCAGTACTCTTTGGCGACACTGAAGCGTCTTTATATGCAGTGGACATAAAGAACGGAAAAGAATTGTGGCAGTACCGGATCAATGGCGATACCATGCATAACGAAGACTATGGTTTTGACCGCAGGGCTATAACATCGAGCCCGGTCATTGTAGGTAATAAAGCGGTATTCGGCGCCAGGGATGGCTTCCTTTATTGCATCAATGCTGATAACGGTAAAGGGCTCTGGAAAATGGATCATTACGTTTCATGGGTCATTTCAACGGTAGCGGTAAAAGATTCATTTGTCGTAACGGGCACATCCGATGGCCGTTTTGTACAAGCTGTTCACCTGGAAACAGGCAAGGAAATATGGAAATTCAGAACGCCGCTGGCGGTATGGTCATCCCCGCTGATCATAGACGATAAAGTATATGCCGGCACTTTTGACGGGCAGTTATATTGCATTGACCTGAAAACAGGCAAACGTATTTCCCAGTTCAAAGTGAACGGAAAGATCTTGTCGTCCCCTGTATGGGATGACGGGCTGCTTTATTTCGGAGCGGATGACGGTTATCTTTATGCGCTTAGCGGGCATTCAGATAAAAGACAGTTTAAAGATAAGGTTGACCAGTATGTATATTATGAGACAGGAGTGAATGTTTATTACAAAGCCAACAGTGACCTTGTAATAAGGAATTACTTGCGGGGTAATGGCTACAAACTGATCAGTTCAGATTCGCTGGCCTATTTTATGTCAAAAGAATCAGCGAACCCATCGGTATTCGTATTTGCCACTTCTTATTTTCCTTCATCGGTCATTGACAATGGCAAAAGCAGTATTATGCGTAAGTACCTTGACAGGGGCGGAAAAATTGTGATGACGGGTATCAACCCAATCGTTTACCAGGTTGATGAGAAGAGTAAACAACCTTTTGCATTCAGACCCAGTGCCGCCGATACCATACTTGACCTCGATTATGGCAAAGGAGATACCCGCACATTCATGGGCGACCTTCCCTGTTTCCCGGCAGAAAATGGAAAGCAACTAGGATTACCGGATTTCTGGAGTACTTCACTCTTCATTCAGGGAAAAAGCGTGGATGTAGTACTGGGGAAAAATGAGAATGGTGATGTATCTGCCTTTGCAAAGAATTACCCGAACGGCGGACAATTTATTCAACTATGGATGGATGCTGACAGACCCGATCGCCTGGATGCGATCATTAAAGCGGCAGAGTGGAAAATTGAATGATCAGAAGTAAAGTGGATAAGCTTTTAACTTTCCTTTGCTGTCCAGCATTACTGCCGGGGCAGGGCATTTAAACGCATTCATAAAAGTAAAAACCGTTTTCAGCCATCTTTTATTTGTCTTTATTTTAGTAAAGTCTATATCCGGCGCTAAATAGAATTGACGTTTACGGGGTATATCAGAACGATCTATATTATTGCCTGAAACATCTACCCATTTATTCTCAAAACCGCCATACATACCATCTGCCCCATAACCCACAGCGACATTCAGCCAGGCGGGTAATTTACTGCCAGGCAAAAAGGATCTCAGGTTCCCGCTGAACCAATAGGTCTGCGCATTGTAATCCTTCAGCATTCGCTCATACCATGTTTTTCCGAATAAATTATCGGCCCTTTGCTCAAGCATAGGGTCGTCATACTTTTTTTTGTGAAAAGAGAATTTATACTGAATACGTTGTTCTTTCCATAATAATTCCTGACCGATAAAAAGTCCTGAGCCACCGATATTAGCGGCGATGTCACTCCAACTCCATCCCCATTTGGCAGAATGTGCATCCAAGAATTCAATCGCCGTTAAATAGGCAATGCTTCCGATCCCCCCGATAACAACAGCTTTTTTATGCGAAATTCCTGTCCATTCCCACATGGCAGAGGAAACCTTCCCGATATTGTATGCACCCCATGCATGGCCGATTTTGTCCATTTGCCGCCACTCTTTGCTGTCATTGAAAGTATGAAAGCTGGTCCTTTCATATCCTTTATACCAGGCGTTGTTCAGCAATAAAAGAGATCCGCCATAACCGGCAGTATGTACCCCGGCAATAATATATATACGTTTTGTCCTCTGTTCGGATGTAAATATTTCTCCCCCCCCTTTTAAATTTTGTACAGGATGGCCTGCTGTATGAAACTCCTTTGATGTATCAGAAATAGCTATCGGCTCTGATTGCCCAAAGGAAAAATAGCTGGTAAAAATAAAAATCAGCAATATGCTGAACTTTGTACGGAACGATGAAGTGTGCGACGCAAGGGACGATGATAGTAGCAATGCCGGTGACCTCATTAAACAAAAATACGTTTTGACAGGCTTTTCAGTTTGAAATAGTAAAAATTGATAACTTCAGCCTTCAAATTTAAACTTGCACTATGGACACAGCAATTCAGGCAAAAGTGAATACATGGCTCGAAGGCAGTTTTGACCAGCCGATCAAGGACGAAATCAATAAATTGATGAAGGAAAATCCGACCGAACTGGCAGATGCTTTCTATCGTAATCTTGAATTTGGTACCGGTGGTCTTCGCGGCATCATGGGGGTAGGCACCAACCGGATGAATAAATATACGGTAGGCATGGCGACCCAGGGATATGCGAATTACCTGAAACAATCTTTTCCCGATGAGCAGGTAAAAGTGGCGATTGCACACGATAGCCGCAACAACAGCCGCTTCTTTGCGGAAACAACGGCCAATGTTTTTGCAGCAAATGGTATCAGCGTATTCTTGTTCGAAGCCTTAAGGCCGACACCGGAGTTATCCTTCGCCATCCGTCATCTCGGATGCCAGGGTGGTGTTGTGTGTACAGCATCTCACAATCCTAAAGAATATAACGGCTATAAAGCGTACTGGAAAGACGGCGGACAATTGGTACCACCGCATGATAAGAATGTGATCAAAGAAGTGGAAAAGATCGGCAGCGTGGATGATGTAATGTGGAGTGGCGGAGAAAAGAATATCACGATCATCGGTAAAGAACTGGATGAAGAATACATTAAAATGGTGAAGAGCCTGAGTGTGTACCCCGATGTGATCGCCCGGCATAAGGATTTGAAGATCGTTTATACCCCCATTCATGGTACGGGCATCATGCTGGCGCCGGAAGTACTGAAACGCTTCGGCTTCACCAACGTTACAATCGTGGAAGAACAAAGCAAACCGGATGGCAATTTCCCGACAGTGGTCTATCCCAATCCTGAAGAAAAGGAGACGATGAGCATTGGCCTGAAGAAAGCGAAAGAACTGGATGCCGATATACTACTGGGCACAGACCCGGATGCTGACCGTGTAGGTATTGGTGTAAAGGATAATCATGGGGAATGGGTGCTGATGAACGGTAACCAGACCGCTGTGCTTGCCTTCAACTATATGATAGAAGCAAGAAAGACGAAAGGCATTGCGCAGAAAAATGATATGGTGATCACTACTATTGTGACAACC
>JAEUVK010000121.1 GCA_016787135.1 Chitinophagaceae bacterium | reverse complement strand
TCGGGTGCTTGCCGGTTTTTGCAGGTTGATCCATACAATAATTTTTAGTGAGTAATCAGAGTTAAACCTAATCAAGCAACCAAAATACAGAAATTTGACCACGAAAAATTTTTTTAGAGCTATCTTTAACAGCCATTATCCAATGGCCGTAATAGCGAATAACCAACTGTAGCAATCAAATGCGTATCTTATTGTTAGGCTCTGGCGGCAGGGAACATGCCCTTGCCTGGAAACTGAATCAAAGCGTCTGGACCAATCCCATCTACATTGCTCCCGGTAACCCCGGTACGGCTGCACTCGGCGTCAATGTACCCCTTGGCATCAATGACTTTGAGGCGATCGGTCAATTCTGCAAAAAAGAGAAGATCGAAATGGTGATTGTGGGTCCGGAAGAACCGCTGGTAAATGGCATCTACGATCATTTCAAAGCTGATGAAGAATTAAAAGACATCTATTTTATTGGCCCGTCCAAAGAGGGTGCTCAACTGGAAGGAAGTAAGGCCTTCGCCAAAGCCTTCATGCAGCGGCATAATATTCCCACAGCTGCCTATAAAGAGTTTACTATCGATAATTACGAAGAAGGTATCAAATACCTGCAGCAGCATACACTTCCTATTGTTTTAAAAGCCGATGGGCTGGCTGCAGGCAAGGGAGTAGTGATCTGCCAGAGCTATGTAGAAGCTATCGCCGAGTTTGAACTGATGCTACAGCAGGCCAAGTTTGGCGAAGCCAGCAGGAAAGTAGTGGTGGAAGATTTTTTAAGTGGTATTGAGTTAAGCGTTTTTGCCATTACCGACGGCAAGAACTATGTGATACTGCCGGAGGCCAAAGATTACAAACGTATCGGCGAAGGTGATAAAGGATTGAACACCGGTGGTATGGGCGCTGTAAGTCCCGTACCTTTTGCCACTCCCGGCTTCATGCATAAAGTGGAAGAACGTGTGATCAAACCCACTATCGATGGATTATATAAAGAAGGTATCACTTATACCGGTTTTGTGTTCTTTGGCCTGATCAATGTAAACGGCGAGCCGTATGTGATCGAATACAATTGCCGTATGGGTGATCCGGAAACGGAAGTGGTGATACCAAGATTGGAAACCGATCTGATCGGGTTATGTGTTGCCGCTACCCAGCAGGAACTGGATAAGGTAGTGGTAAGGACAGATAAACGGGCCGCTGCTACCATTATGGCGGTGAGCCGCGGATATCCGACAGGCTATGAAAAAGGATATGAGATCACAGGCCTGGAAGGCAGATACGGCAAGCAATCCATCATCTTTCATGCCGGCACCAAAGAAGATGAAAACAAAAAGATAGTGACCGACGGAGGCCGGGTATTTTGTGTTACTTCTTTAGGTGAAAACATTGAAGAGGCTGTCAACACTTCACTGGATGTATTGGATAATATCCACTTTGACGGCATTTATTACCGGACCGATATCGGGTACGAGTTCAAACCACAAACATCCGGCGAAGCTTAGTACAACTGTACTCACTTATTTTTGTGCAAATATCCGCTATGCCAGATGTTCACTACCATGACTATTTACAATTAGATAAGGTACTCAACGCACAATTTCCGGAAAGCGATAAGCATCAGCTACCGGCCCATGACGAAATGCTGTTCATCGTCATTCACCAGGCCTACGAACTTTGGTTCAAACAACTGCATCATGAAGCAGACTCTATTGTGGCGATCATGGGCAAACCGGCTCTCAATGACAACTCACCCGAACTGCAAACGGTGGTACACAGGTTAAATCGCATGGTAACCATTCTGAGAGTGTTGGTCCACCAGGTGGATATCATGGAAACCATGACGCCGATGGACTTTCTCGACTTCAGGGATATGCTGCGGCCTGCATCCGGTTTTCAAAGCTGGCAGTTCAAAGAACTGGAAGCAAAACTGGGATTGAAATTCGAACATCGTCACGGAAAAGAATATTACACATCCCAGTTACGTAAAGAACATATAGATATTATCAAAAATGCAGAGCATAACAAGTCTCTGCTTGATCTGCTGAATGCATGGCTGGAAAGAATGCCTTTTTTTAAAGAGGAAGAGAACTGGAAAGAGGCTTACTTCCGGCTTACTTCCACCGGGGAAGGGGCAGATCATCCATTTTGGATGGAATACCGGAAACAATATGCTGAAAGCCTGGCGGAAGCAGAAAAGAATAATCTTGAAGCTTTTGATGACATCTTTATACAAACCACCGGCAATGAAGACCGGACCATATCCGCAGCTGCTTCAAAAGCCGCTCTTTTCATTATGCTTTATCGTGGCTATCCTATGCTGCAATTACCTTTTCAGTTATTAAATGCACTGCTCGAAATAGACGAACAGCTCAGCTCATGGAGATACAGGCACATGAATATGGTACATCGCATGATAGGTACAAGAATAGGAACAGGCGGCAGCAGCGGTAAAGATTATTTGAAAGCCGCCGCCGATAAACATTATATCTTCAAAGAAATTGCCCAACTGAACAGTTTCCTGATCGAAAGAAGAAAATTACCCCGGTTGCCTTCCGTTGTAGAAAAACGACTGGGGTTCGTTACTGCCTGAAACTAATTGAACCGGCCCTCTCCTTCTATTACCCGGTAAGGATGTATGAAAAACCGGTCAACTACTTTATTAAAATCCTCATGATAGACAATAGGAGTAGAATGACCTGATGCCGGTAACAGCCATAAATAGGCTTTGGGAATGTTTTTATAGATCAGCAGGGTATGTTCTTCTTTTATCACATCATGATCACCTCCTATGACCAGGGCGGGACATTGTATTTTCCGGATATCTGCTAACGGAATATGTGGTTGTTCTACTAAAAGCCGGAACAGTTTGTAACTTGTTTTTTCAAAAGGGTTTTTATTTTCTTTTGTTTTAAGCGATTGGTAAACCGGCATGACCATGTCCCATATTTGCTGAGGCACAGCCGTGGTATCCGGAACGAGATTAGCCCCGGTTATTGCCAGCTTTTTCACTTTTTCCGGGTGGCGGATAGCTAATAATAATCCATTGATGCCTCCATCACTCCACCCGATCACATAAGCTGAATCGGTTTGCAAGCTATCCAGCAAAGCTGCATAATCATCGGCCATCATTTCGTAAGTAAGACTATCTTTTATATCGTACGACTTTCCCTGGGCCCGGCTATCGGCCACAATGACCTTATATTTTTCCGCGAAATAGGGTATCTGGTAAGTAAAATCGCTGATAGACCTTCCATTACCATGAATGATGAGCAAAGGCTGGCCTTTCCCATATACTTCACAATACATTTTAAAACCACGGATGTTATAATATTTTCCGGCTTCCTTATTACGGCCGTATGGCACAGGTTTCCCCTCTTTTACAGCTTTTTCAAAATCTGCCATGATCTGATTGACATCCTGAGCCCGTAACCCCGCCGCCATCAGGAAAAAGCAAACAATAACGGAAAGTATTCTCATAGATAAACATTTGTACAAGGTTAAACAAAAAGGGTGTTGAAAAATCCAACACCCTTTCTTTTCCTGATAAATTTCCGGAAGATAGATTTAGAACGTGTATCGTATGCCTAATCCTCCCCAGCCACCCCAGAATCCACGGCCATCTCCAAACTCAATAGAGGGCTGCCAGTCAAGTGACAGGTTGATGGGAGCGCCGTTGAATTTATAATCGAGGCCGATCACGCCATCAATGCCGACAAATGCGCCGTCTCCGTTCTTACTGTTATAAAAACCTACATGTGCACCCGGGCCTATGTACCACCTGAGGCCGGGAGCATTATTAATGTTGCCATGGATTTCATATAAACCAGTAAAACGAACACCCTGGCTCCAGAAGTAGCCGATCAGTTCTCCGGCATTTTTTTCAGTAAAAAAGTGTTTAAGCGAAATACCGCCCCCATCCCATACTTTCACACCAAGCGCCGTTGTATAATCATACCCCGTTGCGCTTTTACTTTGGGCCTGTGAAAGTAACCCGGTGAATAAAACTGCTGCTAAAACAAGAATTCTTCTCATAACTAAGATTTTTTAAGTGGAATAATTGGTCTGCACCCCCACTTTCCATTACCGTGCCAAAATATAGCCGGGCGAAAAGGAAATTTTGAGCGGCAAAGATAAAGGATCAGGCCTTTTTGTACGTTGAAAGAAAGAAAACAAATACAATAACAGCGACAAGTGATGTTAGTAAAAATGTATATGTACTTCCTATGCCTGTCCAGACAGCACCGGCAATGATGCTGGCCATCAATGTACAAACACTTTCACAGGAAGTATAAAATCCAACGGCAGTTGCTGTGTTACTATCATGGGCCATATTCGTTATCCAGGCCTTGGCAATACCCTCCGTAGCTGCAGCATAAATGCCATACAGAAAGAATAAAACAAAGAGTATAATGGCCGATGGAACAAAAGCAAAGCCGGCATATACGAATGCAAATAATAACAGACCGGACAAAAAGACCTTTTTGAAACCCATTCTGTCTGCCAGTATTCCGACCGGATAAGACGCAACAGCAAAGACAAGATTATAGAGGACATAGGCAGCAATAGTGACCGAATCACTTCCCGTAACTTCTTTTGCTTTCAACAATAAAAAAACATCGGAGCTGTTGAACAGCGCAAACAATAACAATCCTGTCACCAGTTTTCTATACTCCGGTGTTGCGATTTTATAATACCTGAAAAAGGAAAAGAAATTTCCCTTTCCTAGTGTTGACACCGGTTGTCTTTTTTCTTTCAATAAGAAAATAAGCAGCACACTGATGATACCGGGAATAAAAGCAAGATAAAAAATGGCCTTGTACTCACCCGGATAAAAATACAGGAACAAAAGAGCAAGAGCAGGCCCGATCGTAGCTCCCAGCGTATCCAGGCTCCGGTGAAACCCGAATATCCTTCCTTTGGTTTCCTTTGTTGCCTGCTGAGAAAGCAGCGCATCCCTGGCAGCAGTACGAACACCTTTTCCAAGGCGATCCGTTGTTCTGGCTAAAAATATCCAGAGCGGGTAAGCGAATACCGCCATCATAGGTTTGGAGATGGCACTGAGGAAATAACCCAGTTTTACGAAAGGAAGGCGCACCCCTTTCTCATCACTTAGTTTTCCGAAATAACCCTTACTGATACCGGCGGTAAAATTCACTACTCCTTCCAATATGCCTATACCAAGCACTGAAAACCCGATCTCCTTCAGGTAAACCGGCACAACAGGATATAGTAGTTCACTGGCAATATCGGCGAACATGCTCACCAGTGAAAGTATCCAGACAGTCCGCGTAATGACTCTCATGAACGGAAGATATTTTTTTTTCGACACAGAATAATACAATAAACCATATTGTCGTTACTGCATTCAGATGTTGTCGCTGCTATTTTATTTGTGGCCCGGAAAAGCGAATGATACGGCAGATAAAGAGATACAGCAGACAGCATGAAACTAAAACCGATTCTTTACTTCAAATCTCCGTCGCAAAAAAATCTTGTTTGTCAAGGGTTTCTGCTTTGATAATTCGGATTATTTCCTCCAACTTTGCACACATTAAATCCAATAATAACGAATGGGACTTTTTAACTGGTTCACCCAGGAAATAGCTATAGACCTCGGTACCGCCAATACATTGATCATACATAACGATGAAGTAGTAGTGAACGAGCCGAGTATCGTAGCACTTAACCGTAACAACCCTAAGGAAGTACTGGCCGTGGGAAAACGGGCATTGATGATGCACGAGAAAACCCATGAAAGCATCCGCACCGTCCGCCCCCTGAAAGACGGTGTGATCGCCGATTTCAACGCTGCCGAGCTGATGATCAGGGAACTGATCAAGCTGGTGTATCCCAAGAAACCCTTATTCCCCCCGAGCTGGAGGATGATGATATGTATTCCCTCTTCTATTACCGAAGTGGAAAAACGTGCCGTCCGCGACAGTGCAGAACAGGCCGGCGCCAAAGAAGTTTACCTGCTGCACGAACCAATGGCTGCGGCTCTGGGTATTGGCATTGATGTGGAAGAGCCTGTAGGCAATATGATCATAGATATAGGTGGGGGCACTACAGGTATTACCGTTATTGCCCTTGCTGGTATTGTTTGTGATCAATCCATCCGGATAGCCGGCGACGAATTTACTGCAGATATCATGGAAGCGCTTCGCCGTTATCATAGCTTACTGATAGGCGAACGTACAGCAGAACAGATCAAGATACAGGTCGGTGCCGCTATGAAAGACCTGGAAAACCCGCCGGAAGATATTCCTGTCAATGGCCGCGATCTTGTAACAGGAATTCCCAAACAGATCATGGTTTCCTTTCAGGAAATAGCCGAAGCATTGGATAAAAGCATTTTCAAAATAGAAGAAGCGATACTGAAAGCGCTGGAACAAACACCCCCAGAGTTGGCGGCAGATATTTACCGTCGCGGCTTGTACCTGACAGGGGGCGGCGCTTTGTTAAGAGGTCTTGACAAAAGGTTAAGCCAAAAGATCAAATTACCTGTGCACGTGGCCGACGACCCCCTGAAAAGTGTGGTTCGTGGTACAGGTATTGCTCTGAAGAATTACGACAAGTATCCATTTGTAATGAGATAAAACTTACCTAAGGTGCAAGGAACAAGCTACAGGTACAAGTAGCGTTCATTGAATGTTTCTATCGAATCTAAAGTCTTGAGCCCTGTGCCTTGAACCTTGTGCCTTGTTCAGATGCGTAATATATTCCTTTTCATCCGCCGTTTTTCTACAGCCATTTTTTTTGTGGCGTTGCAGGCGTTGGCAATATGGTTCTTACTCACCTATAACAGGTTTTACAGGGCAAAAGGACTTGGTGTTGCCAATGAAGTGACAGGCTGGTTCAACAGCAGGTACAATACAGCGGAAGATTTTTTTAAAATGCGGGAAGAGAACAGGAAGGTGCATAAAATGAACGATTCACTGATGAATTTGCTGTCAGTCAATTTCATTAAAAAAGATACATCCGCCCTGCTCGTGACCGATTCTATCCCTTACGACACACTGGGTCATTACCGGCATTATAAATGGAGAAATGCACAGGTAACCTACAGCACAGTTAGTTCTGAGAAAAACTATATACAGATCAACAAAGGCTCCAATGATGGTATTTACGATGATATGGGCGTATTTAACTCTGACGGAAGCCTTGTTGGGAAAGTGATCAACGTCAGCCCGAACTTCAGCCAGGTGATGAGCTTGTTGCATGTGCAAAATAAAACCAGTGTACTGGTGAAAAAAACCAGGAGCGGCGGCACTATTTCATGGAACGGTAAAGATCCGTTATTCCTCACATTGAATAGTATTCCCAAAAGCGATTCGATCGTCAAAGGTGATACGATCATTACCGGTAATTATATATTAAGTGTGCCGCCGGGCATGATGGTAGGTACAGTTGCAGAGATCATTCCCGATAATTCCACGAATTTTTATGTATTAAAGATCAGGACAGCTGCCAACTTTGCGGATCTTCAGCAGGTATTTGTGGTGGAGAACCTGCAATATGCTGAACAGGAAAGCCTTCTGAAAGAAACACAAAAAAAAGTAGATGACCCTAAACGAACGAACAGGTGAGTGATTTTCTGAGAAATACTATCCGTCTGGCTATTTTCATCCTGTTGCAGGTATATGTACTGAACAAAATACCAGCACTTCATCAGTTCATTATTCCTATACTCTATTATTTATTCATTCTCTGGCTGCCTTTCAGCATTTCACGAGCAACGCTATTATTGACTGGCTTTATTACGGGCATTATCCTTGACTTCTTTATGATGACACCCGGTCTTCATGCGGCTCCCTGTGTATTGATCGCCTACCTGCGTCCTTTTATTATTAATATTCTCGCCCCAAAAGATGCAACGGGGTTTAGTTATCGGGAACCATCGCCCAAAGCTATGGGCTGGACGCCTTACCTGGTATATAGTTTTGTTCTGACACTTGCCCATCACGGCTATCTTGTACTGCTTGAGTGGCTCTCGTTCGGGAACTTTTTTCATTTTGTTATCAAGGTCATTGCCTCCACCGGTATCAGTATGCTTCTTATCATTACTACCGAATTGCTGTTCCCGCGAAAATTGAAATTCCGTACCAATACGGCGTAGTTCGACGCCGGGCCCTGCTTTGTCACTTCATTCACTACTACAGCGATCCTGAAAATTTTCCTAAATCAAAATTTATTCGCGGTAACATTTGGAAAGCGGCTTTCCGTATGCGTATTTTGTATGGCAAAGTAATTCAGCTTTCATTTCCCCTGACACCATACCTTGCCCCCTGATCTATGCCTGTGTTTAACCAATCAAGAAGCCGTATTATCCGCTTAATATTCCTGGTCGCTTTTATTATCATTATTGCACAATTATTTTACCTGCAGATAGTTTCCGGCGAGTATAGCAAATTGGCCATGAACCAGGCTGTTTTCCCCAAAATCGTTTATCCTGAACGGGGAATCATCTATGACAGAAAAGGCAAAGCCATACTGAATAATACCATCATGTACGACTTGATGGTAACCCCGGCGGAGGTAAAGAATTTTGACACCCTTTCGTTTTGCCGGATGATGGAAATAGATACCGCTCAGTTCAATGCACGTATCAGGGATGCCATTATTCGTAACAAAGCCATTCGCCCATCTGTTTTTGAAGATCTGTTAACCCCGCAAATGCAGGCCCGCTTTGAAGAAAATAGTTGGCGCTATCCCGGTTTTGCATTGGTGGAGCGGCCTGTAAGAACGTACCCTTATAATGTAGCCGCACATATCCTCGGCTATATCAATGAAGCCGACCCCAAAGACATTGAACGGTCAGGAAATTTTTACAGACAGGGCGACTATATTGGTAAAAGCGGCCTGGAAGCAACATATGAAAAAATATTGATGGGTCAGCGGGGTGTGCAATATATGATCAAAGACAATCACAACCGTTTAGTGGGAAGGTATAAAGAGGGAATACTGGATACAGGCGCCATTGCCGGCCGGGGGCTTAGAACACACCTTGATATTGAATTGCAGCAATTGGCCGAAAAGTTAATGACCAATAAAGTAGGGGCAGTAGTTGCCATTGATCCTAAAACCGGTGGTATACTCGCAATGACATCGGGGCCTACATTTAACCCGAATGAACTAACAGGACCTGATAAAAACAAAAACTATAGCGGCCTTGTGCTGGATGTTGCAGGGCCATTACTCAACAGGGCGATCAAAGGGCAGTATCCTCCCGGCTCTACATTTAAACCTTTAGGCGCATTGGTTGCTTTGGATGAAGGCGTGATTACGCCTTCTTATGGATTTCCCTGTCCGGGCAGATACACACTGTGCGGGCATGGTAAACCAGCCTGCACACACTCAGGAGGAGGTCACGCAGCCAATCTTCGCTTATCTATTGCCAACTCATGTAACTCATATTACGCCCATGTTTATCGCCTGGCAGTTGACAATCCGAAATACGGGAACGTAAAGAATGGTTATGAAAAATGGAAAGAGTACATGAATGCATTTGGATTAGGCACCCGGTTAGGCATTGACCTTCCAAGTGAGGACAAAGCAAATATTCCTGATACGGCAGCCTATAACAGGGAGTATAGGGGAGCCTGGAATTCATGCACCAATCTTACCCTTGGGATCGGCCAGGATAGAATGACAGCAACTCCGCTTCAGTTGGCTAATGCCATGTGCATTATTGCCAATAAAGGCTATTATTATACCCCGCATTTTGTTCAGAAGATAGATGACGAAACAGAAGACGACTCGGTATTCCTGAACAGATACCGCCGTAAACATGAAGTACTCACCCATATATCGGATGAAGCCTACCAATCAGTGATTGACGGCATGCAGGATGTGGTAACGATGGGTACAGCAAGGATAGCTATGATACCGGGCATTGACGTATGTGCCAAGACCGGCACCGCTCAAAACTCACGTATCATAGACGGAAAAAAATTAGACCTTCCCAACAACTCCATGTTTGTTTGCTTTGCCCCTAAAGAAAATCCGAGGATCGCTATTGCAGTGGCAGTAGAGAACGCTGGCTTCGGCGCAACCTGGGGCGGGCCTATTGCCAGGATATTGATGGAGAAATATCTTAATGATACCATACAGGAAAAAAGCAAGGCAGATGTAGAGCGGATAGCGAACACGAACCTGATGCCTGTCTATTTAAAAAGATTGCAGTTCATAGAAGACTCTACCAGGGCCCGCAGATGGTTTGATACCTATAAGGACAGTACTTACCTGAAAAAATACCTGTCGTTTCAAAAAAATGTAAATAACAAGACTCCGTCTAAAAGAAAGAACACGCCGGCAGATGAAAAAAAGAATATGTCTGCAGCTGTATTGCCGGATGAAAAACAATTTCGCAGAAACATCAACCAATCCGTATCATAGTGAACCAGCGTAACCCGGCCATATCAAAAGGAATTGACTGGAGCCTTATCTGGATATACCTGTTGTTGGTAGTTATCGGTATTACAGCGGTTTTTGGTGCCACCTATAAAGAAGGTGACCCGGTCTTTCAGAGCTTTATCAATTTCAGGACCGACTATAGCAAGCAACTTTATTTTTTTGCAGTTGCATTGATACTTGGTCTTTTCATCTTACTTACCGACAGTAAGTTCTTTCCGGCCACTGCTAATATATGGTATGCCGCAGGTATATTTATGTTATTATTAGTATTCCCTTTTCATTCCAATATTAAGGGAACAGAATCCATTATTAAACTTGGTTCTTTTAATTTTCAGCCGGCAGAATTTTGTAAAATATGTGTGGCGCTGGCCCTGGCCAAGTATTTGTCAAGGCCTGAAACTGACTTCACACAAACACGGTCGCAACTGATTGCAGCAGGCATTGCCTTATTCCCTGCTGCATTAACCATCATGCAAAAAGAAACCGGCCTTGCGCTTGTTTTCTTTTCTTTCTTTCTGGTCATGTACCGGGAAGGGTTACCATCTGGCATTCTCATAATCGGGTTTGCTACCGGCACATTGGTCGTAGCAACATTATTGCTGGAAAAAAATACATTGGCGATCATACTTACCGGGTTAGCGATAGTTGT
>JAEUVK010000080.1 GCA_016787135.1 Chitinophagaceae bacterium | reverse complement strand
GCGGATAGTAGCAGGTCCGCCCGTCTTCAACTTTTCATCATGAAAAGAATAATAGCCACATTGATCGTCATAAGTTATGTGCCGGCACTATTTGCACAGGCAGTTCCTGAAACGGACAGTTCACGCATAGTGGAGCTGAGTGAGGTAACGGTAGCCGGAAAACAAAAATCCCAAAGCCAGCGGCTGGTTAATTTTTTCAGGGCCAACCAGGCAGCCACACTTGAAGATATCATCAGCCGTTTACCTGAAATGTCATTGATACGGCGGGGACCTTATGGTATGGAACCTTCCATACGGTCATTCACCGGAGGGCAGATCAATGTAATGGTAGGTGGGATGCGTATTCACGGCGCCTGTACGGATAAAATGGATCCCGCTACGATCTATATCGAACCTGCCAACTTAGCGAATCTGCAGGTGCAGACCAGTACTGCAGGATTTTTCAACGGATCATCTATCGGCGGAACAATCAATATGAAGATCGCCGAACCTGATCTCAGGAATGATAAAAAGATCACTGGTGTTATCGGCAGCGGTTACCAGACAGCGGCAAAAGGGTTTTATGAATCAGCCAGGTTGAATTATTCATCAGCGAAATGGGCTTTCAGGGCCAGCGGTACGTACCGCAATCATCAGAACTATCGCAGTGGCGGTGGAACTAAAATTGATTTCTCACAGTTCAGGAAAGTGAACTATTCTTTTGCTGCTAAATACCAGTATAACCGCCATACATCGTTAAGTGCAGATATTCTGGCTGACGATGGATGGAACATTGGCTATCCTGCATTGCCTATGGATGTGGGTTATGCTGCGGCGAGGATCGCTTCTGTAAGCATTAACCGGGAAAACAACGACAGGCTTTTGTATAAATGGGAAACGAAAGTTTATGCTAACCAGGTCCGGCACTCCATGGATGATACCCGTCGTCCTTTTGTACCGATGCACATGGATATGCCCGGCGTGAGTAAAACAGCAGGTGCTTATTCAGAAGGGAACATACGGTTAAAGCGCAACCAGAAATTATCTTTCAGGGCAGACGCATCTGCTACTTACCTGCAAGCTTCGATGACAATGTATCAAACGGGTCAGTTGCCGATGTATATGCTGACTTGGCCCGACAACCGGAAGAACCAGGCGGGACTATCGGTTTTATGGAATCTACCGGTAGATAGTTTATTAAACATACAATTGACCGGTCGTGCAGATATGGTTTCCTGTCAGCTTGTTTCGCAGGAGGCCAAGGACCAGGTGAGTATTGTTGGTAATACAGCAGGCCGCACTGATCTGCTGAAAAACCTATCAGTACAATTGTCAGGAAAAGCCGGCAGAAGGTTCAGGGCAACAGCAGGGCTTTCCTATTCGGAACGGATACCTTCTGCCAGCGAACTGTATGGCTTCTATCTATTTAATGCGCATGACGGTTATGACTATATTGGCAATACAGATCTGAAGCCAGAAAGATCATTACAGGCAGAGGTGTCGGGTTCATATCAATCGGGAACAGCAAGACTGCAGGTCAGCGGCTATTATTGCAGGATCGGTGATTATATATTCGGTGCCGAAGATGTTTCACTAAGTACGATGACCATTGGCGCCAGAGGGGTAAAATCTTATATCAACTTACCTCATGCAGTTATTGCAGGGCTGGAGGCAAGTGCAATAGTATCCCCTGCAGCCCATACAGAACTCGTTTCTACTTTGCGTTATACACATGGCAGGGATCATGAAAAGGAACCGCTGCCCTTTGTTGCACCATTTAAGAACATATCGTCGGTCCGCTATCTTTCAAAAGGAATTTCAGGACAACTGGAATGTGAAACAGCACTCCCTCAGAAGAAGGTAAGTGAAAAAGCAGGAGAGAATACCACGCAGGGTTATTTCCTGGTTCATGCCAGAGTGGGGTATAGTACCAATATTTTTAAAAACCGGTTTGATATCCAGGCGGGTATCGAAAATATTTTTGACATAGAATATCGCGAACATCTCGATTGGGGGAATATAGCAAGACCGGGAAGAAATGTCTATGTGCAATTGAAAGTTCAATTCTGAAGCCTGCATAAAATAGTGGTATTTTATCAGCGGTAAATGAGGCTTTTTATTTTGACTAACTTACTAATGTGAAAGCCCCAACACCCGGTACTCATTTTTCTCTTTGGCGCAGTGAACATCTTTTCAATATAGATTTCGCAGGCTATAAGCTTTTACATCACGACTTTCCCCGCCACTTTCATGATCATTATGTGATAGAATTGGTATTGAGTGGCGCCGACTGCTTTTATTGTGATGGCCGGAACTATACAGCTAGCCATGATCAGCTTATTCTTATCAACCCCGGGGAAGTGCATACAGGCAGCACGGTGGCTGATACACCACTGCATTACTTCAGTTTGTATCCTGATAGAAAGGCATTGCAACAGGTAGCTGAAGTATTATGTTTGCCTTTTACAGCAGAACATAATTTCAGAAAAGTATTAGTGGATCAATCGCCCCTCGCCGGAAAGCTGAAACTGTTATTTGATTCCCTGGTATCCCATGCTGAGATTGTTAAACAGGAAGAACTTTTTTTTGATTGCATGAGTGACCTGCTTCAGCAGAGGTTTGCGGAAGAAGAAGAAGACAAAATAGCAACCCGGTACGATCCAAGAATAAAGCTCCTCGTAGATTTTATTCACTCAAATTTTAAAGAAGATATTTCGTTGAAGCAAATGTCAGGGCTGGTCAATCTTAATCCTTTTCATGTGGTTCGTCTTTTTAAGAAGAATACCGGTTTGTCGCCTTATGATTACCTGCTGATCATAAAGACGGAACACGCCAAACAGTTATTGCGTCAGGGATATAAAGTACAGGATGCGGCCAGCCGGTCGGGTTTTTATGATGCTTCGCATCTCAACCGGTCGCTCCGGAGAATTACCGGTACGTCACCGAAGTCTTACCTTTCGTCCCAATGTCAATATTGTACAAGTTTTTAAAGCAGATATTTACTTTCTTTGAAAAAAGGCTCAGATGATAAAACAAACGGTTCATATAGCCATCACCTTTTTTTTATTGGCTCCGCCGGTAATGGCGCAAAATACATATAACGAGATCAGCCTCCCTGCACTGATGAAGAAAAAGCAAGAGGGAGATAGTAATATGGTGATCGTGGATGTGCGCACTAACGGCGAGTTCTATGATTCGGCTTCAAGAGGAATGCAATCGAATATCGGGAGGTTAAAAGGATCCCTTCATATTGAATTGCGAAACCTGCAGCAAGATCCTGAGGCTATCAGGCAATTAGCTGCATATAAAGACAAGGATATTTATCTTATCTGTTCTCATAGCTACCGTAGCCGGTCTGCTTCCAATATTTTATTAAAGAACGGTTTTACTCATGTAAATAATGTGCAGGGTGGAATGACGGAATGGTTCCGTCGTTATGATGAGTTATTTCCGTATAAGAATTCATTTTATGAGACATCCGGTGCTTACAAAAATATTTCAGCGTCACAGGTCACTGCTGACCTTCTCGCAGGCAAAAAACTCTTGCTGATCGGCATATCCAATACACCCCGTTTCTTTTATGATACGGCTACTATTACCTTCTATGAATACTTCCCCTTGTTCAAAGATGCCATATATTTTAATGCAGGGGATTCGCTGAAAGTTTTGGATGAGGTCAGAAGAGCCAACGGGCAGCCTGTTGTTTTATTCAATATGGTCAATAATGGCGCTGCCGAGATGGCTGATTGGCTGGTAAAAAAGGGAGTGAAAGAGGTTTCTTATCTGGTGGGTAATAACTATTATTTCTACGAATACATCCGCAATAAAGGATTAGTGGCACGAACGAAACGGTTCATGGTGGAAAAAAACGTTATTGAATTTATAACTGCTCCGAACTATTGCAGTAAAGTAAATGATAATGGTACTTTATTAATAGACCTGAGGCATGATACCCTCTTCGCCCGGACAACCAGCGGGATCAAATATGATTATAAAAATGCGAAAGGCTCAGTTAATTTCTTTGCAGACAGAGGCGCCGGATCCTTTATGCAGGCTTTTCCTGATAAAAACAAAGAATATGTTCTAATGTCACTGAATGGTATTGCCGGTCTGGAACTGGCAGATGTACTGGCAAGGGACGGTTACAGGATATCCTGGCTGATGGGTGGCCTGCAACGACTGGAATGGTACACCATCAATATGGAAAATTTCGGGTGTAAGGATATTCTTATTAAATGAACAGGCCCGATCAATGTACAGCTTCACCCGGACCAGCTTTCGGTCCTTTATTTCCTTTCACCATCAGTACAAATGGAATACATACGAGAAACAATAATCCGATGTACAGGAACACATCCATATAAGATAAAACCATGGATTGTTTGGTGACCGAATAATCCATTACCTTATAAGCCTCCCCCAGGGCAATGTTTGGCGCATGTCCCCTGGCCATGAATGCATGCTGGTAATCTTCTACCCTTGCCTGCACGGCAGGGTTGTTCATATCCAGTTTTGTGACAAGATCAGCCCTATGGTTCATTGTCTGGTGTGCCATGAACGTGGTGATGACAGCGATGCCAAAAGACCCTCCTAATTGCCGCATCATGCCTGTGAAAGCAGCACCATCTGCTATTTGCCTTCCTTTTAATGTACTTAATGACAGGGCTGTAATAGGAATGAACAGCATGCCCAGCCCGATGCCCCGCATGATCAGCATCCAGAAAAAAGTATCCTTACTGGTATCAGGGGTAATGATCTTATATCCCCAGAAGCAGAAAACAAAAAAGATCAGCATACCACCTGCAACGAGGTATTGCTGGGGGATTCCCCGTTGCAATAGTTTACCAATAAGCGGCATCATTACAGCGGTCATTAATGCCGCGGGTATCATCAGCATACCAGCCTGTGTGGCTGTCCAGCCTAATGTGGCCTGCACATATAAAGGAATGATGAATGTAGAACCGTACAGGCCAAATCCCATGATAAACGAGAGTATGGTGCCTACACGCAGGTTGCCATTTTTCAAAACCTTTAATTGTACAACAGGATTTCTGAAGGTCAATTGTCTCCAGATAAAAAGGAAACCTCCGAATAAGGCTACGGCTGTTAGCAAGGTGATCGTGCCGCTGTTGAACCAGTCATCTTCCTGGCCTCTCTCCAATATGTATTGCAAGGAGCCGACAAATGCAGCCAGTAATGCAATACCGATCCAGTCGATATCATTCACTGAGCTCTTTTCGGCATACTTAGGGCTTTTGATGAACTGAAGGGTCAGTAAAGTGGCGATAACACCTAAGGGGATGTTGATGTAAAAAATATAAGGCCACCCTGCAGTATCAGTGATATAACCTCCTAACGGCGGACCAAGCGTTGGACCGATGATCACACCGAGACCATAAATAGCCTGCGCCATACTTCTCTTTTCCGGCGGATAACTTTCTGTAATGATGGTTTGTGAGGTAGCCAGCAGAGCACCTCCCCCTAATCCCTGTATAAAACGGAATGCTACCAGTTCCCACACACCTGTTGCGTTTCCGCACAGAAAGGAAAAGATGGTAAATATGACTATAGAGGCAGCGAAATAATTTCTTCTCCCGAATTGTGTTGAAAAGAAACTCGTCATCGGTATCACGATTACATTCCCGATAGCATAAGCTGTCACTACCCACCCGATTTCAGATGTGGTAGCGCCAAGGTTACCTTTCATATCTGTCAGCGCTACATTTACGATCGTAGTATCCACGATCTCCAGCAATGCACATACGATACAGGTGATTGTGATAATAACCCGTCTCGACCCGTATTCAACTAATGAACCTGTTTGCATAGTACTATCCTATATCTCCTGAAGATGCTTTGCAACACCCGGTATGACTGATCAAGCACCAACGGATGTGTTTTTTAAATAGATATCAAATTAATCTCTTGCTTATGACCCGCTTTGTCAATTGCTGTTCACTAATTCAAATGAACATCCACCATCACATTCATGCCAGGCCGTAACTTTTTTACCAATGGGTCAGCCATATCAGTGAATTCGATCTTTACCGGTAAGCGCTGCACCACTTTTACAAAATTTCCACTGGCATTATCAGGAGGAAGTAAAGCAAACGTAGAACCGGTAGCAGGGGAGAAGGATGTCAGCTTTGCTTCGAATCCATGGCCCGGGTAAGCATCTGCTTTAATGATCACCTTCTGCCCTTCTTTCATTTTATCAAGTTGTGTTTCTTTAAAATTGGCGATCACCCATACTTTTTCACTATGCACAATACTGAACAACGATTGCCCCGCTTGTACATATTGTCCCGGCTGCACGTTCACTTTCGATACCAGGCCATCCTGCGGGGCCGTAATAACAGTATAGGAAAGGTTGAGTTTTGCAGCTTCTACTTCCACCTGCTTCTGGCGTATAGTAGCATCTGCTACGTTGATCTGGGATGCAGTAGCATTACTTTGAACGGCCACAGCATTGGTTTGCTGCGTTGCCTGTTTCTTTTGTTCCTGTAAAATGGCCAATTGTTTTTCGGCAGATTGTCTGGCTGCTAAAGCCTGTTCATATTGCTGCTGCGTGATCGAATGATCTTTGATAAGATTGTCATAACGTTCATAATCCTGCGTCGCTCTCCATAATGTCACTTTCGCTGCCTCTATCTGTGCATCTGCAGTGCCGACAGATGCCTGTGAAGTAGCAATATTTGCTTTGGCTGCTGATGTAGTGGCTTTTGCACTGTTCAGGGAACTTTGCGCTATTTGTAAAGCAGCTTCTGCCTGCTCTACTTTTATAACATAATCACGGTTATCCAGTATCATCAGGGTATCGCCTTTTTTTACACGCTGGTTATCGGCGACCGCGACATCCATTACATAGCCGGCCACCCGGGGTATAACAGGACTGATGTCTGCACTTACCTGTGCGTCATCTGTATCTTCATGATGGAGGCTATGTATGTATTTAGAAATACCGAACCATGCTCCTCCGATCACCAATACTGCGAGTATGATAATGAAAACAGGTTTTTTCCTTTTTGTTCCTTTTGTTGACATATTGATTTACTTGATATGGTGAATATTTTATTTTTTCAGTTCAGCTCCCAGAAGACCGGTTGTTTGTAATAATTTATGATACGCTACAAATGCATCTGCCCTTGCCAGCGTATAGCTGAGTCTTGATTGTAGCTGAGCTACGTCTGCATCCAGGAGTTCGGTGGTAGTGGCAAGGTTATTATCGAACTTGTTTTTGATTATACGATAATTCTCCTGCGCCTGCTCTACTGCTTTTAAGTAAACATCTATCTTCTTACGGCTACTGAGGAGGTTCAGGTAACTTTTATTTACCTGTAGCCGGATATTGTCATCCATTATTGATTCAGTAATGCTGAATTGCTTTACCCTTGCTTCCGCCTGTTTTACTTTTGATCTGGTTTTCCAAAGCGAACCAATATTGTAAGAAACGCCTACACCAACATTTACTGCATTGGTTACGGAAAATACATTCGGAATATCAGCAGCAATATAGCCACCCGTCAGCGCAAGGCTTGGATACAGTTCTCCTTTCGTTGCTTTAACCCCTGATTCGGCTGCTTTTTTCCTGTAGTCAATAGCCATCATATCCTTGCGGCTGCCCAGTGCAGCATTTAAATAGTCGTCCAGTACACGGCTATCTTCTTTCTTTTCTATCCCTGCTGTATCTAATACCAGTTCGGTGGAAGTGGATAAGCCGAGCATCAGGTTCATATTGATATTGGCTATTTGCCAGTTGTTTTCTGCATCAAGCAGATTCAGTTCTGTGTCGGATGATTGCAGTTCGGCTTTCAGCAAGTCGTTACGGGCCAGCAAGCCATTCTTTTCCAGGTTGCTGAGATCTTTTGCCCGTTGCTGCGCCTGCACCAGGTTTTCTTTTACCAATCGTACTGCTGTTTTTGCTTTGAAAAGATTGGCAAAGGCTTCAATGGTATTTTGTATCACTTCATCTTTGTCCTCTTCTGCATCTAATTTTGTTGCCTTTTCCAAAAACTGCGCAGATTCTATTCCATATTTTATTTTGCCTCCGGTATAGATGGGTAATGATACATTCAGCAGGCCATACATGGCTTGCGACACTTTGGGGGACTCGCCGGTATTGCCGCTGTTGTTACTGCTTTTTGTCTTCAGATCGAAGTTGGCTGTGTTCAGACGGAGATAAGAGCCGGAGACCTTTGCATCAGGCAGTTTTCTTTCCACAGCTTCCTTTAAAGCAGCCGTTGTTTCTTCGATTTTTGCATCACTGATTTTTAATTGCTTGCTGTTCTGAATACTCAGGTCGATCGCTTCGTTCAGCGACAGCATTTTCTTTTCCTGTGCATTTGCCTGTAACGAAAGCAGGGATAAAACAATGACGAGATCAGTCAGTTTATTCTTCATTTGTCAGTATTACTTTAAATATTTTTTTTAAATGCTGGCTTAGTTTTTTACGGATATGTTTTTGAAATTCCTCGTCCGTTATAGATAGAAGGTGATTAATGTTACGGTAATAGTGCTGGGTGGTGACCATGTTATTCGCCGTTCCGACCAATGTCGCCATCATCAAAGGCACATCAATATTCTTTCTGAATTCACCTTTTTTCTGGCCTTCGTGGATCAGTTTTGTGATGAGCTCCTGGTTCCGCTTTTTCATTTCAAATATCAGTTCGGCGGTCGTGCCGGTATGATTCACTACCTGCTCCCTCACCATAATACGGGAAAAGCATTGCTGGCTCATGATCTTGTCAATGTAGTGATCTATCAATGTGTTCATTTTGTCCATGGAACTGAGTTCCTTATTCCCGATCATGCTTTCCAGTTTCAGTTTGATATATTCGCCCCGGTAGCTGAACAAGGCTTCCAGTAGCTTTTCTTTTGAACCAAAATAATAGGAGATCATGGCGAGGTTTACATTGGCTTTATCGGCTATATCCCTGACAGAAGTGCCGTTGAACCCTTTTTCTGCAAAAAGTATTTCTGCTGTCTCCATGATCTGTATTTGTTTATCGTTGTATTCCATACCGGCATGTTTGAAAATGAGGGGCAAAGCTAAACAAATGTTTAATTTAAACAAATGTTTGATTAAGTTATTTGCTAATCGGATGTTAACGGACGGAACAATGCCCGGCAATTCTTTGCTTTTCAATACTTCCGGAAAAAGAAAATGCGGAGACTGCTATCGCTGACTGGCTATCAGCAGGTTCAGGTCTGTATATTTCAGGTCAAAACGTTCGCTGAGATAGAAATTGGTCAGTGAGCCTTTGAAAAGATAGATGCCACTGCGCAGGTGTACTTTATGCCATACTAATTTTTCAAATCCACCTTCATCGCCGGCTTCCAGCAAAAGTGGCATCAGCACATTGCTGATAGCCTGAGAAGCAGTGCGGGCAAAACCAGAAGGGATATTGGGAACGCAATAATGTATCACGCCATATTTCATGAATATCGGGTGTTCATGCGAAGTGATCTCTGACGTTTCAAAACAGCCGCCCCGGTCAATACTTACATCAATGACCACAGACCCGGGTCGCATATTACTCACCATTTCTTCTGTCACCACCATCGGTGTTCTGCCTGTTTCAGAACTTAATGCTCCCACCGCCACTTCGCAGGTCTTTAATTGTTTGGCCAGCATCCGGGGTTCTATTACAGATGTCCATAAACGATGACCGATATTGTTCTGAAGCCGTTTCAGACGATAAACACTATTGTCAAAAACTTTCACCGATGCACCCAGCGCCAGTGCGGCTCTTGCTGCATATTCGCCCACAATACCTGCACCGATAATAATAACCTTTGTAGGAGCAATACCAGAAATGCCCCCTAACAAAACACCTTTTCCATGATTAGCCGAGCTTAAATATTGTGCGGCAATCAGCATGACAGCACTTCCGGCGATCTCGCTCATGCTCCGAACAATGGGATAAGAATCGCTGTCATCTTTGAGGTTCTCAAAGGAAATAGCGGTGATCTTTTTCTCCATCATTTTCTCCAGCAGTTCGGCCTTCAAAACAGAAAGGTGAATAGGAGAGATAATGACCTGGTTAAATTGGAGCAATGGAATATCTTCTTCAATGATCGGGGCGCTTTTGACCAGTACGGGACATTTAAAAACCTCGGCACGGTCATATACGATCTTTGCACCGGCTTCGCTGTAATCTTTATCCCGGTAATGAGAAGCTTCACCAGCATTATGTTCGATCACCACGCTATGCCCGTTATTAATGAGCACACTTACAGCATCAGGCACCAGGGCAATACGGTTTTCCTGGAAAGCAATTTCCTTCGGTATCCCGATCATCATTCCCTGCGACTTTGGCTTTATGTCCAGCGTTTCTTCTAATGTTTCGTAGCTGAAGGAGGTGCTTATTTTAGGTTTCTGCTGGCTCATGAAAGATTTACTCCCTTTAGGGCTGGGAAGCTATCAAAATTAGCTTATTTATCGCCTATACCCAACTTCCTGTTGGCAGAATCTATGATATCTATATACACATGCAGCGTATTTTCCGGGAATATACCCGGCGCTTTTTCCGGCCACTCTACCAGGCAGATATGATCACTGTACAAGCAGTCTTCCACTCCGGCCTGTATAGCTTCTTCTTCATCCTTCAGCCGGTAAAGGTCCAAATGAAACATTTTCTTTGTGCTGCCATTCTCTGTATAGGCATATTCATTGATGATAGAAAATGTAGGACTTCCTACAGTGTCTTTTACTCCTTTTGCATCGCAGAGTGCATGAATGAATGTTGTTTTACCGGCCCCCATCAGGCCATGAAAAGCAAATACTTTGGTATCACCTGCGGATTTCCAAAACGCTGTTGCAATTTCTTTGATGTTATTCAGTGAAAAATGAAACTCCATTGCACAAAAATAACAGGATTAGCAACCATGTTGCCAAGATATTGTTGTAAGTCATAGACTGGCGAAAAGCGGTTTGATAATTTTGCACTATAGAAAGACAGGAATATGGAAAAAGTTCAATGGAAAGTAGAAGGAATGGATTGTACCAATTGTGCCCTTACCATCCGTCGTTACCTGGAAAAAGAAGGGATGAAGGATGTAAAAGTGAATTTTGGCACAGGCGATGTCATATTTGATATGAATGGAAAAGGCACAAAAGAAAAACTGGCAACAGGGATTAAAGAGTTAGGTTATGTAGTCGTAAATGACCAGTCAGGAACAATTAACCAGCAACTGGCAACGGCTAACCGGAAACCTTTTCTCTCCACCCATCTTCAACGGTTCTGGTTCTGTTTCCCTTTTACTGCTACCCTCATGCTTCATATGATACCGGGTCTGGAAATACACTGGCTGATGAAACCGGGGACACAATTAGCATTGACTGTTCCGGTCTATCTGGCAGGTATGCAATTCTTTGGCAGAAGTGCCTGGAAAAGTCTTCGTAACGGTATTCCCAATATGAATGTATTGGTCGCATTGGGAGCGACAGCCGCCTTTGTATATAGTTTATACGGTACACTGACCGGGCAGGCGCAGCACTATATGTTCTATGAAACAACAGCTACTATCATCACACTGGTCTTTCTTGGCAATTATATGGAAGATGCTTCGGTGCATTCTACCCAGCGGGAACTGAATAAGCTGGCAAGGTCGCAGAAAGTGATGGCCAATATGATCGCTTATGATGATCAGCATAATGAACAAATATTCGCTGTTGAAAATACAGAGTTGAGAACCGGTGACCTTATCTTAATAAAAAGCGGCGAACAGGTTCCTGCTGATTGTAAAATATTGTGGGGCGATGTGCATGTGAATGAGTCATTACTTACCGGGGAGAGTGTGCCTGTTCATAAGATCAGCAAGGACAAGCTGATCAGCGGTAGTATCATTCATGACGGAACGGTAAAAGCACAGGTAACTGCCGTCGGTAATGATACTGTTCTGGCAGGCATCATTAACCTCGTAAAAAGGGCCCAGGGGGAAAAGCCTCCCGTTCAGTTGTTGGCTGACAAGATCAGCGCCATTTTTGTTCCGGTTGTATTGGGCATTGCCGTTCTTACATTGATAGTGAACTGGATCGTACTGGATGATTTTACTTCGGCATTAATGAGGAGCATAGCTGTACTGGTGATCGCCTGTCCCTGTGCTATGGGGTTGGCCACACCTGCGGCGATTGCAGTAGGCTTAGGCCGGGGGGCAAGAAATGGGATACTGTTCCGGAATGCTACGAGCCTTGAATCATTCAAGGATATCACACAGGTAGTGTTTGATAAAACAGGGACACTGACAACGGGGAAATTCACGATCGGAAATTGGAAAATACAAAGTGATTCATTGAAAGAAGATGATTTTAAAAAGATAGTTTATTCACTCGAAAAATATTCCAACCACCCGATCGCAACGGGCATTACTGCAGAATGGAAAGCAAGGGACGAGATACGCTGGAAAAAAGTGGAAGAGATAAAAGGACTGGGAATGACGGCGGAAGATAAAGACGGTAATGTTTATAAAGCAGGATCATTTAAGAATGCCGGACATTTTTCAGGTGACAATGGCCACAATGTTTATATACAAAGGAACAACGAATTGCTGGGGTGGGTGGATGTTATCGATGAGGTACGGCCGGAGGCTAAAACGGTGGTAAATTACCTGCATGGAAAGAACGTCAAAACAATTTTATTAAGCGGAGATAAATATGACCGGGTAAAAGAACTGGCTGACCAGTTAGGTATAGATGAAGTGATCGCCGAACAGAGCCCTGAACAAAAGCTGCACAAAATCGCTGAGTTAAATGCGGTAGCCCCGACCGCTATGGTGGGCGATGGTATTAATGATGCACCCGCTTTGGCTAAGGCAACGATCGGCATTTCTTTAAGCGAAGCGTCACAGATCGCAACACAGACCGCACAGGTGGTACTGATGAATAGCGGCTTGACAAAATTGCCTACAGCACTGGGGCTGGGTAAACATACTTATCTTACAATAAAGCAAAATCTATTCTGGGCTTTTGCCTATAATATTGTAGCTATTCCTGTTGCTGCATTAGGGTTCCTGACCCCGACATTTGGTGCATTAGTAATGGGATTGAGTGATGTGGTGCTGGCGATCAATTCCGGCAGACTTTTTATCAAAAAGGTTGAATAAGCAGAACGTTTACTTTCCCTAACTTCATCATCCGGGATACCTGTTCCTTGCTTAACATTCACCAGATATTAAAACAATACTGGGGCTTTAACGCCTTTCGCCCTTTACAGGAAGATATCATTCATTCTGTTTTGTCAGGTATTGATTCATTGGCGCTGATGCCGACCGGTGGAGGTAAATCACTTTGCTACCAGGTGCCGGCTATGGGTAAAGAAGGAATGTGTCTTGTCATTTCCCCCCTTATTGCTTTAATGAAAGACCAGGTGGAGAATCTCCGCAAAAAGGGTATTACGGCATATTCCATTTTTTCCGGAATGAGCCGCAAAGAGGTCATTCATACTTTGGAAACAGTTACCAATAGCAATTGTAAATTTCTTTACATTTCACCGGAGCGTTTGGAGACATCTTTATTCAAAGAATATCTGCCAGGCATGCATATTAATCTTGTTGCGGTGGATGAAGCGCATTGCATTTCGCAATGGGGATATGATTTCCGGCCGCCATATTTACGAATAGCTGCATTAAGAGAGGAACTACCCGATGTTCCTGTACTGGCACTGACTGCTTCGGCTACACCTGATGTGCAAAAAGATATTTGCGACAGATTATCATTCACAAAACCAGCAATTTTCAGGCAGTCATTTGAGCGGCCTAACCTCTCATATAGTGTCTTCAAAGTTGACTCACGTATCAATAAGATCATTGAGATATTGAACAGGGTTCCCGGTACAGGCATTGTTTACTGTAAAAGCAGGAAAAGAACCAAAGAGATAAGCGAATTGCTGCAACTGCAGAATATATCTGCTGATTACTATCATGCCGGCTTAACACAGGAAGAGCGGAATGGTAAGCAGGAAACCTGGATCAATAATAAAACAAGAGTTATTGTTTGCACGAATGCTTTTGGTATGGGTATTGACAAACCTGATGTACGGACTGTGATTCACGCAGACGTGCCGGATTGCCTGGAAAATTACTACCAGGAGGCGGGCCGTGCAGGAAGGGATGGGAAAACCGCTTATGCTGTTCTCTTATACGATGAAAGAGAAATACAGGAGTTGCAGGAAATGCCGGCCATCCGGTTTCCATCACAAGCCGATATAAGGACTGTTTACCTGGCAGTAGCTAACTACCTGCAGGTGCCTGCAGGTACCGGTGAGGGGGAGTATTATGATTTTGACCTGGCGGATTTTTTAAAGAAGTTTAAAATTAACAGCCATACTGCCGTTTATTCCCTCAAAGCGCTGGAACAGGAGGGTTGGCTTTCCTTTAATGAGCAGATCTTTTTACCGTCAACCGTTCAATTCACTGCGACGAAAGATTACTTATACCAGTTTGAGAAAGATAACCCGATGCTGGAACCGGTCATCAAATCTTTACTTAGAGCTTATGGAGGGATCTTTGATCATACCTGTACTATATCCGAGCTGCAGGTAGCCCAGCTGGCCCGTAAAGAGGCAGAGGAAGTAAAAAAGCAGTTGTTGCAATTGCATGCGGCCCGTATCATTGACTACACGCCCAGGAAAGATTCACCGCAGTTATTATTAATGCGAAACAGGGTAAAAGCGGAGGAGCTTACAGTCAATATTGCTGCATACCAAAAGCGTAAGGAAATATTTCAACAGCGGGTGGCAGAAATGGTCCGTTATGTAAAGGAAGAGGCAGACTGCCGCAGCCGGATGATAGGTGTTTATTTTGGTGATAAGGATATCAGGTCATGCGGTATCTGTGATAATTGTCTCCGGCGAAAAACGGTTACACTCACCAAAGAAGAATTTGAAAGTATTCATTCCCATATTTATGCGGTAGTAGAAAATGAAAAACTGTTTATCAAAGACCTGATGTTGCGATTAGGTGGTATCAAAAAGGAAAAAGTATGGAAGGTGATCGAGTTCCTACAGGCTGAAAATAAAATTGAAGTCGCAGACTCCGGCTTTTTACAGCTAAAGCAGTAATGTCAAAAACCGGTCAGCAAGAGATTTTGTGCAGCTTTGATACTGCATTTCTGGTATTTTGAGTAAGCTTTGGCAGCAGCCAACCTTATCTGTTGCGGTGTGCCATTGTTTATCCACTCCCGAACAGCGTCATGCAAAGTATAGGCTTCCGGAGCCATTAACCCGGATGTCCACAATAACGGAGTTGCCCCGGTTGGTTTCAGATGTGACAGAAAGTAATTTTTACTGTAGCAGGCAAGAATGATCGTTTCTCTTTTTTTACGAACATCACCTTCAAATTTTTGCTGCAGGGTAAAATCCATCAGCCCGTCATGACCCACATATGTGATGAGATCAGCAACGCCGCCGAAATAAAGAATCCGGTCGTTAATATCTACAGCCACTTCCTTATTGCCAGACGAACTGCTGAGGAAATCAATAGTTGCCTGTTTGATGAAACGGCCATCATATGCATCGGCCAGTATATAGACATTTTTGAAGCTATGTCTGAAAAGCAACCTTTCCAGTATGTTGCCGGAAGGATTTTTGATCGATGACACGAGTTTCCACTCTTGACTTTTATTGAGAAAGAAAGACTTTACACCATAACCTGCTCCCCAGTAAAGATTGGTTTTAGGGTCTTGTCCATTACCAATAGCAGCAGGCACAGGAACGATCCCCTGGTATTTATTATCACAAAGTGCTACGAAGACATGGATCGTTTTAATACTATCATCGTTGACCGCCTGGACTTTTTGAGAACTGTCTGTAACAATGCGGTCCTTAATAGCGTTCTGACTTTTGTTATTGTTGCCCGGACAGGCCGCACCTGCGAATAACAGGAAAACAAAATAAAGAAATCGTATAATTGTCATAGAGCTTAGAGACCGGAAAAACAATATTCCATACGATCAGAATAAACTTTTTCTCCTGCTTCTTCCTCCAAGCCCTAAAGCACCTAATAAAGAACGGACAATGGTATTGCCGGCTGTGCGGGTCATGCTTTTGACAACGGGGTCATCAAAGAATCCCTTTTCTTTTTTCGTGGTCGTTTTTGTCGTTTTGGTTTCCTTTTCTTCTTCCTGCTGCTTTTTGCTTTCTTCTGTCCTTTCGGCTGCTTCGTTCAGTTTCTCTGTCAGTATTTCGTAAGCGCTTTTGCTGTCAATGACCTGGTTGTATTTGGCAGCGATCTTTGATCTGGTAACTATTGTATCTATTTCCGCATCAGTCAGTATGTCCATGCGGGTTTGCGGCGGTCTTATCATACAATGTGCTAACGGTGTGGGAATACCTTTTTCATTTAAGATCGTTACCAATGCCTCGCCGGTTCCTAATTGGGTGATCAGGTCCTCAGTTTTATAAAAAACTGTTTCAGGATAGTTCTCTGATGTTTGTTTGATCACTTTTCTATCGGCAGCAGTAAATGCTCTCAGCGCATGTTGTACTTTCAGGCCTAACTGGGCTAATACAGATGCAGGCACATCCATCGGATTCTGCGTACAGAAATATATACCGATACCTTTTGACCGGATCAGCTTGATGATCGTTTCGATCTGTTGCAGCAAGGCATCATTCGCTTCCTGGAAGATGAGATGCGCTTCGTCAATGAACATGACCAGTTTTGGCTTATCCAGATCGCCTTCTTCAGGACAGGTGGCGTATAATTCTGCCAGCAATTGCAGCATGAACGTCGAGAATAGTTTGGGTCTGTCCTGCAGGTCGGTCACCCTTACAATCGAAATGATGCCCCGGCCATCCTCGCCGATACGCATCAGGTCATCTACTTCAAAGCTTTTTTCGCCGAAGAAAACGTCAGCCCCTTGTTGCTGCAGCTCGATCACTTTACGGAGAATAGTGCCGGTAGAGGTTGTGGATATTTTGCCATAGGTCTTTTCTAATTCTGGCTTCCCTTCATCACTGACAAACTGCAATACTTTTATAAAATCCTTCAGGTCGAGCAGGGGTAGTTTGTTATCATCGCAGTATTTGAATATCATCGCGACAAAGCCACCCTGTGTATCGTTCAGCCCTAATATTTTTGATAGTAGTACCGGCCCGAACTCACTCACGGTGGCCCGCAGTCGTACCCCTTTTTGGTTGCTTAAGGTGAGCAGGTCAACCGGGCTGGCCTGTGGTTTGAATTCTATATTCAGTTTCTGGCAGCGTTCGGTTATTTTATCATTGACAGTACCGGCGGCCGCAATACCGCTCAGGTCGCCTTTGATATCCATCATCAATACCGGGATGCTGGCATCACTTAGCTGTTCCGCCAACACCTGCAGTGTTTTGGTTTTACCGGTGCCGGTCGCCCCTGCGATCAGGCCATGGCGGTTCAGTGTTTTCATCGGGATCAGCACATCAGCGCCGCTAACCACCTGCCCATCGAGCATGGCACAACCAATCTTAAAGCTCTCTCCTTTGAATGTATAACCGTCTTTTATTGTCTGCAGAAATTTTGCACTATCTGACATTGTTCATTTTTTTGAAAGGTAAATGAATTGGAAGGAATAACAAACCAAATAGTCTTCTTACACAAGTTAGCAGTGATTCGGCAAATTAAAGTTCCTCTTCTCTTTCCAGCATCAGTATCGCTCCCTGCGGTACGATGAAGTACTTTTCATTTTCATACATCACTTCCGTGGCGCCGCTCAATAAAAAGATAGCGAGGTCACCTTCTTTGGCCTGCAACGGCAGGTATTTTACTTTTTCTTCTTCTCCCTTCCAGGGTTCGTCTTCGATGGGGATAGGGATGGCATAGCCGGGCCCGGTCTTGATCACATAACCCTGCTGCACTTTTTCTTTTTCCTGTACGCCGGGAGGCAGGTATAATCCGCTGGCGGTACGTTCGTCAGGGCGGGTGGGTTTGATCAGGATACGGTCGCCGATGACAATAAGTTTTTTCAGGCGGTTATCGGGTGTAACATGCATTGCCATATTGTAAAATTGAAGAACAAAAATAGAAAATGCCGTTCAAACCCGTTTTGCAGGTACTCTTAACAAAATATTATTGAGCTGTTCAGATGTTTGGCAAATGATTTACTTTTATTTGTTACTTCGCTCACAATGACCGGATCAGATCGGTCAGCGTAGAAAATGAAACTAAATGATCTAAACTTTACAAACATGGATGCTAAAAAACCGAAGGTCTTATTGTGCGAGGATGATCCCAACCTGGGAAGTGTGCTGAAAAACTATCTTGAACTTAATGATTATGATGTAACCCTGGAAAGAGATGGTCGTCTGGGGCTGGCTGCTTTTCAGCGGGAGAAATTCGAGCTATGCCTGCTGGATGTGATGATGCCGAATATGGATGGCTTTACCCTGGCGGAAGAGATACGTGATGTAGATCCGGATATTCCCTTGTTCTTCCTGAGCGCCAAGACAATGAAAGAAGATATTATCCAGGGATATAAACTTGGTGCTGATGATTACATCACCAAGCCGTTTGACAGCGAAGTATTATTGTTGAAGATAAAGGCGATCCTGAAACGGAACGAAGAGATCAATAAGGAAAGCGAGAACAAGGAATTCGATCTTTCTACTTATCATTTCAATCCGAAGCTGCGTCAATTGATCCATGGCGGTGTTACACAAACTTTGTCTCCCAAAGAAAATGAATTGCTAAAAATGCTGGCCGAGCATCTCAACGATCTGCTGCCAAGGGACCAGGCACTGAAAAAGATATGGGGCAGCGATACCTATTTCAATGGTCGCAGCATGGATGTGTATATTGCCAAACTGAGGAAATACCTGAAGGATGACCCTAAGATCGAGATCGTGAACATACACGGCAACGGGTTCAGGTTAGTGGTACAATAGTCAGAACATGATTAATAAGATCACAAGGATTACCAGGAAACCGGTAATCCTTTTTTATTCGAAGAGGGTTCCGGCATTGCCCGGATTTTTTTTGTCTAAATGTTCATAAGCTTTTGCCGTTACTTCTCTTCCTCTCGGTGTTCGATGAATAAAACCTTCCTGTATTAAAAAGGGTTCGTACACCTCTTCCAGTGTACCCGCTTCTTCGCCAACAGCGGTAGCAATGGTGGTGATACCGACAGGCCCGCCCTTGAATTTTTCTATAATGGTCAGGAGAATTTTATTGTCCATGTCATCAAGGCCATATTCATCCACATTCAATGCTTTCAAAGCGTGCTGCGTAATACCGATATCAATGTTGCCGTCATTCAATACCTGCGCAAAATCACGAACCCTTCGCAGCAATCCATTGGCGATCCTTGGAGTACCACGGCTTCTTCTCCCGATCTCCCCAACGGCATCTTTTGAAATAGAAGTACCAAGTATAGATGCAGATCGCTGGATGATCTTATTCAAAGTTCCTGATGAATAATATTCCAATCTTGACTTGATGGCAAAGCGGGAAAGAAGAGGAGCTGTCAATAATCCGCTTCTTGTAGTAGCACCGATCAGGGTAAAAGGGCTCAGGTTGATCTGAATACTCCGGGCATTGGGGCCACTGTCCACCATGATATCGATCCGGTAATCTTCCATAGCGGCATACAAGTATTCTTCCACTACGGTACTTAGCCGGTGTATCTCATCGATGAACAAAACATCATTCGGTTCAAGATTGGTCAGCAGGCCGGCAAGATCTCCGGGCTTTTCAATAACGGGCCCTGAAGTTTCTTTGATATTCACGCCAAGCTCATTGGCAACGATCCTGGATAAAGTGGTTTTACCGAGGCCGGGAGGCCCATGAAATAAAACATGGTCCAGTGCTTCACCCCTGATCTTTGCTGCTTTGATAAAGATGCGAAGGTTCTCGATGATCTGTTCCTGCCCGGAAAAATCTTTGATCTGTGACGGGCGGATATTATTCTCAAATTCTTTATCAGCCGCACTCAACTGCTGCTTATCACTGCTCAGGTTGGGATTTGCCATGATGTAAATGTAGGAATAGGCTTTTGGAAAATAACGGGAAATATTGATTGCAGGATAATGGACATATATGCTCAAGCTATTGAAGACGTAATTTTATTATATGGACATTACTCAATTCAAACAAAGCCTTTCAGGCCAATTCCCCCCTGAAGGGCTTTCTGTTTATCTTAGGGCTTTATGGTATGATGGAAAAGGCGACTGGGAAGCAGCCCATAATATTGTTCAGGAGAAGAATGATGATAAGGCTGCCTGGATACATGCCTATTTGCACCGGAAAGAAGGGGATAGCTGGAACGCCGGTTACTGGTATGACCGGGCAGGAAGAAAGAGGCCTGCTGTAACGCTGGAAAATGAATGGGAGGATATAGTCAGTGAAATGATGGCCCCCTGATCTTACTCATAGATATCGATTCATTCGCAATATAAGATCAGGGTCAGGGCAATTGGGCAGATACTTTTTCCCCTCCGAATATTTGCAAACGCCAGGATAGTCGCCTGACCATCCTTCAAGATCTTTGATCACCTGGAAATGGAGATGCGGAGGCCAATGCCCATTTTCAGCTGGGATACCGAACTCCGCAAAGATGTCTCCCTTCATTATACGATTTCCTTCACGCAGGTTCTTAATTGAATTTAAACTCAGGTGGCCATACAAGGAGTAAAAACTTATTCCCTGCAAGAGATGTGAAAGAATGATGGTCACGCCATAGTCTCCCGGCTGGTCATTATGGGCAAAACTGTGAACAATGCCATCTAAAGGTGCTATCACAGCTGTATTGGGCTTGCCCCAGATGTCGATCCCGAGATGGAGGCGGCGGGGTTCTTCTCCGGGATTTTTTCCATCAAACACTTTGCTCCTGCTATAGATGGTCCGGTGTTCCGCATAACCTCCAACTCCGTAACGTGCATGGCCTTTATTGAGTTTGTCGTTCATGTAAAGACAAAACTTTTTCACATCAGCCAGTATATCGTCGGTCAGTTCATGATTAGCTTTTGTAAAGTTAAGGGGCATCAATTTGTCATTCCCGGAATCGAAAGGAACTACTTTACTGAAATGCTGTTTATTCTGTTTCAATATCATTACCAGATCATTCATCTCAGTGAAGGTAAGTGATAG
Source organism: Chitinophagaceae bacterium (assembly GCA_016787135.1). Lineage (GTDB taxonomy): Bacteria > Bacteroidota > Bacteroidia > Chitinophagales > Chitinophagaceae > VBAT01. The sequence continues at coordinate 28,069 of JAEUVK010000080.1, read as the reverse complement.
ACATAAAAAAATCCCGCCTGTGTCAGAGACGGGATTTTTGCTATTTGAAAAATGAGCAGATTATGGAAGACCAATGATAACCTTGAAGGTCTTCTCAGATGTTCTTACTCCTCCATCGTAGTAGAATTTCACCATGTACACACCGCCCGGCAGGTTGGTCAAGTCGATCGGTACTACACGGCCCCATGTCAGACCACTCAATTGCTGCGTTCTTACCAGTACACCGGCATTGGTATATACTTTCATGGTAAGATAATTGTACAGCACACTGTTGATCTTGATATTGAACAAACCGTTATTCGGGTTCGGGAACAGCGACAGGGCATTATCGCTCAGTCTTACTATTCTTTCCGGACAATCCTTCACCACAATTTTCTTGGTGTTAGAAGCAGGACAGCCTGCGCTGCTGGTATAGTTGTAAGTAAGGGTATATGTACCTACAGCCGTGGCCGGAGGTATAAAGTTTGTACCGGATACGCCTATACCACTCCATGAGCCGCCAGCAGGAGACGCTATCAGCGGTATCACCTGGTCGCTGATACATACAGTATCAGGAATGCTTCCGATGGTGATCACCGGTGTCGGATTCACAGTAACTGTAACATTAGCGGTAGCGACACAGCCTGCTGATGATGTAGCAGTAACTGTGTATGTGGTTGTCGCTGCCGGTTTAGCATATACTGAATAAGCATCAGTACCTGCTGTATAGGAAGTAGTAGCTGTTGAGTTGGTATATAAACCTGAAACAGGTGACCAGGTAACAACCGGGTTCTGCATCTGGTAAGTGATCGTAATAGACCATGAGGTCAGCGTGCCTAAGTCGAAAGTAAAGAGGTCTCTGAGACCCAGGGTCCAGTTACCATTACCAACAGAATAAAGACCTGCAAAAGAGGTGACATCGGAAACAAATCCTGTCGGACCTACACCACTGGCTGCATCTGCAGCAAAGGTTCCGGTGAAAGGAGCGGTCGCTGTTGCCAGTGATGTTGTCGAAGCTGAACTGATCACTGTATTGGTCAGGTTGTCTCCGTCAGCACCCCGTGCATTGAACAGGTTCAGGATCTTACCGTTCGGAGCTCTCAGGTTAATGACCATATCACTGATCCAGGTATGGGTCAGGTTGATCGTTACACTCACTCCTGTAACTGTTGCTCCTGCCGGAACCCCTGATACTGCTAATGTATGAGTAGTTCCTGCAGCATTTGCATCAGGTACTGCTACTGATATAGCCCCTGAAGAAACTGCAGGTAAAGTTACCGGTGGCGGAGCTGTGGTAAATTGTGTACTCAATTGCACCTGGCTTCCGGAACAAATAGCGGGAGCTGAAGGTGTGATTACCGGCGTCGGCGGGTTTGGATTTACATTCACCGATGTGGAATAAGCATTGTTAGCTGTTTCGGGATCGTCTGGTGAACTGGTCGCTACGGTGATATTATACACACCACCTGCTGTGAAGTTGAATGCCGGGCTCAGGTAAAAGTCCATTACAGCATTAGGAGCCAAAGTACCCGTATTCAGCGTAGCTGTTAATGTTCCTGTTGCAGCGCCGGTAATATTAGCTGTAACGGTTACCGGGTTAGTGGCTAAATTGAGCGTGGTTAAATTGTAGTTTTTGATCCTTGCCTGCACAAATACCCCACTGGTAGGGCAATTCAGGTTCGGCAGGGTGACATTGGTAATACCTACATCCACCAGCGGAGCAACTTTCACATTGATATTATCTACAAGGATACCAAACTTGTCACCATCTGACATGGCGTGGAAACCAAGATAGTAAACGCCTGTAGAAGGAGGTGTAAAGTCAACCTGTACCGAGTCAAATGGGTTGGCATACACGCTGCTGATATTATTGTTGGTGAAAAGGGTACCAGTTGTCATGTTGGGTGAATAAGCCGCAGTACCGTATTTCACTTCCATTTTCTCAGGATAGTTCACACCATCCAATGCTTTATAGAAGAATTTCAGCCTGTAAGTAGTGCCGCCTGTCAGGTTCAGGCCCTGTGTATAGAACCAATCGTCAGCCGGGCGGGCCAGATCATTGAAGTCATAGAAGTATAACAAGCTCTTGCTTGGCGAAACATACGTCAGCGGGTTGGCATCTGTATAAGTTTCCCATGATCCGGCGCCGTCTCCATTCCAGAATGAACCGGAACTGCCATTCACATCTTCAGAACTTGTACAGGTAGGCATACCTGGTACAACTGCTGATTCGAAAGTTTGTGTATATGGTATGTTAGTAGCAGGACAAAGTGTAGTAGCTGTTGCTTTTACATTGGCACTGTAATCAACACCCGGAACGCAGATACGCCTTACGTAGAAGTCATACGCAGTGCTTGCTGTCAAACCTGTCACAATGATCGGCGATGCTGCGCCCAGTACAACTGTACCTCCGCCTGCAACATTTGTTGTACCCGGAACAAAGCCAGGTGCTCCGTATTCCACTACAAATGCAGCTCCCGGGGAAGTAAATGATACAGCTACTGATGTTGGTGAAATGGCCTGAGCCTTTACATTAGTAGGCTTGGGACATGAAGGCGCTGCGGCGATGGTTACATCATCAACAGCTACACCCCAACCGAATAACTCTGTTCCTTCAAAAGCGATATAATAATCTGTTGGGCCTGTAGAGGAAGGCAGCATCAGTTCTACTTCTGTCCATACTCCTACGTTGGTTGCATACACTGCACCCGGCACCAGCGTCCACGCACCTGCTGCCGATGTTTTGTAATATACTCTTAACTCGTTCTGGTCGCCTAACCAGTTTTGGTTGGCATACCAGAAAGTGACCTGCGCACCCTGCGCAGGCATTGCAGAGAAGTTAAATGCAGGAGATACAAGACGGGCTACGCTTCCTGTTCCAAAGCCAAAATGCCTTGCATTAACAGTACCGCCATGTGCAGATGTAACGTTACCGCCATTGCCGGCACCTGCTCCGTATGTCCAGTTAACAGTGCCGCTTACCTGGGCAGTCGTCCAGCAAGGACGGGTAATGCTGGCTGCTTCAAACGTCTCCGTATAAGGGAAAGCAACTATGGCATCACAAGGTGTGTGGAAATTATAGGCAAGTGTCCAGGAACTGAATACACCCAGACCACAATTTGCACGAACATATAAGCTATAGTCAGTATTGGCAGTAAGGCCGGTTACAGGTGTAGTAGTAACACCTGCTGCCGTAGTGCCGCTCGTAGTTAATCCGGTGGCACCGCTGCCTGCAGCACCGGAGGTTCTTACCTCCCATTGGTAGCCACTGGAAGGATTGGATGCTGAGGCTGTCCAGCTTGCGGTAGCTGTAGTGGTGGTCAAAGCTGAAATAGTCAATCCCGATGGTGGTAAACATGGTGGGATTGGTTCAACAGTAATGTTATCCAGGAAAAGATTATTTCCAAAAGCCGAAAGACCTCTGAATATAAGTTTGTTGGTACCGGCAGGGATATTCACCGCTTTACTTGCCCATTGTGCTGCTGTTGGTGCAGTCAGTTGGGTGGTAGTGGTACCCGCCGTATTTAATGGCCCTGCAGATCCACCGTTGAATGTTGTTAGCGCTGTATAAGTGGCGCCTCCGTCTGTAGAATAAAGTATCTGGAGCTGATCGTTCTCGCCGGCATAGGTGGCGTAAGCGTGGTCAAATGTTACACGATAGTTAGCCGGAACCGCTGTGAAAACAGGTGTAGAAAGATCAAGCTGGGTACCGCCTGAAGCCAGGAAGAACTGGAACCGGGCGGAGCCTGAACCAATACCATAAGCGCTTGGTGCAAAGCCACCCATATAAGTTGCATTGTTGATGGTCCAGCATCCCGGAGGGAATGTGGTGGCGTATGTAGCAAAAGTTTCAGTGAACGGAGTTGCAATAGGCGGTGTAACGGTCACCTGGAAACTGGATGACCAACCATCGGTACCGCTACAGGTTATTTTTCTGCGGAAATATGTATTGGTAGTAACACTGGTAGTTAACGAAACACCCGTGGCGCCAGTCACGTTTGTCCAGGTAGCATTATCTGGTGAAGATTCCCATTGATAGGTCAGGCCTGTGCCAAAACTTGCACCAGTAACATTTAAATTAAAGCTGGTGCCGGGGCAAATAGTGCCGGAAGGGCCTGTAACAGTACCACCACCAGGAGGAGCTACGCAGGGAGGAGGGACAAACCAGTTAAAAGTGAGCCCCGATACAGGTGGGGTCACAGCAATGGTCGATGTCGCATTTTGCGTACCCTGCGCATTGGTGGTGCCTGCGATCGTTGCATTCCAGTTATGGGGTGCAGTGGTTTGACGGTTATTAAAATCTGTTGAAACACTTCCGCCTAACCCAACGTGATTGATACTTGATGTTGTAGTTGTAGTATTTAAAACGATCGTTCCATATATTACCTGTACCCAGTCAGTCGTTTCGTTCAGAACGATCTGAAAGTTTAAATTATCGCCGGTGCCCGCAGTACCGAATCGTTTATAGTTTTTGTATTGTACAACTAGTTTCCGATTAGGGGCAGTACCGATTGTTTCAAATCTCAGTTCTGCTCCGGCCTGCGCCTGTATGTCTCTGCCTATTCCGGCGATCCTGCTTCTGAGTAAAGCCGGGGTATTGGTGGCTGTAGAAGAAAGCGGAGTATAAGCACTGGTGGTTGCCAGGCTGACACTTGGAGTTAAGGTGGATTGGCCAAGGCTTATCCAGCCATTATTGTTTACAGCAAACCGGTCAAATACTATCCCGTTGTAGGTAAAATTGAAACCGATAGGAAACCCGACACCCGTAGTTGTTGTACCGCCGGCAGGAACAGCCGGGTCAACAAAATACTGGTCATCAGATGTTGTCGTTCCAAGCACCGAGCCACCAGTTATTTCTGTATAAGTACCGTTAGACTGTGTAAAGACATAGGTACTGACCTGTGCGGTGGTTTTTGTGTTCCAGATAAATAGAATAGATAAGGAAAGAAGTGCTGCGTAGATCTTTCTCATAAGCAGAGTTGTTAATTAAAGTAGTAAATGTTTTGGTAGTCCCGTCCCGGACTTTAGTGTTGAAAGGTATCTAATTTTTTGCTTGCAGCAATTTTTCGGCTTCATTTTTCTTTTGCTGTATCATTTTCAGCATCAGAGCCTTGTTGTGCTTCTTGTAAGGCATGATTTGTATTAGAAATTACTTCTATCTTATATTGTTTAAAAGGCAAATACTATCATTCCCTTCTTTTCGTTTTAAATGCGGATTTTCCCGGTTTAGCTATTAAAAATCAACCATTTGAAAACAAGAATCATTCCCTGTTTCATCATCATTGTTCTGTTATCACCTGCAGTATCTTTCAGCCAGATGATAACAGGGGTTTGGAAAGGAAAGATCAACCGACAAAAAGCCGAAATCAAGATCATACAGAACGGAGACAGTCTTACAGGTACTTCCTATTATTATGAATCACCTGCAAACTACCGGCGCTATAGCATAAAGGGGTATTTTGATGCCAATACCAACGAAGCAGTATGGTGGGATGATCAGTTGCTGGAAGAGAAGTCAGGTAAATACAGTCTCTCAACACCCGGGAAGGTGCCTTTATTATCAAGGGCAGATTTCAACTGCCCGGGTGGAAGTAAAATGATGCTGGATGGCAAATCCGGGAAAGTATATGAAGATGAGTTGAAAGGGGATGTACGCCTGGATAAAACAGACGACGGAAGCTTTGAAGATGAATGGGATTTTGTCATAGACAATTATCTTGTTGGTGCTAATGACCCTTACATTATAGACAGTATCTCTTCTTTGCGTACTGTTCCTTTTCAGCCACAAACAGAAACAGAACAGCTACAGGAACAAAAACCGGTGATCGTTGAAAGTCCTGCCCCTAAAAAGGAAATTCCAAAAGAGGAACCCGGCCCGGTTGTAAGAGATGCTGTACCTGTAAAACCGCAAACCATCGAGGAGAAATTCGTGGCACGTAAAAAGGTGCTGATCACAGAAATTCCTGTCACGGGAGATTCTGTCGAACTGCGATTTTATGATAATGCAGAAATTGACGGCGATTCTATTTCACTTTTCCTGAACGATAAACTCATCTTTCAGCATATACGTCTTTTAGGAAGTGCTTATACCATTAAGCTCCCGGTCAGAGAACTCAATGCAACCAATGAACTGATCATGGTGGCAGAAAACCTGGGTTCTATTCCGCCTAATACTTCCTATATGGTAGCGCTGGTGGGAGATAAGCGATATGAAGCACGGCTGGAAAGCACGGAAGGCAGTAGTGCCATGATAAGATTTTTAAAAAAGGAATGAAGCAGGAGGTAAGAAGTAAGAGGTCAGACGTCAGGTTCATACCTCGTATTTCCATTATCATTTCAGCATCTTCATTATCTCATCTATAGCCTTGTCCACCTGCGGGTCACGGCCTTTGAGTTTATCTTCAAAGGTATTGATCACCCGGATATCAGGTTGCACACCAGTCATCTCCAGATCTTTCCCATCCAGGCTGTAACAACCCCAGGCAGGCATACGTACTGACGAGCCATCCACCAGGCCAACACCACTGGTGAAAATGATCCAGTGGTAGGTTTCATTACCAATGATCTTTCCCAGTTTTAATTGTTTGAAACCCTGTGATGTCATTTCCGCATCACTGAGTGATTGTTCGTTCGTGAGTAGTACGATCGGTTTGTCACTGGGTGAAAAATTGGATTGAGGAGCCAATTTTCCTTCCCGGTATTTCCATTGCAGGTAAGAACGCTGGCTCAGAAACTTCAATACTTCATCATGCACATTGCCACCCGTATTGTAACGCAGGTCAAATATCAGCGCCTCTTTTTTATTCAGTTCCTGAGTCATGTCGATGATGAATTGATCGAGCTCTCCTTGCCCCATATTTTTCATATAACCATAGGCGATACGGCCTTTACTTTTCTCGTCCACCCTTTTCTGGTTATTGTCTATCCACTCGTCATACAAGGTATTGGACAAAGTGGCCTGGGGATGAATCTTCACCTCGTACGTGTGACCATCCCGTGTAAAAGTCAGCTTCATTTCCCTGTCAAGGGAAGGCAGCGTAAAATAATAATTCCTGTTAATTTTTACATCGGTTGGCTCATCATTCACTCTTATTAACACGTCACCTGGGTGTATGTCAATTCCTTTTCTGTCAGCGGCAGAGCGCCTGATCACATACTTAACTTGATACGGATTGGTATTTTCAAATACTATCCCCGTTTCCATAGTGCGGTTCGTCAGAGCTATATTTTCGTCATCACCAAAAGTGCCAAAACCCTGGTGTGATGAATTCAGTTCACCCAGCATATCATTCAGCAATACCCGCAGGTCTGCACGGGTATTGAGGTAAGGGATGAACTGCTGGTAGTATTGTTTTGTTCTTGTCCAGTTATTCCCATGAAAGTTCTCATCATAATAATTCTCTTCCATTTGGGCCCATGCTTCTTCGAACATCTGGCTGAACTCATCGGATAAATTGCGGCGGAATGTATAACTGATGCTGATAGGATCCACCTTGTTGGCTTCCAGATTTAGTTTGTTGATCGAACTGTTGAACAGTACGTATAACTTGTCGCTTACTTCAATAATGTCATACCCGAAACTACCGTCTGTGCCGACGATTTTTTCTGTTTTGTTTGCCTCAAACGGTTCGATTATTGTTTTCCATAAAGCATTACGGCCTTCACCATGGTTACTGGTGTAAAGTACACTGGTCTTGTCTCCTTTGGTATAGACATATTGCAGGAACTGTGTCCCCAGTGAAGGGCTGATCTGTTCCGGTCGCTCCATGATAAGATCCGTATCAATAGTTACCTGTTTCGTTTCGTTGCTGGGGGTAGTGTTTTTTTTCGCAGTGTCCTTTTTTTCTTCTTTGAACAATTCAGTCAGTTTATCCATACGATAGGGTTCATCCAGTTTCTCCAGTGACAGGCGGTATACTCTGGCGCTGGGCATGCCAAAAGGATAGGCAGCTTTCAGACGTTGAGATGTGAAGAAAAGGTATTTACCGTCAGAAGACCACAAGGGCCCTGTTTCAGTGATGCCAGTGTTGGTAAGATTGGTTGTTTTGTTTTCTTTGATGTTATACACAAAAATGTCCTGCTCAAAATTCCTGTAAGCTGTGAACAGCACATATTCATCATTCGGAGAAAAGCCGGGATCGGTGTTCTGGAATCCCCATATCTCGTCCCGGACTATTGTTTTATTTTCAAATGTTTTGGTATCGAGCAGCCTTACTTCATCGCGGCCGCTCAGATAAACGGCTTTGCTCCGGCTCTTATTGAAAACGAGTGAGCGATTGTTTTTTTTGTCATTGGTAATGCGTTTGGCCTGCCCGGTACTATCAGCGCTGATGACATACCAGTTGGTATAACCTTCCAATGTCTGGTTGAACAGTAATCGTTTGCTATCGCTCATCCATTTTACCTCTTTTACCCTCTCACTGGAACCACGGTTCACCTGACGGATGAATTTACCTTCAATGTCGCTGACAAATAATTCTCCTCTTGAAATGAACGCCAACTTCTTGCCATCAGGAGATACGTCAAAGGCTGTGATATTCCCTTTTACATCAAAATCCTTTTCCTTGGGTAAAATGTTATTACGGATAACTGTAATAGCAATTTTGCTTTCCCTTCCTGTTTTTACATCATATATCCATAGCTGGTAATCCTTTTCAAAAACAACTTTGCCGCCATTCGCATTTACGTAAGGGTTTTTTATGGAAACAGAGAATTTCGTCAGTGCTTTCTTTTTTCCGTTGTCGAAAGTGTAAAGGTTATATTCGCCATTTGCTTCGTCAGAGATAAAATAGATATTGCCATTCCTGTCAATCGTGATCCCAAAATCCTTCCCTTCCCAGTCAGTATATTTTTTGTACTGCGTTGTTTGCAGGTTCCAGGATTGGATATCAGGATTGAAGGGTCCCTTGTACCGCTTACGCTGTGCCTGGTTATTACTTTCCCAGGTATCGCTGAAAAATATTTCGCCGGTAGATGGGTGTTCGGCCAGGTTGTGATCGTATTGAAAAAAATAGGTACCAAAGATCCTGGTAGGGGTGCCGCCTTCAGCCGCTACTTTATACCCGGCGATCTGCCCCATTCGGTTACTGTTGAAGTAAATATATTTTGAGTCCCAGCTCCAACTACTGACCTCATCGCTGCCGCTATGCCAGGTGAGTTGTTTTATTTCACCCCCGTTTACGGGCATGAGAAAAAGATCAGCATTCCCATATTGCCTTCCTGTAAAAGCGATCCATTTACCATCGGGTGATACCCTTGCATTTGTTTCATAACCCTGCATCCCGGTCAGCCTGGTTGCATGCCCATCTTTCACATCCGTTTTCCATAGATCGCCTTCATAACTAAAGATCACGGTTTGCCCATCAGGAGTAAGGCAAGGATTGGAAAGAAAATAAGCCGAAGGATCTTGTGCAAATATGATCTTGAATAGAAAGATGAATCCGGCAGTGCTGAGGAATTTTTTCATGCGAACCATTTTGGGCGATCAAATTACGAACGAAACCATTCGTATGCTTACCGCTTGTAAAAATTTATTATTGGATACGCTGATCTCATTATAACCGGAGACTTGCCAGCACAGCAAAGTGGTCGGAAGCGAAACGTCCTTCCCATGTCTGCGAGATCGTAGCATGGGTTAATACTTTCCATTTTCCTTTCAGGAAGATGTAGTCTATCGGCTGATCATTCCTTTCTTTTGATTTGAAAGCGTTGAACGTTCCGGTTGGGCCGTAATGCGGTGCTTGTGAAATAGTTTTTGAATCGGTCAGATGAAGCGGGTTACTGTTGTCCATGATCACCATGATCGGCTCATCTCCCGGCTCCGCATTAAAATCGCCGGTAATAACTGCAGGCGTATTGCCGGCAATTTCTTTTACTTTATTCAAAACCATCTTTGCACTTTCTCTCCTGGCTATTTTTCCCATATGATCGAAATGGGTATTGAATGCGAAGAATGTCTTCTTTGTCTTTTTATCGCTGAATTTTACCCATGTCACCATTCTTGTTATTGCAGCATCCCAGCTTTTGCTGCCGGGTATTTCCGGGGTTTCAGATAGCCAGAACATTTTTGTCTGTAGCAGTTGCAGCCTTGTTGTGTCATAAAAGATAGCGGAGTATTCTCCTTTTTCTTTACCGTCATCACGGCCACCGCCTGCATGTTTGAATTGAGGCAATCTTTCTTTAAGATCCAGCATCTGGTCGTGCAGGGCTTCCTGTACTCCCAGTAAATGTACTTTGTGAAACAGAACCTGCGATGCCACTTTATCTTTCCGGTAAGACCATGCATTCAAACTATCTGACGATGTGTTTAGACGGATATTAAAGGTCATTATATTTAATTCCTGTGACCAGCCAATAAAGGCAGCAAGCAAAAAGAACGCAATAGAGACATACTTTTTCATATGGTTATTATTGAGGGGACAAATTTACAATTTCACCGCCCGGAAACCCTGATTGCTGAATGAGGCATGAATATTTACCCTGCCGATATCATACGAATTAAAAAAACTACATGCATTCTTACTGCACCACCAGGATCCGCCGCGGGCATGGGCGATGGTATTCTTTTCGTTCTCTTTCAACTTGCCGGTACAAAATTCAAATACATTGCCATACATATCATACAATCCCCATGAATTGGGTTTGAATCTACCCACCGGTGATGTGTACATATACCCGTCGCTGCTGTCGGCTGTTAAATGATTCCTGCCATGCCAGATATTAGCATACTGGTTTATTTTGTTCTTATCATTCCCAAAGAAATGATCGGCATCAGACCCGGCCCGGCTCGCTATTTCCCATTCTTCCAATGAAGGAAGACGAACACCTGCCCATCGGCAATAGGCAAGAATATCGCTGTAGCTGATACAGGTCACAGGATGGGCCATTTTGTTTTCAATACCACCGCGGCTGATGCCGTTCGGGTATCGCCAGTATGCTGTTGAGTCTTCGATCCATTCAAACTCTTGCAAACCTGGCTGAAACACCATAGCGTTGTGCATTCGTTCTGCGTCTGTTTTATATGATGTGGCCTTGGTGAATGCTTCGAACTGGCTATTGGTGGTTTCTGTCCGGGCGATATAGAAATCGCGGATGCTTACCTGCCGCAAGGGATTCAGCAGGTGACCTTTTTTGCCGACCATATAACTGCCTTTTTTGACAAATACAAAGCCGCTGTCGGGCTGTGCCCGCAGGTATAGTACCGGCAGCAGGGCCATCAGTAAAATGGTCAGCTTATTTTTTCGATGCATTGTAAAAATCTGTAGCTCTCTTAATGATCAGATCTTCGTTGCCTTTATTGTAATGAAGAAAAGACTGGTAATCGGAATTGTCGCTGTACAGTTTTTTATACGAAGCTGATTTCAGGAAGGGTTCATATTGATTATCCTTCATCAGCTGCATCAATACAGTGAGAATATCGTAATCCTTTTTAGTGAGGTTATACGTTTGTATCAGCAGCGGGATCATCTCTTTGGCGTTCATTTCAATGATTGCATGTTTGAAATTGACACCGGCTCTTTTTGTCCTGCGGATGCTTTCCGACATGAATGCGGTGACTGAATCACGGTGGGCAAGGAAAAAGTTTATCTGTCGTTTACTCCAGTTATACTCATCAAATGCATCAGGTACGTAGGCAAATATCTTCTTATGCTCATCCTGTATCGGTGGCATGGCATCACAGTTCTGGCTATATGATTCTGCATGGATCATGTGATACGTGAATTTCTCACGCAACGTTAACGAGCTATAGACTGCAGGCTTCAATACTTCACTGTCCTCTTCATCTGCTTCGATCCTTGCGATCAGGGCTTTCACTTTTGCCAGCCCATACGGCGGTATAGTGGGTTTGATCCTGTATTCGTGATAGGCCTCGCTTTCCTTGCTGGCGGGTTTCCATACTTCTTCATCTTGTGCCAGAGAGATTATCGTTATTAAACAGAGAAGGAAAGAGCAGACTGTCTTCATGGTGATCGTTTGAATAAAATTACCGTAAAACCAATACATGCCAAAGTAATAAGAACCGGGACCTTGGTGTAATACTATCATTCTGCCAACGCCTGTTAGGGATTCATATTGCCGATTGAGGATATTGCTATCTTTTATTTTTTATAAACAACATGACCTTCGTCAGTGATACTCATGATTGACTACTTCTAAGCTGTCATTTTTTTGTAAAACAATTTCGAAGACTCTTATCCTGACAATTGCATGATAAAACTGATCAATGTCTGAACAATCTTTGTCCCGCAATTGAAAATTATGAGAAAAATTTCTATCACCATCGCCATCGTACTGTCAGTATTTATCGGAGCAGCGCAGGAAGACACCACTAAAGCAAAGGAATTAAGCGAAGTGGTCGTTACCGGCCAGTACAAAGCCCAGTCCGTAAAAAATTCTGTTTACCAGGTCAGGGTCATCAATAAAGAAAGGATAGTTAAGCAAGGCGCTACCCGCCTGCAGGATATTCTGAGAAATGAACTGAATATGCGTTTCTCGCAGGACCTGGCCACCGGTGGATCTGCTATCAGCATGCTTGGCCTGAGCGGGCAAAATGTGAAAATACTCATTGACGGCCTCCCCGTTACCGGTCGCCAGGGGGTGAACAATGAATTTGACATCAGCCAGATCGATGTGAATTCTATTGAGCGTATCGAGATCGTGGAAGGGCCTATGTCGGTTATTTATGGGGCAGATGCATTGGCAGGTGTGATCAATATCATTACAAAAAAAGCAGCGCCTTCAAAACTATCTGTTACTGCAAGGCTTCATGAAGAATCTGTAGGAAGCGAGTATGGTATCAAACAAGGTATCCATAATCAACAAGTGGGACTAAGCTGGAGGCAAAAGAACTGGGAAGCGGGAGGCTCATTTGCTCATAACTATTTTGGCGGGTGGAAAGATACTGCTATCGGCAGGGAGCTTGTATGGCATAAAAAAGACCAGCGCCTCGCCAATGGTTTTATCGGCTATACGAATGGAAAGCTCAATCTTCGTTACCGTATTGACGGATTGGATGAAGTGATCACCAACCCGGCCAACTTCTCTCCGTTTGCCGATCGCTTTTCCGGCGATACATTAGCGTATGACCAGGAGTATCTTTCACAAAGAGTGATGCACCAGTTGCAAGGTTCTTATTTTGCCAGCAATCGCCTATCCTTCCAGGTCCAGTCGTCTTATTCCGATTACAGCCGCCAGGTTTTCTCCACTACCGTAAGTAAGAAAACAGGCACGGTGAATTTAGATGCGGGTGAGGGCCGCCAGTCGGTAGTTGATTTTACCGGGTTTACTTTCCGCGGAACGGGTTTATATAAGTTATCTGATGCGTTCAGTTTCCAGCCGGGAGTAGATATCAATATAGATAAAGGAAAGGGAGAGAGACTGAAAAGCGGTTCAAACAGGGTGAACGACTATGCATTCTTTATTACTTCAGAGATCACACCATCATCAAAGATCAATATCCGCCCTGGTCTCCGGTTCATTAAAAACTCTGTGTATGATGCGCCGCCGGTGATCCCCTCTGTTAATACAAAATTCGTGATCACGAAAGATATTGACCTCCGGTTGTCTTATGCCCGTGGTTTCCGTTCGCCCTCATTGCGTGAACTGTATTTTGATTTTGTGGACGCCAATCACAACGTGCAGGGTAACCCTGATCTGAAAGCAGAGACTTCTAATAGTTTCACTGGTACAGTGAACCTTAGAAAGAAGACGGAGAACAATTTTATATGGACCGTGCAGGCAGGCGGATATTACAATGATGTCAAAAACCTGATCGACTATGTGTATGAGCAAGGAACCAATGATGCCAGACTGTATAACCTTTACAGCAGCAAAACATCAGGCGTCAACCTGACTGCTGGTATCAAGCATAATCGATGGAGCATTTCTGCCGGTGCTGCTTATGCCGGTTTTAATAATGACCTATATGAAAATGATAAGGATTTGCCACTGCAGGTATGGTCGGCTGAGGCCAATGCATTGGTGAGTTATTCATTTACCCGTATCGGTCTTGATCTTAACCTGTTTTACAAATTCACCGGGAAACGTCCACGCTATGTGATGAGCGGAACTGACGTAGTGTTATCTGAACAGGATGGCTATCATATGGCTGATCTTACGCTGAATAAAAAGCTGTTTTCTTATTTGGCTTTTAATGCCGGTGTGCGCAACTTATTTGATGTGGATCGTATCAACAGCAGTTTTGTTTCAGGAGGAATACATTCTAATGGCGGGTTGAATGTAGCTACCGGCCGCTCTTACTTCGCTTCGCTGATCTTTAACTGGAACAGCAAATAATTTATCAATTTAATCAATCACACGATCAAATATACCAGACAATGAAACAGAAATTAATATACTTCTCAGTCGTAGCGCTGGCCGCAATGTCACTGGCGACGGGATGCCGTAAAAGAGATGCCGTAGCTGCCGACAACCTCGTCGTGTTTGAAACTGCCGCACAGGGTATCACTGCTTCTGAAAACTCTATCAATGTAAGACTGATCCTTTCAAGGCCTGCGGACAGGGATATACCCGTTACGGTCAATCTTTCCGAACTGGATGTGATATATGGAACGGATTACACGACTACCCCGGCCGCGGCTGCTGGTAAACTGACAGTGACCATTCCATCCGGTTCTAACGAGACATCTTTCACGGTAAATAAAAACAGCGGCGTTCTGTTCGATGGCGATGAAAAGATCGTTTTTGATATTTTTAGTTCCGGAGCGCCGGTTTATATCGGGCTTACCAAACAATTTACCCTGGATTTTGCGGAGCTGGTGGCTACCAATGCAGGTCTTACTGTTAACGGCGGCGGCGTTTTATTCCCTAACAAAGTGTTCATTGACCTGAGCGCAAACAGGCAAACTGCCGTTAACCGCAATAACTGGGACCTCGGTTTTTATACCGGCGCTGATGATTTTCGGGTAATACTCAATTCTTCATCAGCAATGATGGCCAAACAGGTCGGCAAGAATGACCTTACACAAGTGACCGCTGCAGATACAGTTGGTTTTTCTTCGGAAGTAGCCTTTAACCAATTTGCACCCACTACCATTTCATTACCTTATATAGATTATCCCAATGGCGACCTGACAAGGACTGCTATTGCTGCGATCAGCGCCGCAGATGCCGATAACAAAGTATATATCGTGAACCGCGGAAATGGTCCGGGAAGCCCGGCTCCTGCACGGGGATGGAAAAAGATAAGGGTCATTCGAAATGCATCCGGCGGCTACACCCTGCAATACGCAGACATCGCAGCTACCACTTTCCAGCAGATCAGTATTGCAAAAGATGAAGCTTATTTTTTCAAGTATATTTCATTTGATAATGGCGCTGTGAACATAGAGCCGGAGAAAAAGAAATGGGACCTGGCATGGACCTATTTTTCAAATGTCACCAATTTTGGTACCGGCGAAGTACCTTACCTTTTCCAGGATATTATTATACAAAACAGGAATGTGCAGGTGGTAAAGGTGATGACAACTACCAAAGCTTTTGCTGATTTTTCTGAAGCTGATCTTAACGGGCTGACCTTTTCTTCATTACAGGCTACAATTGGTTCCGACTGGCGTTCAGGGGGCGGGCCTACCACGCAGCCTGCTGTAAGGGCCGACCGTTATTACATCATCAAAGATGGCGACAACAATTACTATAAGGTTCGGTTTACTGCCCTGACTCAAAACGGGGAGAGAGGATATCCTGCCTTTGAATCTGTACTGGTGAGGAAAGGGTAAAATAGTTTTTAATCATAGTTGAAAAGGTTGTTCACAAGAGCAACCTTTTTTCTTTTCCCGTAAACCGGTTTTTCTTTTTGCGAAGGTCACAGTCATGCCCGGATCGTTGTTTTGTCAGCAAAATATAGATCCACATGAAAAAAATTCTGTCACTGATCACAACAATTGGTGCCTGCATAATTATGAATGCCCAGGCATCGAAAGACAAAGAGGTCATCGATAAGTTGTGCGGGTGTTTTGAAGTCAATTTCAAATATGCAGAAACCTTTTCTCCTGACCCGGCATATAAATATCATGACAGGGAAGAAACAGGCGGAACTGCAGAGCTGGCATTACCCATTGAAGTAACCGATAGAAAAATCGTCATTCAGCATTTGCTGGTGGTTTCGCCAACAGTAGTGGTAAAACACTGGCGGGAAGAATGGACCTATGAAAACCCGGTGATCTGGAAATATACGGGGGACAGGAAATGGGTCAAAGAAGTTATTCCGGCTGAACAAGTAAAAGGCAAGTGGACACAAACCGTATGGGAAGTAAGCGATGAGCCCCGTTACCAGGGCTACAGCCAGTTCGTGAGCCTCGATGGAAAGATCATCTGGCAAAGCACGGCGGATGCTCCGCTTCCGAGAAGGGAATATTCAGTTCGCAATGATTATAATATTTTGAAGCGTACGAACCGCTTAAACTTAACAGACAGTGGCTATATACATGAGCAGGACAATCAAAAGATCATTCGTAGAAATGGAGTTGATCAGTTGCTGGTCGAAGAAAAAGGGATCAATAGTTATAAAAGGCTGAACGATAAAGAATGCGCTGCAGCCAACGAGTATTGGGAAAAGACCAGGGACTATTGGGCGGCTGTCAGAAAGGCCTGGGCCGGTTATCTCAATACTCACAACTCCATACAACTGCACAATAAGGTTGAAGGCAGGATGCTGCATGAGTACCTGATGGAACTGGCAAAAGACTTTACTGCCGGAAAGATCAAACCAACAGAAACAGAGGCACAGATCAATAAAATCATTGCTGTTTTCCTGATAAAGTAAACCGTGCCTGCCGATACCCACTGGTGGGTATTTTCCATTACTTCTGCACAAAAACCTCTCAAAAGAGAGGTTTTTTTATCTTTTGATAATATTTTTATGGTTGATGAATAGTACAACAAGAAAGAATACAGAGGATATATGGTATAAAACCGGAGGGGAGTCGCCCCTGGCCAGTTTTGTCAGGCAGATCTATCCTATAAGGGAAGAAGCGGTCAGGTATATCAGTCAGCATTCATACCCCAAAAGGGTTTCTAAGGGAACCTTTCTGCTAAAAGCCGGGGAAGTATGCCAGCATCTTTATTTTATCCGTAGCGGGGTCATCAGGGGGTATATCAAAGACGGGCCAAAGGAAGTGACCACCTGGATTACCGCGGAGAATGAAATGGTCACCTCCATCCGCGGGCTGAATTTAATGGAACCTTCGCTGGAATACATACAGGCGATCGAAGATTGCGACCTGGTAGTGGCGGATTTTGCAGCCTTGCAATATTTGTACGATAATTTCATTGAAATGAATGTAGTAGGGCGTAAACTCCTTGAACAGTATTATAAAGACGCTGAAGAAAGGGCCTTTATCTGCCGCATCCCCAATGCTACCAAAAGGTATCGTCATTTTCTGGATACCAAAGGTGGCCTGGCCAACCGGATACCATTGAAGTATATTGCTTCTTATCTCGGTATGACCATAGAAACAATGAGCAGGATCCGCAGTAAGAAAATGCAGTAAGACCGGCTCACAAACACTTTAATTCTTCCTTTCTTTCCTTTTGCATGGCCCTGTTTTCCCGTACCTTTGCCCCCTTAAAAATGAGACAGGAAAAGGGTTATGGCAGCTAAATACAGGGAATTTTCCGGGTTGAATTTACCGGCAATAGAACAAGAAGTTCTGGCCAAATGGTCTGAAAAACAGGCGTTTGAAAAAAGCGTGTCTTTGCGTGAAGGAGCAAAGCATTTCGTGTTCTATGAAGGACCGCCCAGTGCCAATGGTATGCCGGGCATTCACCATGTTATATCCCGTACTTTAAAAGACCTGGTCTGCCGCTACAAGACCATGAAAGGTTTCCAGGTGAAGAGAAAAGGAGGGTGGGATACACATGGATTGCCGATCGAACTGGGGGTGGAAAAAGAATTAGGCATCACCAAAGAAGATATTGGTAAAAAAATTTCCGTAGAAGAGTATAACCAGAAATGCCGCGAAGCGGTATTGAGATATAAGGACAAGTGGGATGATATTACCCGTAAGATGGGTTATTGGGTTGACCTCAATGATCCTTATATCACTTTTAAGAATGAATACATTGAAACACTATGGTGGCTGCTGAGTGAGTTGTATAAAAAGGGATTGTTGTACGAAAGTGTCAGCATCCAGCCTTATTCTCCGGCTGCAGGAACGGGGTTGAGTTCACATGAACTGAACCAGCCGGGAACGTATAAAGATGTAAAAGATACAAGTGCGGTGGCGATGTTCCGTGCGGTGCAGGATGGTAAAAGTAAATTCTTACACGATGCCGTACATGGGGATGAAGTTTTCTTTTTGGCATGGACGACCACCCCCTGGACGCTTCCTTCCAATCTTGGATTGACGGTAGGAGCGAATATTGACTATGTACTGGTAAAAACGTTCAATCCTTACACTCATTTACCGGTAAATGTTGTATTGGCAAAAGCATTGCTGGGTAAATATTTTAAAGAAGAAGGAAAGGAGGGAGACTTTGATGGGTATAATGAAGAAACAAAGATCCTCCCCTGGAAGATAGTAACTGAGTTCAAAGGTTCGCAGATAGAAGAATGCAGGTATGAACAGTTGCTTCCTTATGAAGCCAATAGTCCTGTCCATGCCGGTGGTGATCCGTTCCGTGTATTGGTTGATACATTTGTAACAACAGAGGATGGTACAGGTATCGTGCATACAGCTCCTGCATTTGGGGCCGATGACTTTAAAGTTGGGAAGAAGTATAACATCGGCATATTGACGATGGTGGACAAACAGGGGAAATTTGTTGATGGATTGGGCGAGTTCAGCAACCGGTATGTAAAAAATTATAAGGACGACCCGAACTATGTTGACGTGAATGTGGACATAGCGGTGAAACTGAAAAAAGAGAACAGGGCTTTTAAAGTAGAGAAATACGAGCACAGCTACCCGCATTGCTGGAGAACAGATAAACCTGTTTTGTATTACCCTTTGGATGCATGGTTCATTAAGACCACGGCGGTAAAGGACAGAATGGTTGAATTAAACAGGACCATTAACTGGAAACCGAAATCAACTGGTGAAGGAAGATTCGGCAACTGGTTGGAGAATATGGTGGACTGGAATTTAAGCCGCAGCCGTTTCTGGGGAACACCACTGCCGGTCTGGAGAACAGAAGATGGCGAAGAAGAAGTTTGTATTGGAAGTATCGAAGAGTTAAGAGCGGGTGCAAAAAAGGCGGATGAAACCTTGGGTACTCACAACTCACGACTCACAACTGACAATCTGGATTTACACAAACCGTATGTTGACGAGATCACACTCGTAAGCAAATCAGGTAAACCGATGAAGCGTGTTTCTGATCTGATCGACGTGTGGTTTGATTCCGGCGCTATGCCTTATGCCCAATGGCATTTTCCTTTTGAGAATAAAGAAACTTTCAAACAATCATTCCCGGCCGATTTTATTGCTGAAGGTGTTGACCAGACAAGAGGGTGGTTCTATACGCTTCATGCTATTGCAGCCATGCTGTTTGACAGCGTGGCCTATAAAACCTGTGTATCGAACGGACTGGTACTGGATAAGAATGGTAACAAGATGAGTAAGCGCCTCGGTAATGTGGTGGACCCGTTCAAAACTATTGAAACATTCGGAGCTGATGCTACCCGCTGGTATCTCGTCACCAATGCTTCGCCATGGGAAAACATGAAGTTTGACCTGGAAGGCATCAAAGAAGTGCAGCGAAAGTTCTTTGGTACATTATACAATACTTACCAGTTCTTCGCCCTGTATGCCAATGTAGATGGTTTTGCCTTCGGAGAGCAATATGTTCCTGTAAAAGACAGACCGGAGATCGACCGCTGGATACTTTCTTCATTAAATACTTTGGTGAAGAGGGTAAATGAATACATGGATGATTATGAGCCGACACAAGCTGGCCGTTTGATCGAGGATTTTGTGGATGAACATTTAAGCAACTGGTATGTCAGATTATGCAGGCGCCGGTTCTGGAAAGGAGAATATGAACAGGATAAGATCTGCGCTTACCAGACATTGTATGAATGTCTCGAAACAGTAGTAAGACTTATTGCGCCAATATCGCCTTTCTTCAGCGATGCTGTTTTCCAAAACCTGGAAGCTGTCACCAACCGCTTTAAAGCCGGATCAGTTCATCATGCTGATTTCCCGGTTGCCGACGGATCGGCGATTGATGAACTCCTGGAAGAAAGAATGCAACTGGCCCAGGACGCCTCTTCATTGATCCTTTCGTTAAGGAAGAAAGTAAATATAAAAGTGCGCCAGCCATTGCAGAAGGTACTGATACCTGTGTTGAATCCTTCGATGAAGGAGCAATTGGTAAAAGTGGAAGACCTGGTCAAAGCAGAAGTAAATGTAAAGGAGATCGAATACCTGAACCCTGATAATACATTTATCAGGAAGAAGATCAAACCGAACTTTGTTGCATTGGGTAAAAAACTCGGTCCGAAGATGAAAGCAGTATCCACAGCTTTGGCACAATTCGGCCAGGAAGACATTGCGAAACTGGAAAAAGAGGGTCAATATTGTTTGTCAATTGATGGCGAACCCGTAATGTTGCAGATTACCGAGGTAGAAATAAGCAGTGAGGATATCCCGGGATGGACAGTAGCCAATAAAGGAAGCCTGACAGTGGCGCTGGATGTAACAGTGACGCCCGATCTGGAGGCCGAAGGAAATGCCCGCGAGTTCGTGAACAGGATACAAAAAATACGTAAAGACCAGGGCTTTGAACTGACAGACAGGATAGATGTAACAGTAGCTGCCGCCAATGGAATGAAAAATTCTTTAGCTCAGTTTAAAGACTATATTTGCGCCGAAATTCTGGCCGATAAGCTTGAAATAGTATCCGATTTACCCGGTGGAACTGAGATATATATTAACGATGTTTTGCTAAAAGTGATTGTTTCAAAAAAAGGCTAATTGTATGGCTAATAAGAAAAAACCGGCTCCTAAAAAGCCTGCTGCCAAACCAGCCCCTAAAAAAGCGGCGAAAAAGCCTCTTGCCAAAAAACCCGCGGCTAAAAAAGCTGCACCTAAAAAAAAGGATAAACCTGTGCCTAAGAAACCTGCTGCTAAGCCAGCGCCCAAGAAAGCTGAACCGGCAAAGAAGCCGGTAGCTGCCAAGCCTGCACCAGCAGTGAAAACAGCCCACAAGCCCGAAGCAAAGCCAGTTGTTCCGGCTCCGCCGCCTGTGGCCACCAAAAAAAGTGGTGCGGCAGATCCCAAATCGTTGGTCTCAATAAAGCCGACCGCTAAGCCAATAATAAAAAAAGAACCACCCAAGCCTTCTAAAGTTGTCATACCTAAAACGACAACAAAGAGTGCGGTAAAATATGAACCGGAATTTACCAAATCAGTATTGGACACCCCTATGTACGAACAAAACGGCCCTACTATGAGATACTCCGACGCAGACCTCACAGAATTCAGAGAGATCATTACCAAAAAATTAGACGCTGCCAAGAAAGAACTGGCATACCTGCAGGGCCTTATTACCCGCAGGGATGAAGGTGGTGATATGGATGAGGCCCGCTATATGACCATGGAAGATGGAAGTGTAAGTATGGAGAGAGAACAACTGAGCCAGATGGCCAGTCGCCAGATCACTTTTATCGATCATTTGGAAAAGGCGATGATGCGGATAGAGAACAAAACGTATGGCATCTGCCGTGTCACAGGAAAATTGATCGATAAAGCCCGCCTTCGTGCAGTACCTCATGCCACTTTGAGTATCGAGGCGAAGCAAATGATGAATAAATAAAGAATATCATTCTGATAAAATAGGATCCCGGTTAAGCGACCGGGATTTTTATTGCGGCGCTATTTCTTTTTTCCTTTTTCAAGAAATACCTGGAAACCGATCCCGATCAAAAAGCGATGATTGGAGTATTTGGAAGTGTATTCGGTCTTTTCTGTTTCATCAATACTCCCGTCTATTCCCCGGTCAACAAACGTGTTCTTATTATACTTGCTTTTACTATAAGAGAAATTATAGCCTGCATAAATATCAAACCCTGTGTACTTACCGACCATTTTTGTAAAACCTGCTGCCAGGTTTGTGTTTACAATAAAACCACCGGATGAATTACCGGCATACGTTCTTTTATAAACATTGGCCCCTGAACCGCCATAGAAAAAACCATCTGCCTTTTCATCAAACATACCGGCGCTGAAACCAAACTGGCCGAATGGAAGAAAGGAACCTTCTCCTTTAAAATAGTTGCGGGCAAAACCGCCGATAGCTAAATTGAATTTGCGTGATTTATCCTTTTGATATACACTCCCGTTTTCCTCAAAGGTTATTTTTTCAGAAGAGGGGTTAAAATTAAAAGTAAAGCCTGCTACTGTCTTCTCAGTGATAAACCAGCCAAAAGAAGGGGTGATGGCCACTTCATACCCGGATACCTTCCCGGTGGTACTGCCTATAGAAGTCACTGTTTGTTCTGTTTTTCCTGAATTGGCAAGAATACTTGCAACGGACGCACCTGCCATTCTTGTGCCTTTAGCAAACTGGGAGGTTGCCGGTGATGCAAAGAAGAACAGGACGGTAAAAAACAAAACGGATCGCAGCATATAAATGGTTTGTAACTGAAACAAATGTAGCGGTTGATACCTGTATCGCAAAAACACGGCAGGCTGAAATTTTTTTAAAAAACCGATGATGTATTGAGATATTTTCCCCTACCTTTAATCCTGTTGGATAAACGGACATCCCCGTTCACTTTAAAGAAACTAATTTAACTGCCAAAACTACTATTATGAGAAAGTTGAGACTTCTTTCCCTTTCCCTGTTCGCTATTGCATTCATTATGGTCAATTGCACAAAAGAAGGCCCTGAAGGTCCTGTTGGCGCTACAGGTGCGCAAGGCCCTCCGGGAACGCCTGGTGCTACGGGAGCTACAGGTCCTGCTGGTCCTGCTGGTCCTGCCGGCAGTTCAGTGATTTATTCCAGCTGGTTTTCTTTTGCAACGGCTAACTGGGGTGATTCTACAATGACCAACCTCGGAACAGTAAAAAGAGCTAACAGAGTAGCGGCAATTACACAAGCACACCTGGATCAGGGTGTTGTTCTGTCTTATCTGGCTTTGACGACCAATCCGGGTGTAGGCCCTTATTTGCTGCCCTTTATTATCCCTGCCAGCCCTAATGCTTTGCAGGTTGGCTTTATTCCTGTTGTTGGCAGAATAGTTTATTACAACGGGTTTCTCAATGCCACTACAGGTGTTGCGCTCAACGCTTCTTATTCATTCAGGTATGTGATCATACCGGGTACAGTGGCCGGCGGAAGAGTTATGAGCGGTGCAGCAGCAGGATATACAGTTGATCAGCTGAAGAGAATGTCATATAGCCAGGTGGCTTCTATGTTTAATATACCTGCTACGGGATCAAATGAATAGATTTTGAATTGAATTAATTGATATTATAACAGGAAGACCGGGTTCAATTGAATGAGCCCGGTTTTTTATTTACAGAAGCGTATCATTCTTAAATAGATTGTAGGTTTGCACCAGCTCCTTATTTTCATAAAACGTAAGTGTAATTAATTTTCTCCTCTGACATGACGATAAGTTTTGCATATGATAAAAAGCAGGTATTGCAGGCATTGCGGTATCATTTTATCAGCCGGCCTGAGATAAAGACCATGCTGATCGTTGTAAATGTTTTTGCCATTGCGTCTGTCACTTTATATGCAATAGGGAAAATAACACCGGTAGCTTTTCTGGTAAGCTCAGGATTATGGCTGGTACTGATGGTCAGTTTCTGGTTCATACTTCCCGGGGTGGTTTATCGCCGGGCGGAAACCTTTCAGCATAGTTTCACTATGCATTTTGATGAGGAGGATTTTACATTGGCCCATGCGAACGGGTCACGCAAGTGGCCATGGAAAGCAGTAAGCACTTTTTTGGAAAGCCCTCATTTCTTTCATTTGTATTTTGACAGCCGCTCTTTTTTCCTGGTGCCCAAGAGTGGGTGCAGGGATAAAGATGAAGTGTTTGAACTGCGCCAGTTGCTGAAGAAGAAAATCAAAAAGTGACTTACTAATGGGAATGGATGTACTGGTGTCTGTCTTATTGGCCATTCGCAGTTGCCTACAATTGTTTTTCCATCACGAAATGCGGGATCGTTACTTCGGTGAACCGCTCGCTTTTAACTTTGTAACCCATTTTTTCATAAAAGCCTAAGGCATTTGCACGGGCATGCATACGAAGTATCTTAAAGCCACGGTCACGGGCAATATTTTCAGCAAAATGCATTAGAGCTCTGCCAATACCTTTTCCCTGCAGGTCATTCAATACCGCCATTTGCCGGAGGCGCACAGTGCCGGGAGATTCTTCCAGCAGCATACAACAACCCAGAATCCTGTCTTCCTCAAATGCGGCAATCAGCATGTTGTCCTTTTCAGCTTCCAGTTCTTCGGGTGTAAATCCAAGTCCAAGAGGTTTGCGCAGGATATCGTCCCGCAGCTTTACCATTTGGCGGTACTCATCCGTGCCATGATCTATGATTTTTAATGCCATTCTATAATTGGAGTAGTGTTGGAAGGGTTTCAAATTACAAAGAACCTTTCATACAGCCAACCGTTCGCATTTATAATTTTGCCCTGATCAAATACAGGTCGCCGGCTCTTATGAACTCGTTTACAGGGAATTGGCATAAAAAGGGAAAAAATCGGGTTTAAGATGTTGATTTACTCAAAAAGTATATTTTTGCACCCAATAACTAAATTTAATACGACATGTCAGACATTGCATCAAGAGTTAAAAAGATCATCGTTGACAAATTAGGGGTTGACGAAGCAGAAGTTACCAATGAAGCTTCTTTCACCAATGATCTCGGAGCCGATTCACTCGATACGGTTGAACTCATCATGGAATTCGAAAAAGAATTCAATATCTCTATTCCTGATGAGCAGGCAGAGACCATCACTACAGTTGGTCAGGCTGTTTCTTATCTGGAAGAACATGCTAAATAATGCATATAGTCCCGTTCAGATTCAATGGACGGAATGGAATGCCTGCCTCATGGCAGACAGGGAATAAATAAACTCCGCCTTCCGGCTGTTCTTTACAGGGAAGGCGGTTTTATCTTAACAACGAATACGACTGGCAATATGGAACTTAAACGAGTGGTTGTTACCGGCATGGGCGCATTGACACCTCTGGGCAATACAGTGAATGATTATTGGACCGGGTTGATCAATGGAGTTTCGGGTGCTGATATGATCACGCAGTTTGATGCCGGTAAGTTCCGGACAAAATTTGCCTGCGAGGTAAAGAACTTCGATCCTGTTCAGCATTTAGATAAAAAAGAAGCCAGAAAGATCGACCGGTTCACGCAGTTTGCTTTGGTGGCAAGTGATCAGGCTATGACCGATGCGGGATTGAACAAGGATAACATCAATCCTGACAGGGTAGGGGTTGTTTTTGCCAGCGGTATCGGTGGTTTGATCACCTTTCAGCATGAAGTGACCGACTTTGCCAAAGGGGATGGTACCCCCAGGTTCAATCCGTTTTTCATTCCCAAGATGATATTGGATATAGCTGCCGGCCAGATTAGCATGCGTCATAATCTTCGGGGGCCCAACTTCGCAGTCGTCAGTGCCTGCGCCAGCAGTACCAATGCATTGATAGAAGCCTATAACTTATTGCGACTTGGCAAAGCGGATATCATTCTTTCCGGTGGAAGCGAAGCGGTGATTAGCGAGGCTGGTGTAGGCGGGTTTAATGCCATGAAAGCAATGAGTGAAAGAAATGATGACCCCAAAACGGCCAGCCGTCCTTATGATAAAGACAGGGATGGGTTTGTAATGGGAGAAGCGGCCGGTGTGTTGGTTTTAGAAGAGCTGGAACATGCAAAAGCAAGGGGGGCAAAAATATATTGTGAAATAGTAGGTGGCGGAGCCACTGCTGATGCCCATCATATTACTGCACCCCATCCCGAAGGACTTGGGGCCAAGAATGTAATGCTGGCAGCATTGGAGGATGCGGGAATGAAACCGGAAGAGGTGGATTATATAAATACTCACGGCACCTCTACACCACTGGGAGATATTGCTGAGACCAAAGCTATATTGCATGTCTTCGGGGACCATGCTTATACTTTGAATATAAGCGCTACCAAGAGTATGACCGGTCATTGTCTTGGAGCGGCGGGTGTTATTGAAGCTATTGCGTGTATTCAGTCAGTGGTACACGATATAGTTCCTCCTACTATCAATCATTTTACAGACGATCCTGATCTTGACCCTAAACTGAATTTTACTTTCAACAAAGCACAGAAGCGGACAGTGAACGCCGCCCTGAGTAATACATTCGGCTTTGGGGGTCATAATGCCTGTGTCATTGTCAAAAAATTTAAAGGCTGAAACACCCGGTATAGCTGACATTTTAAACCTTTGAAATTTTTTTCGTAGCTTACTTCTGTGGATTTCCTGACCAACCTTTTTAAGAAACATTCCGGCTCGACCTTTAAAAAGGAACTGAAGAATATTTTAGGCTTTGAGCCCCGTAATATCTCCCTTTATAAAACGGCCCTGACACATCGTTCCGTCCGCGAAGGCGCAGATGAAAATAATGAGCGGCTCGAATATCTCGGAGATGCTATCCTTAGCGCCCTGATAGCAGACTATCTTTTTAAACGTTATCCTTACAAAGAAGAGGGTTTCCTGACCGAAATGCGCAGCAAAATGGTCAACCGGCAGCAGTTGAATGACATTGCCGTACGGATGGGGTTAAAAAAAGTAACTCTCT
Organism: Chitinophagaceae bacterium; assembly: GCA_016787135.1. Classification (GTDB taxonomy): domain Bacteria; phylum Bacteroidota; class Bacteroidia; order Chitinophagales; family Chitinophagaceae; genus VBAT01. Next base: position 1,323 of record JAEUVK010000080.1, on the reverse strand, counting down.
ATAACAAAATGGACGGCTCTTTAAAAGTGAGCCAGATCTTTGGCAATACTTTAGAGGCGCTGGTTGGTGCTATTTACCTTGATTTTGGTTATAAAAAGACCAGCAAATGGGTATTAAAAAGCATCATTCTGCCCCATATGTTCATGGATGATCTTGAGATACTGGAGATCAATCATAAGAACAAGCTTTATGGGTGGGCCAATAAGAATGGCAAGGTCCTGGAGTTTGAGACCATCAACGAAAGACTGGAGAACGGCCGCCGTCTGTTTACCATAGCCGCGGTGATTGACGGAAAAAAGATCGCTGAAGGCAGGGCGTTTAATAAAAAAGATGCATCGCAAATAGCGGCTCAGTTAGCCGTAGAAAAAATGGGCATAGTTAATTCGGACTCTCTTGTAGGCGGGAATGGACTGGATGAATCATTACCGGAGTAAGTAAATTGTCATTTTCTTTCCATGCACAATTCTATTAGTACGCCATTTGTGTGTTTTGGGTGAAGGAAGCAGACCAACTTATTATCAGCACCCTGTTTGGGTATTTCATTCAGTAATACAAAGCCTTCTTTTTTCAGGCGTTCCATTTCCACACTGATATCCTTTACATCAAAGGCAATATGATGAAGGCCTTCTCCCTTTTTCTCAATGAATTTAGCAATCACCCCTTCCGGGTCTGTGCTTTCCAGTAATTCGATCTTTGTTTCACCACTCCGGAAGAAAGCAGTGTTCACTTTTTCTGAATCTACCCCCTCTGTTTTATAGCACGAAGCATGCAGGAGTTTTTCGAAAATAGGGATGGCAACCGACAAACTTTTTACAGCGATACCGATGTGTTCAACCTTTTGCATAACAAGTGTTTGAATCAGGGTTTCCGATTTTGGTAAAATTAGCTTTTAAGCCCAAAAAGGCCTCTGGAAATAGAACCTTTTGGGCTAATTTCGTGTTTTAAAGCTACAATTAAGAACAAGTAAGAATTTATGCTGAATTTTCCTATTTACCTGGACCATAATGCGACTACACCCTGCGACCCAAGAGTTGTTGAGGCCATGATACCCTATTTCACCAACAATTTCGGTAATGCAGCCAGCCGTAACCATCCTTTTGGCTGGCAGGCAGAAGAGGCTGTTGATTATGCCCGTGAACAGGTAGCCAAACTGATCGGTGCAGACGCCAAAGAGATCATCTTTACCTCCGGCGCTACAGAAGGCGATAACCTGGCCATCAAAGGTGTATTCGAAATGTATGCGAGCAAAGGCAATCATATCATCACCTGCAATATCGAGCACAAAGCTGTACTGGACACCTGCAAGCATATCGAAAAAGAAGG